>JAFLCC010000004.1 GCA_017302835.1 Deltaproteobacteria bacterium | reverse complement strand
TGTTTATACTTTGGAATTAAATTGAAATCTGGACCTGTTAAAACTTAAAGTCTTACTTTAAGTAAAAGTTGAAATTATCTAAACCTAGTTTTCCACATATTTCCCACTAATTTTAGAAAGTTCCCAAATAAAATCTTTCTATTTGAATCATTCTGAATTGAATTCAAGACTTCGAATCATTTGGAATCGCCAATGCATTTGATGTTTGTTCAAACTTATACTGACAGGACCTGGTGCTAGAATTATCAAAGATCTCAACTTGATATGATCCCCTACTAAGATACTATCAGAAATAGACAGTTTTTAGTCCTGAACAACAATCTCACAGGCGAAAAAATTGTTGATATTGACCGCACTCTAATTTATGCGACAATTATTAGAGTTATGCAAAAAACCCTGATTTTCACTTCAATGCTGGCTTTGATCCTACTAAGTAGCTTGGACGCAATGGCTGGCTTGATGTCCAATTTTTCGGCGAC
This sequence comes from Deltaproteobacteria bacterium, assembly GCA_017302835.1. Classification (NCBI taxonomy): domain Bacteria; kingdom Pseudomonadati; phylum Myxococcota; class Myxococcia; species Deltaproteobacteria bacterium. The sequence goes on along the minus strand of JAFLCC010000004.1, from coordinate 325,544 downwards.
CTTTTATAATGCTACTTCTTTTGATAGTTGTAAAGATGTTGAGGACAGCGATCTAGAGGTCCTTCAAAAGAGCTTTAATGACCCGACTTGTGCGCACCGTAAGTATACAGTTGGTGAAATGAAGCAAAGCTCAAATGCTATAGCTGAGGCGGCGCTGTTTCAGGACCTCGCTAAAGCGAATTTTGAAGAAGCAAGCTGCGCGATTGAAAATGCAAATGTGGTTTCTGGTAATCAAAAACTACAAGAAGCTATTGCTGGAGAGATTCATAAAACATTGCCCTTGATAACCGAAAACTTGAAAGAGGCAGATAAGTATTATCGTGAATATCAACAAATTATGGGCAAGAATAACTCTATTTCAGCTCTCTGTAGGAGCCAAAAGGGTGAAGAAGCAATAAAGTGCCAAGAAGGTCTTAAACCAGCAAAAATTGATGAAAAATCTCTTTATGACAAATGGATTGAGCACACAGCCAATGCCGAAAAGATGATTTTGAGCTTGTGGAACGGGAACAGCAAAATTATGAAAGAACTCATCCTTGAACTGGCAAAGAAAGAGCCCCCTCCAACCCAGAAAGAAATTAAAGACCGTTTCTCTTATACTTTGCCTTGGGTTAGTCATGGGTTAAAAGAAACAAAAAGTTCTCTTCTGAACCAATCAGAGGAACGATCCAAAAATGTTTCCCGGTCTGAGGGCTATCAAACAGAACGGGTTTTCAAGGACGATCTCACGGATAAGGCAAAAACTGAATTGCTTCAACTTGCGATTTCAAATGGATATTTTGACAAAGATTTTGGAGAAGCAGAAAAACCCATGTTCAAGTTGCTTTGTCAGGTCGAGGCTAGATTTACCAAAGGACCCGACAGAGTCAGTGCTGCTTTCGATTTGGCAACTTTTGCTTTCGGTGGCGCGTATGTTGCCGCAGCAAAGTATGCAAATAAAGTGCGTTTATTGAGGCTGGCTTCAGCGCGGTCAGCATCTACCGTCAAAAACTTCCTAGCAAAAAACTCTAAACTCAAAAATGCTTCTGATCAATTGGTTCGTGCGATTAAGGCAGCCCCTATAGCTGTTGAATACACGGCTTTTTTGACTGCCTTCACCACAAACTGCCTTCAAAAGGGAATTAAATTTGAGCCTCAAAATATTTGTCCCTTTTGGTCTGAGGATATCCAAAAGGCAGAGAAAAATCGAATCGAGCTCAACGACTGCATCCTACAATCTGCTCTATTGGCCGCAGGTGCCACTGGTCTGACCCATGCCGCACTTTCTGCCTCTGCAGGCCCAAAGACAGCTAAGAATTTGCCTCCCACTCGTAGCACCCAAGTCGATTCAGCACAGGCTTCTGTTAGCAAAATGGACGAAACTTCCGAAACCGCAAGAAGTGTGGCCCAACCCATTCCATCCGCTGTAAAGGATAATAATGCAGAAACGGCCGTCGCAAAAACTGCTGAGAACTTGCCCGGCAAAAGGATGGACCCCTCAAGAGAACAGCGCCGTCAAGAGGTCAAGGAAAGATTAAATACAGCGAAACAAACAGTAGTGAACCAACAGCCACCAAAAAATTTGACACCATCAGAGCAGCATGCCCTTAATGCTCGCATGCGGGGCGAACGAACTGGTTTGGTATTACAGCAAGATGTGAAAAGGCTTAAGGATATTGGCTTTGCAGAGTCTGATATCGCAGAAATTGATGCAAAAAAGGCTTGGAAACTAGTTGATTGGAATAAACTAATTTTCCGCCGGCTGGGTCCTGAAGGAAGAAAGCAAAAAGGCGAGCTTGTAGACATTGAGATTCCCAATTCGAATGAAAAACCCTTTAAGGTTGTTGCCTACATTAAAGAACGATATTTGGGTGAAAATTATATGCCTACTTACAAGGTTTTCTACAAAGATCCAGTTACAGGAAAAACAGTAGAAGGGAATTTTCCGGTGACAAAAGCCATTGCTGAAAAATTGGCCGATACCGAATCCAAGAACCCTGATAAATTCCTTGAGTTCCTAGCAAGCAAGGCAGGCGAAAACAGCGAAATCAAAAACTCTGTCTTGGCTGAAAAGTTCACCCAGAAAGCAATATATGAAAAGCGAGCGGCCGAGCAAGCGGCGCGCTCTTCTTCTGCTAATAATACATCCCGGATTGAACCGACGGAGCCACCGGTCCACCCCGGAGGTCAGAACCAAGACAGCCTGACCATCGATTACAATAATTATATTCCTTACGGTATGACCGACGATGATCTCGCAAAACCAGTTCTACCTGTGGGAGGGATTGCTTCTCAAGCTCCGAAGGAAACTCCACGTGCGCCTACTAATACCGCACGAGCTAGTGATTCACCATACAGGCAGTACGAAAGAGGCATACAAGGTGGAACTCGAACATCAGGAAAAATGCCCCATTTTCCTGAAGGTTCTACAATTGAATTAACGTTAGATAATGGTACTGGGCGTATTCTTCGACGAACAGCTACAATTAATGGAGTAACGCGCAAAGGGAATTCATATCAATATGAAATTCTACATTTTAATGAGTACGATCAATCAGTGGAAGTTCTCACATACACCGCTGAAGAGCTCGCAAGAATGAGAGCCGTAATGAAACAGGGTCAAAGAAATACTCCGGCTCCAAAACCAACTACCAATAGACCTTCGACGTTCGACTTGTGAAACCTGTTTGCAATTTCAACCTCTTGCAAAATCGGCTTTTAGTAACAGTTGTTAAAAAACCAGTTTTCTCCGGTCTTTCTTCCATCATAGGTTTTAAAAAGCTTAAGCCCATTTCCTTCAGGATACGCATCAAATCCTGGTTCAAATCTGCCACCAATGAAGAAAGTTTTTTTATTTAAATTAAATCGTCCCTTCATTGTGCAAGATGAACCATCACAATCCAATTTAAGGCTTGAAATCATATTGCCTAAATGATTAAGAAGATCAGACCCAGAAACTTGAGCTTTTCCATTATAATAATCTGACGGATTTGTAACAACCAGCTTGATAACTCCATTGGCATCATTAGTATAACAAGTCAGTTCACTTGCCATTGTATTAAGACTCACAAAAAAAATCAATGTTAACAAAAAATATTTCATATTTTATTACTCCTTATATTATTCCAAAAAGTTGGTTTAACTCTTGCGAAAGTATTGGTATCAAATTCTTGATACCTCAACCTGAAAGAGCTGTTTTAATAAAAATGAGACAACATATCTGGTAGAGTTTTAAAAGCCTCTGCAAGGAAAGTATAAAAATTACAGCCTTTTTAACCCCCTATATGATGTGGACAGATTCAGTGCGAACATCTATATAGGAAGAAAGGGTTAGAAAAGATGCCCACTGCGGCTCCCAAAAGAGTAGATTCCACCTCTATAAGATGAGTGATCTGCTGTAGATAGAGTTTGATTTGCTGGTACTAATTTTAGAAAGTTCCCAAATAAAATCTTTCTATTAATGTAAGGTCGATTAACCACAAAAACTGACGAGATGATTGACCCAGTGTGGAGTGATATGATACGGGATTTGATGAAGGATAGTGGGTCACAAAATGGAAAAAAGTAATTTTATTGAATGGGAAAATATTTTTGAAGCGAAAATTTCAGGAGTGGCAACGTCTGATGATCCAGCTCATGATTTGTTGCATTTTAAAAGAGTAGTTTCATTGTCTAAAAAACTATGTGAACTAGAAAACGGAAGACTTGAAATAATTATTCCGGCAGCGTGGCTTCATGATTTTGTTATTGTGCCAAAAGATAGTCCTCTTCGAAGTAAAGCTTCACGTTTGTCAGCAGAAGGTGCCATTGAGTTTTTGAAATCCATTAATTATCCGCACCTATACCATTCTGAAATTGCCCATGCAATTGAAGGTCATAGTTTTAGTGCAAATATCGAAGTTAAATCTTTGGAAGCCCAAATTATACAAGATGCCGATCGTTTGGATGGGCTTGGAGCCATAGGAATTGCTCGTTGTTTTGCAACAGCAGGACTTCTGAAACGACCTTTTTATTCAACTCTTGATCCATTTTGTGAAGAAAGAGAACCTGATGACTCTATTTTCACAATCGATCATTTTTATAAGAAGCTTTTCAAAACCGCCTCAACTTTAAAAACTAAATCTGGTCAAACCGAGGGAATAAGAAGAGTTGAAGTAATGAAAAAATATTTAAATGAATTTTCAATGGAAATTTCTTAATGAGTAACGTTCCAAATCAGTTTGCATTTTACCTAACTTCTAATATCGTGCTTTGAGTATTATCTTCTTTGGTTAATTTGATTATCTCGCACGGAGGGATTTAATGGGAAAAAGTGGTATTGTAATTTTATTCATTTTAGGATTTGTAATTTGCACCCACGCGGGAAACCGTTTTTTTCTATCAGCCTCGGATTCAAACCCTATTTGTAAAGAAGTAAAGTCCTCAGTTTTATGGAAGTATTGCTTTTCTGTTGGCGTGGGAAAAAGTGTCCGTAAGTTAATTTTGCAATTTCATGGAGGCGGAGAAAGTGAAAAGACTTGGTTCGAATCCACGGGGCTGGGTGAGCAAGTTCGTCAATCATGGAGAAACTCGGGGATCCAGGCACCTAGTATTGTCAGCGTATCCTTTGGGCCGATGTGGCTGCTGAGCAAACGATCGTTGCTTCCTCAAAGTGGCCTTTATGAGGTCTTTGTGAATGAAATCTTCCCATACATCGAAAAGCAATTGATGAATGGTCGTATCGATGAACGTATTCTCATTGGGCATTCGATGGGTGGATTCAATGCAGGCACACTTGGATTACAAAATGCACCTTTCTTTTCCAAAATTGCTCTTCTCTGTCCAGCCCTCGGAAATGAGGGCAGTGATATCGATAGCTATATCAAAAAAACGGGTGCTTGGCTTCCCTATGCGCGGTATTTGTTTAAAATACGTGATCAGTATTTTTTATCATCGACATTAGAGACTGAAGTATCTCCACTGACTTTAATTCGAAGAATTTCGCCAGGAAAAAATGGGCCTAAATTTTTTCTGTCCTGCGGAGACAAAGATCAATATGGTTTCTATTTTGGTGCGAATACCTTCATCAAATTGTCCAAAATGAAAGGTTTCCAGGTTCTTTGGAAGCCAGTTGCGAATGGTCAACACTGTTCAGTCGATACAGACGCCCTTGCGAAGTTTTTGCAGTAGCGTGAAATCTGTTTTCGAGGACGGCATAGGTATCATCCTTTATTAACATGGTGATTGATTAAAGAGATTACATCTAGAATTTTGAATCAAGGACAAGAATTTGAAACCCTAAGTAAAACATGGACAAGACTAATGGCAGAGCTTACTCTCTAAATTGAAAATTATTTTTGTATCATTTAAGGAGCTTTCAGATGGTAAAAACAGCATTGGTGACAGGTGGTAGTGAAGGAATTGGAAAAGCATTTGCGGTGCGATTAGCACGAGAGGGATTTCTTGTCACTGTCGTTGCAAGAAATGAAACAAAGCTGAAAGAACTGACTTCGCAATTAGGAGCCTCTCACAGTTATCAAGTCGCTGATTTATCTAGTCTTGAAGGGCAAAGTAAAATTCAAAAAATCATTGAAGATGGAAAATTTAATTTATTGATTAACAATGCTGGTGTTGGAACCGTGGGTGGATTCACCGAGATCTCTTTTGAGAAGCAAATGCAAATGTTTCACTTAAATTGTGAGGCAGTGGTTCGCCTTTCCTACGCTTTTCTAAAAAATGCAACGAGTGGTGATTCTTTAATAAATGTTTCATCAGCTCTGGCTTTTATGCCAACGCCATCGATGGCCCTCTACTGTGCAACGAAAGCATTTGTGTCCTCGTTGTCAGATTCGCTTTGGTATGAGCAACAGAAACGTGGAGTTTACGTTATGGGACTGTGTCCTGGAATAACCGATACAAATTTTCAAGTTGCCGCAGGTGGAAAAAAAGAAGATTTACCCAAAGGCTTATCGCAAAGCCCTGAACATGTCGTTGATGTGGCACTTAAGGCTCTGGACGAACGACAAAAACCAACGGTACTTACAGGGATTAAGAATGTAGTTTTTGCTAGTTTGTCGAGGGTCTTATCCCGAAAAGGTGTTGTCAAGATGACAGGTGGAATGATGCCAGCCAGTTCCCAACCTAATCATTAAATCAAAATCTAAAAATAGTTTATAAATGAGTTAATTTTTACTATACTTCGGGCAGCCCCGGGCAAAGTCTCTCATTTTAGTATAAATCCGTCGCGTGTAACTCGAGACAATGTGGTAGCCTCAACTTCGTAAGTCATTTGATCATGAAACTCTTCTGGAGAGCAGACGATATTTGGGTTCTTCTTCATAAGTTCGCAACCAAGTCCTCCATTAGCTGAGTCCCTAACTTTTATGAAGCACTTTCCGCCTTCAGATCTAGAACCTACTATATTAACTACATGGTCCCCATTTAGGCGCGCACTTAATCGCTGTATCCAATTTCGGTTATCATAAGGTATTTTGAATAGTTCGCCTGTGCCAATACCAATGACAGGAGACTGATTTAAAGTGAGACTATGGATAATTCGATTCATACTATTTTCTCGCAAAGAATCATCATTTACTGGAAATGGAAGTGATTCGTGTTGAATGGAAATTTTAACTTTTCTAGTGCAGCCGTATGTCGAGAGGGCAGATAGAAAATCAAAAAAAGATTTATCAATGGTAAACTTGAGGACTTGCGCAATGTCCCTCATGTTTTTAATATTTCGGAACATTGGACTACTTACAGGAATATCAGAATTGCAATTTTCTTTTATAAAGTCTGGATTCGCTTTTGCAAATTCAAAAATAGACTCTAATTTAGTGGTCTCATACTTAAACTGATTTCCGGTAAAATAGTTTTTAATCTCTTGTTCAGAAAGCTTACCTAAAAAAAAATTGTCAGGAAAAATTGGAGCCATATTATAATTTTCTTCAGTGCATAGACCTTCGCTTGTGTTCACTGCTTCAATGACTTCGTTGAAGTTACAGTATTCAAGTTGTTTCGTTTTGCTTGCTAATTTAGTTGCTATGTCTATCCCAGAGATGTTCTCGCCAGATTTCAAAGAAAGAGCATCTACAGCTGCAAATGAACAGCACCACTGCATATTTGATTGAAAAAAATTTTTGCGTTTCGATATCGGAACTTCCTTGGTTAAGTCGGTATTAGGACAGACTTCTGAAGCTAAGTTACTTATTGGAAAAAAAAATAGAAAAAAACAGAAAAACCTCATTTCCATGATTATACCTTTTTACTAGGTACAAGAAACTGGCTGAAAGGTCTGATTTTGGACTTGTCTTGACGATCGTCTGTAGGGCCACCTGCAAATACTGAATTTCGGTAACTTTTGAATATATAACGTTTTTTAACTATTTTAAAAGGTCTCGTTTTTCAGATAAATTCTTTATATATTTATCTGAATAATGAAGAAAAATATAATATCAAGTAACATCTCACAAAAACTAGAAAAATTGGGTTTAACCTTGGCGCTTAACCACACAAAAGATCAGATCAAAATTGGAACTATAATTTCCAATCCGTAACAAATCCTGAGTCCTTTGACTGCCTCTCTTCATCTAGAGGAATTATCCTTAGAGATTCAGGCAATGTACTTTGAAAGTCACTAAATTTCAAAAGAATCAACGACCAATGTTGCCCATTCTCTATAAATGGAGACAGAGTTGTAATTTTTTACCTTTCATAGGCATTAATAGTGGACATAACTCCATAAATAGCAGAAAATAATGGAGTTACATCCACTAGTTTGAAAGGTAAAGAAATGTATAAAAGATTACTATCACCATCAAATAAAAATAGTTTCTTTATTTTTGGAGCCAGGGGTACAGGAAAATCGACTTATTTAAAAAAGCAGTTTAAAATGAAGAATCCTTGGGTGTTAAACTTATTGGATCCAGAGATTGAGGATTATTATGCTAAAACTCCAAAAAGAATTGAACAAGAGTATATTTCACTTAAAAAGAAACCAGACTGGATAGTTATTGATGAAATTCAAAAAGTCCCAAGGCTATTGGATATGGTTCATCTGATGATAGAAAGTAAAAATGTTAAATTTATTTTAACAGGGTCGAGTGCAAGAAAACTAAAGCGGGGTAGTTCTAATTTACTTGCAGGACGTGCCTTTGTGCATGAAATGTATCCGCTTTCTCCACTCGAGTTGGCTGATGAGTTTAATTTGATTAAATTTTTACATTGGGGTGGTTTGCCTAAAATATATTCATTATATAATGATTTTGATAAAAGAAAATATTTACAAAGTTACGTCTTAACTTATTTGAATGAAGAAATTAGGTTGGAGCAAATTATAAGAAAACTAGATCCGTTTAGATCTTTTTTAGAAGTTGCTGCCCAATGTTCTGGAAAGATTATTAACCATAAAAAAATAAGCCAGGAAATTGGCGTGGATATAAAAACGGTTCAGTCCTATTTTCATGTACTCGAAGATACATTGATAGGTTTTTATTTGCCTTCATTTCATGAGTCCGTAAGAAAAAGTCAAAAACAGAACCCTAAATTTTATTTTTTTGATACAGGTGTAAAGAAATGCCTTGAAGGTTCCTTAGAGCAAATTCCAGTGTTAGGAACATCTGTATTTGGAGAGTTATTTGAAACAATGTTGATTTTAGAAATTAGAAAATTAAATAGTTATTATGAGCAAAGTTATAAGCTATCTTTTTTTAAGACAAAATACGATGTGGAGATAGACCTTATACTTACTAAAAACAGACAAAATATTTTAATTGAAATTAAATCATCTGATAGTATAAACGATAATGAAATAAATAAAATAGGGAAGATAACTGAAGATTTTCCCAATGTGAAAAAAATATTTATGTTAAGCCGTCATCCAAAAAAATTAAGTATTGGTAACGTACAATGTATTCCATGGTTAGAATTTTTGAGAAATTTTAAAAAGTACACGTCTTTTTCCAAAAATCTTTAAACCAAATTGTATAACTCATTTTGTTGCAGGCTCTTAAATTGAAAGTACCTTTAAATTTTAAATAACTCATCGGCGTAATGAAAGCCAAATACAAAGTGGGAGATCAGGGAGTATAACCCGGCAAGGAGTAAAATAATGCCAGCGAGTTTTCTTTTTTTTTCATTTGAAAGCAGGATGTTTCTTTGGACCAATAAGGAGACGGCGCTTAAAGCAGGGATGCTACCCAGAGTGAAAAGGAATAGAATCAAAGCCCCAGCGTAGGGGCTTTTGCTGGCGACGGCAGCCAGGAGAAAAGTATAGAGCCAGCCGCAGGGGAAAAAGCCGGTAAAAAACCCAAGCCAATAGCCAGAAGTTAAGTTTAATTGTTTTTGTAACTGAAAAATAAATGTCATGGTTTTATGAAATTTTATTTTTGAAAGGACATCTTGGTTCCGTAAAGAAAGAAATCCCATAGCGATCAGAGTGATGGATAAAAAAATAATACTCAAATTTTGTATCCATTTAAATTGGGAACCAAGGAAGAAGCTTCCCATCCAGCCAGATAAGGCTCCGAGAGTGACGTAGGAAGTGATTCTTCCTAAATGATAGCCTGTTAATTGTTTCTTATTGGCTGCGATGCTGGCAATGGGTGAGCACATTCCCACGCAGTGCCAGCTTCCTAAAAAGCTGGTTGTTAAAATCATCAGCGTCAGGGCTGAAAAAGATAGCTGATGGAGTTTCTCTGCCTCCATCAGTCTGATCCAGCGAGCGGGCCGATAAGACTAAATTCTTTAGATTGTGGGTGAAGTGATTGGAGATGGATCTGAGGGGGACCCTCCGAAGACAAAGTCGAAGTGGGAACAGTTGAATCTTCGACAAAGTGTAGCTTTAACTTCATTTCGCCTTTATTTGTAAGAATTTCTTTTTTAAAAATCATAAAAAAATGAATTGTTTTGTCGGTTCCGGCGCTCACATCAATAGGATTTTGAGGCATCTTTAATTCAATATTTAAGTGTTTAAACTCTTCAGGAAAGGAAACATTAAATTTTTTATTCTCAAAACTTTGGTTTTTTATATGTAACTTAAAGTGATTCATGACGACATCCGTACCATCATTATTTTTTCTTATCTGATAGGGCATGTCTTTGGCTCTTAATAATTCGACATGAACATCAGATCGGTTAAACAGAAGAGTGAAAAAAACCACGCTGCTGATAACCAAAATCGATAAATAAAGGAGGGAACGTAACGATGTTAATCTATTTTGTTTTCCTGAAATCGTGTTGTATTTGATAAGCCCCTTAGGTTTGTTGACCTTGACCATGATATCGTCACAGGCATCGATGCAGGCGGTGCAAGCAATGCATTCCATCTGTAAACCTTTGCGGATATCAATCCCCGTAGGGCAGACTTGAACACAGCGTTGGCACGAGACACAATCTCCTTTTTTTTCACCCGAAGCTGAAGGCAAGCCTTTTCTCGGTTCACCCCGTTTTTCGTCATAGAGGACAGCAAGAGAGCCTTGGTCCATTAACACGCTTTGAAATCGACCATAGGGACACATGATGATGCAAAATTGTTCTCTGAACCATCCAAAATCAAAAAGCAAAACCAAGGTGATAAAGGAAATAATCAAAAAAGTTGTCCAATGGGCATTCAAATCTCCAGAGTAGATCCATTTGGTTAACTCGAGAGAACCAACAAAATAAGCGGTAAAGGAATGGGCAATCAAAGAGGAAACGACAAAAAATAAAAACCATTTGGAAATTTTTTTAACAAATTTCTCAAAATTTAATTCCTGTTTTTCAAGGGCCCTTCGTTTCAAGTAGGGACCTTCTATTATTTTTTCAATACGTCGATAGATAAAATCGATAAACACCGTTTGTGGACAAGCCCAGCCACACCAAACACGACCCCAAATGGAGGTGACAAAGCCCAGCCCAATCGTAAAAAAAGCAAGAATAAAAAAAATCATTGGGGCATCATGGGCCCAAAAGGTCAGGCCAAAAAGGGCAAACTTTCTATTTGGTAGGTCTAAGAGGATCGTTTGTACCCCATTGATTTTTGTCCAAGGAAGGACCAGAAAAAACAGGATCAAGGCGGCATAAAAATAATCTCTTTTATTTCTCCAAAACCCTGTGACCTCAGCGGGAATAATATTTTTTTTATGACCATGCTCATCGAGCATGGTCAGTCGTTCTGGGTCTAGACCTAAATTGGTTTCCTCACTCAACCGGATCTCCTTGTGGAGGCATTTGATTTGGAGGATTTGATCCTTTTTTAGAATGAATAAAGCTAGCGACGGCGATAAGTTCATCGGTTTTCAAAATACCTTCCCAGGGAGGCATTCCTTTGTCAGCAACTCCTGTCTTAATGGTGACAAGCATATCACTGATTTTACCCTTACCGTGGATCCAGAACTTGTCAGTTAAATTGGGACCAACAAGACCTTGAAGTTCATTTCCATGACAAGAAGCACATTTTCCAGTGTATATTTCCGCTCCTAAGGCAAGGACCTTTGGGTCTTGAGCCTTCTGGAGAAGACTTTCTTCAGATTCCTGAGTTTCTGCGACCTTGGCTGGTTTGGCAGCTTGAATTTCTTGCATGGCCACTTCAAGTTCTTTGGCAAGCGTGGGACCTCCGCCAAATTCATAATGAAGGACATAGAGAAAGGCAAAAATGATGGTGGCATAAAAAGTAAAAAGCCACCAGCCTGGAAGAGGATTATCGAATTCTTTAATCCCATCATATTCGTGTCCTTTGATGAGAAGATCTTTTTCTTCAACTTGACTCATATTTTATCTCCGTCGTTAAAAGGTAATTCTGATATATTTTGATAATAATTTTTAGAATTTTTTCGATAGGTCCAAAGTAGGACCATCACGAACACCGAAAAAAATAAAGCAAACCCAACCAAGGCTAATTGCACATCATTAAAGTGAGTTAGCCACTGACTTATCATTTGACTCTCCTTTTTGGATGGTTTTTTGTCCTAAACATTGCAGGTAGGCAATCAAAGCAATGATTTCTTTTCTTTCAAGTCCCTCTTGCACTATTCCCTGGGATTTTAAACCAGCAACGATTTCCTTAGCTTGTTTTTCTGCCATGAGATCAGCATTGGCTAAGGTGTTATCGTCATAGGGAACTCCCAGAGCCTTCATTACCGCCACTTTTTTTCGTAGTATAACGAAATCAGTCGAGTTATCAGCTAACCAAGGGTAGCTAGGCATAATCGATTTTGGAGTGACGGCACGTGGGTCAATCATGTGTCGGTAGTGCCATAAATCAGGAAACTTCTTCCCTTCTCTGGCTAGATCTGGTCCGGTTCGTTTCGATCCCCATTGAAAAGGATGATCATACATGGATTCCTCTAGGGTTGAAGCTTTTCCATAGCGAAGTACATCTCCTGGTAATTGACGGATCATCTGCGAGTGACAGACGTAGCAACCTTCAGCAATGTAAATATCTCGGCCTGCTAATTCAAGTGGAGTGTAAGGCTCGATGGTTTTTTCTGTCTTAATGTATTTAGCTAGATTCAAAGTGGGATAGATTTCAATAACAGATCCAACTAAAACGGCAATCAAAGAGAGCGCAGCGAAAACGGTGACTAAGCCTTCAAGCTTGCGGTGACCTTTTTCTTCTTTTTCATCAGGATTTAGTTGGGCCACCGGAACTTGAACCTCGGTATCTTGATGGCCAGCCGGAGCCTTTTGAATCGTCTTGATCACATTGTAAATCATAATGAAGAAACCAACTAAAAATAACAATCCGCCCAGAGCGCGTACCCAATAGAGTGGGACAATTCGAATAACTGTTTCTACAAAATCTGGGTAAACTAAATTGCCTTGGGGATCAATGGCTCTCCACATCAGTCCCTGGGTGATTCCCGAAGCCCACATCGAGATGTAGTACAAGAGGATACCTAAAGTAGCTACCCAGAAATGGGTGTTCGCTAGTGATTTAGAGTAAATCTCGGTTCTCCATAATTTGGGAATAAGATAGTAGGCCATCCCAAAGGCCAAGAATCCATTCCAGCCAAGGGCGCCGCCATGGACGTGCCCAATAATCCAATCGGTATAGTGAGCTAAGTGATTCACTGATTTGATTGAAAGCAAAGGACCTTCGAAGGTGGACATACCGTAAAAGGTGACTGCCGTTACTAAAAATTTAACAATGGGTTCGGTTCGAATAAGATGCCAAACACCTCGAAGAGTTAATAATCCATTGATCATTCCTCCCCAGCTTGGAGCCCACAGCATCACTGAAAAAACCACTCCCAAGGTTTGCGCCCAGTCAGGCATGGCCGTGTTGAGTAAATGGTGAGGGCCAGCCCAGATATACAAAAATATCAAAGCCCAAAAGTGAACGATCGATAAACGGTAAGAGTAGATGGGACGATTAACCGCCTTAGGAATAAAGTAATACATTAATCCGAGAAAAGGTGTGGTTAAGAAAAAAGCCACGGCATTATGTCCATACCACCATTGCACCATCGCATCTTGAATGCCGGCCCAAACAGGGTAAGATTTCATAAAGCTGACAGGATATTCAATCGAGTTAACGATATGAAGCATGGCCACAGTTAAAATGGTTGCCATATAAAACCAGATAGCGACATAAATATGTTTTTCTTTTCTTTTGGCTAGAGTGCCAAAGAAATTAACGGCAAAAACAACCCAAATAACCGCGATTGAAATATCGATGGGCCATTCTAACTCGGCATATTCCTTTCCTTGCGAGTAACCTAGGGGGAGGGTGATGGCAGCGGAAAGAATGATAGCTTGCCAACCCCAAAAATGGATCCAGCTCAAGGTATCATTAAAAAGTCGTGTTTTACAAAGTCTCTGGGTTGAATAATAAATTCCAGCAAACACGGCATTGCCAGCAAAGGCAAAAATAGCAGCGTTGGTATGTAAAGGTCGAATTCGACCAAAACTGAGCCATTCTAAATTAAAGTTAAATGGCCAGTAAGCTAACTGGAGTGCTGCAAGCAATCCTACGAGGAAAGCAATCCCCGCAAAAGCGAGCATGGCGAGGATAAAGGCTTTGACGATTTTGTCGTCATAGGTCACTTTTTCCATTTTAAGTGATTTCTGATTTTCCACTGGGTTCCCTTTCTTTTTCTTCTTCTTTATTGTTTTTTTAAAATCAAATTAAATAAAACCAAACTAAACTAAACTAAACTAGATTGAACTAGTTTATGAAAAAATATAAATCTAAAAAATCTAAAAATCATTCTTCATCATCTTTTAGCATCCTCATTGCTGGGGTTTCTAAATCATCAAATTGCCCCCTCGAGGTAGCCCAAACAAAAGCAAAAACAAATCCGGCAGCAAAGATAAGAGCCATCGGTATAGTTAAAATGAGAATATTCATTTCCTGACTCCCCAAAGTGTTGATCCCAAAATAACAGCACTACTCAGAGGCATTAAAATGGCCGCCATCAGCGGATTAATAAATCCAAACAATGCCAACACTCCGCCTGTAAAATTATAAATCAAAGCAAAGAATAAATTACGTTTCAAAGTATCTTGAGATTTTTTTGAAAGATCAATCAGAAAGAGTAAAGATTTTAAACCAGGTTGGGTAAAGTATACATCACAAGAGGATAAACTCAATGAAACAGATCCTTTCACGGCAATGCTAACAAGGGAGGCCTTCATGGCCAGGGCGTCATTGGCACCGTCGCCAATCATACAAACATTTTCAAACTCTCTAATTTTACTTTCTTTTTCCTGGGGAGAAAGTTCGGAAAAAACAAGAAGAGGATCTATTTTTGTTTCATTGGCGATGCTTTGAACAATATATTTTCGATCTCCTGATAAGATGCCCATCTTATATTTTTTTGAATGCAATTCTTGAATAACTTTAGAAGTGTCAGGATGAAGTTCATCACAAAAATAAAAGTAACCAAGAGCCTGATTATTTTTTTTCAGAGTCACTCCCAACAGACCGCTATCGCTTCTTCTTTGATCGGCTTCAAGGGTGTATTCGTTTTCATTGAGGCGGCCAAAAACGCCGAAACCTAACTTTTCTTCGAGAGAATCCAAAGAAGTTGGCGTGACTTCTTTCCAGGCATTTCTGAATGAAAAGGCGATAGGGTGGGTGGAGTTTCCCTCAAGTCCCAAAATCAGACTTTTGATTTCATCTGAAATTTCATTTGGGAAATGCTGAACCAGGTTGAGTCTCCCAGAGGTTAAAGTGCCTGTCTTATCAAAGAAAATGATTTTCATTTTTAAAATCTTTTCAAAAACGTTTCCGTTTTTAATTAAAACGCCATGATTTCTCGCTCTTCTTAAAGCCATGGCATAAGCTAAGGGAGTTCCAAAGGCAAGCGCGCAGGGACAGGCCAGCACAATCAAAGCTAGAGATCGGTTCAAGGCCGTTTGATAGTTGAAAAGAGCTCCGTAAAATATGAAAAATAATATGGCAATAGAAAAGACAATGACGATTAGCCATTGGGCTAACTTGTCAGATAGGGTAATAAACTTTGTTTTTTGTAAAGACTCTCTTTCAAGTTGAGTCATGATCTGACCTATCTCTGTGTCAGAGTTAATTTTTTCAACGATCATTTCCAGAGGTTTGTTCAAGACCCTGGTCCCAGCAAAAACTTTCATGCCTTGGGTGTAGGACTGAGGCAGAGATTCTCCATTTAATAGGGAAACATCCAAATCCGCTGAAATCGAAGAAAGACATCCATCTGCAGGCACAATTTGGTTGGGCTTGATGAGAAGATGGTCACCTGGGTTTATTTTATGAGATGGTTTCGTGGAGATTTTATTTTCAGCAGACTCTTTTTCGTTAGGTCTATAAGAGATTTCTTGAATGGGAAGAAATTGACTTAATGAACTTTCAGAGAGGGACTTTTGTTGGACCCTCTTGACTAAAAACCGAGTTGAAAGAATTAAAAAAATAAAACTCGCTGTAGAATCAAAGTAAATTTCTCCCTGCCCGCGGACTAAATTGAGAGTTGAAAAAATAAAACCAGCCAATAAAGCCATTGTGATAGGTAAGTCTACGTTGATGACTTTGTATTTGATGGAATTAAGAGCCCCCTTATAAAAGGGAGTTGCGGAATAAAATAATATCGGCAAAAAAAGCAATAAACTGAGCCAGTTAAAAACAGTGGCATAAGTTCCGGTAAGACCGGCATAGACTGGGACAACAAAAAGCATGATATTCCCTGTACAAGCTCCAGCCACAGCGATTCTTTTTATAAACTTTCGATTTTCATTTTTAAAACGATCCACAATATTTTCTTTAGGAGAAAGTGGCCAGCCCTTGTATCCAAACTCGTTGAGAATTGCCATGACCTGACTTATGGAGAGTTGTTTGGTGCCTTTGATGACAAGAGTAGAGAGCCCAAAATTTATCTCAGCGGAACCGACTTCAGCATAAAACTCAGGAAGTTTTTCAATTAAATGGACACAGGAAGAACACTGCAGGCCTTCGACAAAAAAAGTAAATTCATTGGTTGTTTCAAGGACATTTCCAGAAACCAGGGATGGAGATTCGTAATAGGACTTAAAATCAGGATGGTCCATATATGAGTACTGAGCCCGATAAGCCTCAAATTGATTTTCATTTTGAGGGTGCCAATCATGAAGTTGAATCCGGTGTAAAATTTCGCAAGCTGAACAGCAAAAATCCTTATTTTCTTGGGTAAAGGACCCGCAATGGAGACAAAGACAAGGATTTAAAATCAGGTTGTTCATCGATGTCGAAATAGTAAGTGAATCTTTCTGGCAAAAATATGATTTTGATCATGATTTTAAGAGCGTGTTTGAAGACTTTTTAAACATGCTCTTGATTCTTTCTAGATGAAGGTGGGAAAAAAAGATAGTTACCTATTTACTCTAGTTTTACAGAAAATATGATGATAGATTGTAGAAACATGAATTTATATTTCCTCCTTTTTTCTTATCTTTTTCTATCCTACTTCCGGGTGAGTGCAGAGCCAATGAATCTGCAAAAAAAACTGAACCCTAGCTTAATTCAACAGGGATTTTATAGTAGTGTCTCCTACTCGCTTATTTCACCTTCCTTTGAGGTTGACGTGCTGAAGTCACAGAACCAAGAGAGCCTGGGGTTGACAGTTACCGGTGGGTATTTGTACGCCCCTCAAGAGGGGTGGGGGGTGGCAACGGGAGTAGGGGTTTTTCAAAACTCTAAAACAGAAAAATCTTTACCTGATTTCCTGGCCTTTAGACCCTTTACGCAAGTTATTTTCGGTTTAAATTCTCAGTTTTTTGTGTCCGCAGGAATTTTTATGCTTAAATGGCAAGATGAGAAATATCAAAACTTTATTTCCTATGTCGGCAGCGAATACCAAGTAGGGTACAAAGTGAACAGCAGACTCAATCTTAAATTTGGATTTTCTTTTATTAGAATATTTGGCGAGTTTATTGAGAACGAAAAGTTGAAGCCAAGTTTTGTTTCCATTAAGGGAATTGAATCCCAATTCCTTTACTTATTTTGATATTTATTTTGTTGCCAACTATAAAGCGACAACTTCATTTACTTCCGGGACAAGTTGTTTAATTCTAACCTCAATGCCTTCTTTAAGTGTGGCTGAAGAACTGGGGCAACCAGCACAAGCGCCTTTCATGTGGATATAAACAGTTTGATTTTTGAAGCTATGAAAAACAATTTCACCCCCATCAAGAGCGACGACAGGTTGAATTTCATTAATAATAATAGTTTTTATTTTTTTGGACAGAGGATCAAGATCAGCGTCTAAACTGGGTGTGTTTTTCGAAACGTCATGGATGATTTTTTCATTTTTATCCAGATGTTCTTGGATCAAGCCAGCTAAAGGCTCTACCAGGATATTCCAGTCAACCCAATCCTGTTTGGTGATGCTCATAAAATTTTTTCCAAGATAAACTTTTGCGGTCCATGGGAAACCAAAAATTTTAGTTGCCAACGGAGAAACTTCTGCTTCCTGGGGAGTATTGAACTCAGCGGTTTTTTCCACCAGGTCTTGATGAAAAAGGAATTTAAAGGTCGATGGGTTGGGGGTACTTTCATAGCTAATTTTAACTTTAAATGGGTTATCGAGATTCATAAATTCCTTTCGCTTGGGCGGGCACGGTTCGTTGCGGAACATACATTTATTTATTAACTATAGCAAGCGTGTTATGAAGCTAAAATCTTGATTAAAAAGGAGATAATGAATAGCTTCGTCTTTACAAAAGTTTTTATAAAAACCTTTACAAAAAGTTTTACAAAATTTTTTACCATAAATAGGAGAATTGATTGACCCCAAGGGTTCGTGAAATTTTAAATTGGTATGGATCTGAAAATCCAGGTGTTTTAAATCATTTGGCAAGAATAATGAACTCGGGTCAATTGAAAGGGTCAGGCAAGATAGTTATTTTGCAAGCTGACCAGGGATTAGAAACGGGTGTGGCAAACAGTTTCGCCAAGAACCCTGATTCCTATGATCCGTGCTATCATATAGAGCTGGCTATTGAAGCTAAGTGCAACGCTTTTATGGCTCCTCTTGGGGCTTTGGAATCTGGCGCTCGTGACTATGCAGGCGAAATACCTTTCATTTTAAAATTAAGTCACTTCCAGACGATGAATTCCGAGATCGAAAATGCTCTTCGTCTTGGCTGTTCTGGCCTGGGTTTATCCAGAGTAAGTGGATGGAACAACCAAGTAATGAACCTGATGAGTGAGGCGAAAAAAGCAGGTCTGGTGATTCTTATGGATATTCAGCCTGATGAACCTCTGGATCTCATGACCAATGCAGCTCATATGGCTGCACAGTTAGGGGTCCATATAGTGAATGTAGGCATTCCAACGGATGAGTTAGCCTTAGATAAGAACCAACTTATTTACAAAACTCATGGAATTAAAATTTCGAAATTAGCAGACCGTTCTCGGCATTTAATTCAATCCTGTTTTAGTGGCAAGAGAATCCTTCTTTTTTCAGGAGACGAATTTAAACCTCCCGAGGTTTTATTATCCGAAGTTTCGCAGACGGTTCAAGGGGGTGCCTTTGGTGGTGTTATGGGTCGAAATGCTTTTCAGAGGTCTAAAAAAGAAGCGATTCAGTTACTGCAAAATGTAATGGATGGTTACGCTGGTAGAAATTTAATTTAAGTGCCTTAGTTTTTTGAAAAATGAAATGTAAATAGATTATTTTAAATGGAGTGATATTTAAATGACAAATGAAAATAAAGAAGTAAATAAAGAAGTAAATAAAGAAGTAAATAAAGAAGTAAATCGAGAAAAAGAGAATCCGCTAAAAGAGGAAAAAAGAAGAAAATTATTAAATCTTAGAGAAAAAGGTATTAATCCTTTTCCTTATTCTTTTGATAGAAACGCGACGTTGGATTTATTAAGTAAAAATTATAGTTATTTAGTTTCAGGCGAGAAAAAAGAAGAAACTCAATATGCTGTAGCTGGAAGATTGATGACCCTTAGATCCATGGGCAAAGCGGTTTTCTTTAATATACAGGATCAAACAGGATCGTTTCAAGTCTACTTGAAACCAGAGATTTTAAATGCCGAACAGAAGGTCATGTTTGATTTGATTGATTTAGGCGATATCGTGGGTGTTAAGGGCTTTGTGTTTAGAACTCAGAAAGGTGAACTGTCTTTGCATGCCAGCGAATTTATTATTTTAACTAAAACGTTAGAACCCTTACCAGAAAAATTTCATGGAATTCAAGACGTTGAAATTAAATACCGCCATCGACATTTGGATTTAATTTCTGATCTCGACTCAAGGAAAGTGTTTCAAACCAGATCTAAAATTATAACCGAGATACGAAATTTTTTAACAAGCAAAGGATTTCTCGAAGTGGAAACGCCGGTGCTGCAACCGATTTATGGTGGGGCTAGTGCTCATCCATTTTCGACTCATCATCGTGCTTTAGATATGAAATTGTTTATGAAAATTTCCCCTGAGTTGTATTTGAAAAGATTGATCGTAGGTGGTTTTGAAAAAGTTTTTGAAATAGGAAAAAATTTCAGAAATGAAGGTATTGATAGATCTCATAATCCTGAATTTACGATGCTAGAATGGTATGAAGCGTATACTGATTACAACTACCAACTAAAACAATTTGAAGAATTAGTAGCAGACCTTTGTATGAAAATTAAAGGAACTACTAAAATTATTTATCAAGGTAAAGAAATTGATTTTACTCCACCTTGGAGAAGACTCACCGTGTATGATGGAGTCAAAGAGTATGCAGGAATTGATCCCGTTGAGATAAACCCGGCTGAATTATTTCAAGTTTTGAAGAAAAAAGGTTCTAAACTGATGAATGCCGTTTCTAAAGGTGAAATGATCATGGAGCTTTTTGAATTGACGGTGGAAGAGCATTTGTGGCAACCCACTTTTGTTATGGATCACCCAGTGGAAATTTCTCCTTTAACCAAAATTCATAGATCAAATCCTTTGCTTGTTGAAAGATTTGAACCCTTTGCTGCCTGTATGGAAATTGGCAATTCTTATTCCGAGCTGAATGACCCTATTGAACAACGAAATCGACTTAAGGAGCAGGAAGCTAAAAGAATTCAAGACGAGGAAGCCCATCCTATGGACGAAGATTTTCTTCATGCGATTGAAACGGGGATGCCACCAACGGGAGGAGTGGGGCTCGGGATTGAAAGGGTCGTCATGATCTTAACGGATAGACCCAGCATCAGAGATATTATTCTTTTCCCAACAATGAAATTTAAATAGCCAAAAAAATGAGTATGATGATGAAATTTTTATTTTTAATCTTATTTTCAATGATCTTCCAGGCGTGCGTGCCAAAACCAACGAAAATTTTGGAAACTAAAATGCCTCAGATGAAGCAGGATAAGTTAGAGCAGTTAAGAACCGAAGTTCAAAGTGGAACAGTGATCTTAGATACCCGCAAACCTCTAGAGTTCTACGCTAATAAAGTTCCAGGATCCATTCTCGTCGACTGGCAAGATTTCTCTATGAAGCTGCCTGGATCAGAAGGCGTGTTAGATCGTGATCCCACTCAGATCACAAGGCGTTTAGCTTTGTGGGGAATCGATCAAGATACGAAAGTTATCGTTCTCGGCAAACTCAATGGAGCTCAGGCCGATGAAGTGGCTCTTTTTGGAAGAGTGGCTTGGATGTTAAAAGAAATGGGAGTTAAACAAGTAAAAACTTTCAACTATGAATTATTTAAAAAGGAAGTCCCCGGTCTTAATGAATCACCTCCTCAGAATAAACCTTTGTGGATGCCTATCGGTGAATCAAAGACCGAAATTGTTTTTGATGAGTTCCAAAGGATGATCTTTCCATTTAATTATAACTTTAAGTTCTATACGCTTAAAAATAAAGATGAAAAAAACGGTCTTCGTGTGGGAAGAATTAAGAACGCAAAGATTCACTATCTGGATGTGAGATCCAAAAATGAATTTGACAAAGAGAGCCTGAAAACATGGGATAGTACATTTCAAATTCATAATATAGAGTGGCGACAATTCTTTACTGACGAGGGAATTATTAATTTTAACATTTTGAACACCCTCGAAAATCTGCATATTGAAAAGGCAGATATTGTGATCACTATCTCAAATCAGGGAGTCAGATCAGCCGCTGTTGCTTTTGCCATGGGTGAGCTAGGGTACCAAGATGCCAAAAACTTTTCAGGAGGTTATAACTACATTAAAAACTCCTTAGAATTAGAAAAGAAGCTAAACGCTATTTTCTATGAGAAAGAGAAGAAAAAAAACTCAAAGAGCACTAAGGGCAAGCTCAGAAAGAAAAAGTCATCAAGATAGACTTCTTAAATTCCTTTTATTCCTCCACTTGTTTGTAATCAGAATGAGTTCGTTTATTAAGCTCTCAGTGAAAGACTCTATTTGGTCTATGAAGTCATGGTCAATGCAGTTCAGACCCTGATTTCTAATTTTAACTTCCAAAGCTCTAAAGTTTAAGATCACATCCTTGTTAGTGATAAAAATCAATATAGACCCAATCAACTTATGAAGAGTGTTTGCAAACAGAAGGCTATCATTTTCTCTTATGGCCACATGAAAATCCCGTAAACAAATTTTGCAAGTATCATCGAAATTCTCAGTGATTTTTTCTAAAAACTCGTAGTCTTTAAAAAACCGATCCTCAAGTCTTTCAGAATCTATGTAATCACTGCTAAACGAATAAACCAGAGGATTGTTTTGATTCGGGTATAACTGATTCATAAATACTCCTTTATTTATCTATTTATTGAAATAGAAACGAGTTGTAAGAGTTTTGGACTCGTCTCTATCATATCACTGAATGATTAGGCAGAGCTGACTTTTAGTAAAAAATTATCTCTATTGTTAAAATCCAATTCATTTACCTTTAACTTTTCCTTCTTAGCGTTTGAAGAGTCGTACTCTTGACTATTTCCGGTAATATAGACAGTCAGCTGGTTAATTAAAAATTCTTTTTTCTCAATAAGAGAATCAATAATATCTTCCTTAGTAACAATGCCCAAGGCTTTATTGTCTTCGATCACAGGCATATAATGCAAGTTCAAGTCCTTCATCAGCTGGAAACAGTCTTCAACGCTGCAGTCAGAATTAACAAAAGGTACTTTTCGGTTGACGATATCTTTAACGGTGACAACCAAGGAAAGGTTGCCTCTATTAACAACATTTTTATAATAGTCTTTTTCCGTAAAAATACCAACAATATTATTAGAAATCTTACTGTCGCAAACAAATAAGGCTGTCATTTTATTATGGGTTAGTTTTTTCAATGCAAAAAAGGCTTCACTGCCTTCCTCGACAATAAAGTCATTTAAATTTGTATTCCCCTTAAGTAACGATTTAATCGAATTCATATATCCTCCATGGTAATGATTAAAGATTAAGAAACATTTTTAAAGTATTGTTCGTCTAGTAAAGCGCAACAAAACCTATGAGAACAAATTGTCAAAGTGACAATAACGAAAAAAAAAGCACAAACACTCAGAAATAAAAAAATTGAAACGACCAATAGGGTTTCCATAAAAAGTCCTTTCTTAAATTAAAAAGTTATTAATAAATTTTAAATTGAGGGGCTTCTGCCAGTATATTGGCTTCAACTTAAAGGTCGAAAGCTTATTCTCAATTTGAGTGTAAGGAAGAGTTGAGGTTAAGATTATCTGGGTTTCCGGAAAAATTAATTTAAGCTCGTTGCAAAACCAAACTCCATCCTTAAATCCATTTAATAAATAATCGACAATAGCTAAAGCTGGTCCCTGGCAGTTGTTCATTTTTAAATTCATAATGTAGGTGAACGCTTTCTCACTTGAAAGAAAAGATCGAATTCTTGTTGGGTGATGAACCGTTTTATTAATTCCATATTTGATGTATTGACTGGTTGTAGGATCGTCTTCAACGATCAAGATATCTGTAAAGCCAACGGGAACTAAACTTGGAAATAAAGAAACTTCATTATTAGCGTCATCGAATTGAAATGCGATACCATTTGATTTCATGTAGACCTCCATTTCTATATTTGAAAATCAAAAAATAAAATAGAATAAGAAAAATAGAAAGTGATAAATAGAATATTTATTTAAATTAACATTTGTTAACTGCTGTTATCGACACGGAAGAATCAATGAATCATCAGAGCCTGAAGAATTGTCAAAGTGATTATTTAAATGAGAATCATTTATTCTTGCAATATATCCTAAATTTCTTTTGTTGAATATTTCAATTTTAGTTGAGGAAATCTTTTTTCTGAGATTGCAAACATGAGTATCAATGTTTCTTAAAGAGATATAGGTGTTACCCCACACAAGAAGTTTTAATTCTTCACGGGAAATAAATGTTTCTAGGGAACGACAAAGGGTGGTTAAGATTTTAAATTCAATGGGCGTCATTGTAATTTCATAAACAGTGTTGGCATTTTTGTGAAAAGCCGTTTGCTTAATTAAATCCAATTCTAAGTTTAAAATAGAGATTGTTGTATCGTGATGCCTTGTGGGACCTCTTCTTAGTACAGAGGCTATTCTGGCTTTTAGCTCAGTATATTCAAATGGCTTAGTAATGTAGTCATCAGCTCCAAACTCAAAGCCTAGGACTTTTGTGTTAACATCTGAGAGCCCTGAAAGGATAATCACCGGTACTTGCGACGCGGAGTTGGAAAAACTCAATTCTTTAAAAAATTGAAGGCCATCTCCATCGGGCAAAACCAAATCTAACAAGATAAGGTCGTAATCGTTTTGTTTTATAAATTGACGTGCACTTTTTAAGTCATACGAAATCGTTAAATCGTGACTGGTTTCAAGAACTCTTTTTATAATAATCTGTGTTTCAACACAGTCTTCTATCGATAAAATTTTTGCCATAGACTCTTCTTTTTAAACCTGTTTTATAAATTAACAACAAAAAAACTCACACAATGAAAAGCATTCCAATATATCAGTTTGTTGAAAAATAAATTTATTTAGCAGGCTTAGAAAATAATTTAGTTAAGATCAATAAAAATAAGTTGAGTTAAGAATTCAAAACAGAATGGCGGTCTCTCAAAAAAATCTACAAGTTATTTTCTACTTGCCCTTAAGATCTGTAAAAACAAATGTAATCCATCATTTCATTAGTTATCTGATTTATTTTTTCATCATTTTTGACAGAGCATTCAGCATCTAATTTAATGGCTAATTCAGCAAGCGTAGGAAAGCCAAATGGTTTTGAGAATCCCTTGATATTATGGCAAATTTTTTGAATAGATTTATAATCGTGTTCCGATGAATGTTTTTTTATGAGATCTACATCGTTTTTTCTTGAGTCTAAAAAAAAGGAAGAGTGTTTTTTCATTTCAAGTTCGATATCAATTTCAGTTTTCATCGGACTCCTTAAATTGTTAAACTTTTTTCACAGGATGGGTCTTGAAAAAGGTAGCCTGATTTGGGTATCGTTTTTATGGCCTTATCATAGGGTTTCAGCTTATAACGAAGGCTCGACATGTGTTTGTCGACAATGCGATTATCGATATAGTAACTCTCGCCCCAGATGCTGGAAACTAATTCTTTGCGAGAAAAAACAGTGCCTTTGTTTTTATATAAAAGGAAAAATATTTTAAATTCAATCGGTGTCAAGAAAATATTTGTCAATGAATTGTTAGCATGAATCATGACTTTAGAATTTTCTAAATCAACTTCAATTAATTTCTCCTCATGTAAAGAAAACATTCGTGCTCTTTTATAAAATTTATTAATGTTTGAACTGACTCGAGCGGCAAGGGCTTTCATTGAAATAGGTTTAATAATATAATCATCGGCCCCCAATCCGAGGCCATCCACTAGCGATTGAGTACGATCATCACCGGTAATAAATATAATGGGGATTTGGTTTGGGCCGTAGTGATTTGTATAAATATTAAAAGCGTCAAACCCATTGCCCTCGGTCAATTTCAAATCAATGAGCAATCCATTGTATTTATAATTTTTAATTTTTTCTGCGAAGTCAGAAAGTGTTTCAGAAAAATCAACGGTGAAAATATTTCTTAAAGACTCACTAATCAACAATTGAAATTCTTTGTTGTCTTCAAGGGAGAGTATTCTCACATAATCCTTTCTGCAAAAGTAAAAAACTATAATCTAAACGATATAGATATTAGATGTTAAGGTCAAACCAAATATAGTTGTTTCGATTTAAAGACTCATGAAAATATCCAGATTTCTTCATAGTTTGTTATAAAGTATGGTAAAAATCGCTTAGTGGGTATATTTACAAAAAAATAAAAAGTGCGATTGAATAAAGGGGATTAGGTGGCATTTTGGAGAAAGTTGTCCGTTTTTAATAAATTGTATCTCATTGTAGCTATTTTTATAGTTTTAATTTCTTTTGAACTGTTTATTTGTTTTTTTGCAATGAATTGTTTGCATGGAGTGAGAGCTTTTGTTGGAGGTGAGGGCATTTGGTCTAAAGCTCAAAAAAATGCAATTTTAAATTTACATCTGTATGTAAACAGTAGTGAAAAAAGATATTATTTAAAATTTCAAGAAGACTTAGAAGTGATTCGAGGGGATTCGCTTGCAAGAGAAGAGTTTGAAAAGGATTCTGGAGACTTTAATGTTGAAACCATCACCGAAGGATTTCTAATAGGGAAAATCTCTCCAGCAGATATTCCAGTCATGATTAAATTAGTCAAAGTTTTCAAAAATAATATTTATTTTTCGAAGGCCCTAGGAATTTGGAAAGATGCCGATAGTCTTATTAGTGAATTGCGAGAATTTGCCAATGCAATAAGACAGAAAATTGAAAATGGCAGTGTTTTGACGTCCATTGAAAGAAATGATGTTAACCATAATATTGAAAACTTTAATGAAAAATTAAGTATATATGAGAATGAATTTTCATCACGCCTTTTTGAGGCAGCTCGCTATGCGGAATCGGTCATTTCAAAGGTGTTGGTTATTTCCCTGTTAATTTTTGGATCCTTAATTTTACTCTTAACAATTAAGTTTAACAAAAGATTGTCCGAAGCCATTGCTAAGTTTAGTGATATTGCCAAAAAGATTGGTAATGGTGATTTTGATATTCACTTTGATGAAAAATTTAAATGTGATTTTCAAGAATTAACAAGTTCTTTTAAACGTATGATTTTCAACTTAGAAAAGCATATTGAGGCTAGGGAGTTGGCGGAACATTCTAATTTAGTTAAGAATTTATTTATGGCCAATATGAGCCATGAGATAAGAAATCCCCTTAATTCGATTCTCGGTTTTTCTGAATTGTTACGAGCTCCAAATCTTTCTGAAACAGACAAAAATGTGTATCTAGATATCGTAAAAAAAGCTGGCAGTGTTTTGTCGACAATCATAAATGATGTTCTCGATATTTCAAAAATCGAGAACAATAAGTTGGTTATTGAGATGAGAGTATTCTCGTTATTTGAATTATTAGAAGAATTAAAAATCATTTTAGATTATCGCTGTCAGGAAAAAGGAATCGATCTTAAAATTAAAAAAGAAGGAGACGTTTCAGAGTTTATTTTTTCAGATCCCATCAGATTGAGACAAATTTTAATGAATGTCGTTGGGAATGCAATTAAATTTACGGAAAAGGGATTTGTCATGGTCACCTTTCAAGTTTCGAACAACAATTTACTTTTCAAAGTCGCGGATTCTGGTATTGGCGTCTCTGAATCCGAAAAAGTAAAATTATTTTTTCCTTTTTCACAGGGGGATGTTTCAAATCGTAAGAAATATGGAGGAAGTGGATTAGGCTTATTTCTATCCAATAAACTGTGTCAGATGCTTGGCGGTGAAATTAATCTCAAGTCAAGCGCTATAAACTATGGTAGCATCTTTGAGTTTTACATCACCTACACGCCAAAGGAAAAAGTAGAATTTGAATCTAAATCATTACCCTTTTCCACAAATAGATGTTATCGCGAGGACACTTTGAGTCATCTTAAAGCCTTAATTGTTGAAGATTCTCTTGAAAATCAATTGTTGTTACAAACTTATTTGAAGCGAAAAAATGTAAATTCTTTTATGGCCGCTAACGGAAGCGAGGCTTTGAGGATGTATTTAAAAATCAAGCCTGATTTTATTTTAATGGATATGCAAATGCCAATTTTAGATGGTTATTCAGCCACCGAAGAACTAAGAAAATTAGGTTGTAAAATTCCCATCATTGCTATCACTGGCTACGCAATGAAAGAAGATAGCGAAAGATGTCTTAATTCAGGGTGTGATGCTTATTTAAGTAAACCTGTTAATAGTGAAAAACTTCTGTATACAGTACTTCAAGCTTTAGAGAAAAAGTCATTAGAATATATTTAAGCGAGTGAATAAAAAGTCTTTTGAACTACACGCTAATATTTTGGGCCCTTTGGATACTCTCCTAGAACTAATAAATTTTGAGTCAGGGGGAGGAGATCCTTCAGGCAATGCGCATATTCTTTTTTGTTTTCCCATTCCACATCTACATGAAATGAATATTCATAGGGTTTTCCCAAAATCGGTAAGGATTGTATTTTCGTCATGTTGATTTTAGATTGGGCAAATCGCAATAAAACAGCACTTAATGCTCCTGGACGATGGGGAAGCTCAAATCGGAGACTTGATTTATCTGGCTCACGTAATAGTTGTTGGAAATTAAAATGAGGTCTTGTTCGTAGAGGTTTTTTACAAAGAACTAAAAACCGAGTGAAATTTTGTTTGTTTGTTTCAATGCTTTCAGCGAGTAGGTCTAAGCCATAAAGTGCGGCTGCCTTTTGGCTTGCAATGGCACCATAATTCTTTAATTTATTTTCCTTGATGAATTTTGCACTATCCGCCGTATCCGAAGCTTCCACTGCTTTTATAAAGGGATAACGAGCTAAAAAATCTAGACATTGAAGCAGGGCCATCGGGTGGGATTGGACAAATTGAAGATCTTCGATCTTTTGCCCTGGCAAAGCCATCAGATTCATGATGATCCGCAGATAAATTTCCCCTAGAATTGTGAATTGAAAACTTTCAAGAAGGTGGTAGTTTGGCAGAATACTTCCGGCGATTGAGTTTTCAATTGCCATGATGGCTAAATCTAACTCTTCCTTGGCCAATGCTTCACACAGGCCTCTAAAGGTATCAAATTCGACAGTGTCATGGGTGAAAAATTCATTATTAGAATTAGAATCAGAGTTTTTTCCAAGGCATTTTGCAAGGTATTGAGTCAAATAAAGATCTGCAGCTGAGTCATGGAAGGAAGCTTTACCACCTTGGATGCCAACTTTGAGAAGAGTAGATTTAGTTTTTATCACATTCAGATTAAGCCGCCTGGATTTTAAACAAGACCGAATACATGGCTTTTAACATGTCTGGGTCATAACGGCCAGCTAATTTGTCTCGCATCATGGTGAGCGCTTCCGTGGGTTTTAGAGGGGTATTATATGACCTTTGAGTGGTCATGGCATCGTAGGTATCACAGATGGCCACAATGCGCGCAAAGGGATGAATTTCATTTCCAGCAATTTGTTGTGGGTAACCATTTCCAGCCCAAGATTCATGGTGCTCAAAGCAAGCTGCTTTAATTTCGTCAGAGATATTTTCATTTTGATTTAAAATAACCAGACCATATTGTGGGTGTCGTTTCATTTGTTCCCATTCAGCTTCATCTAGTGGTCCTTTTTTACAAAGAATTTCTAAAGCGACGTTTCGTTTGCCAATATCATGAAATAAGCAACCAAGGCCTAAATTTTCAAGTTGTTTGCTATCAAAGCCTAAAACCTTACCCAAGCCCAGAGAATAGATGCTGACATCCAACGAATGATTATAAGTATAAAAATCATGTCCAGAGAGACTTAGCAGGTAACCCACACTTTCAGGTGCCTGATCCATAAAATGTAAAAAATCAGTGATGATGGGTTTGGATTCGTTCAGAGCTTCATTAACGTCAGGATTTTCAAAAAGATCTTCCATGATAGCTAAAGAAGACTCGCGAAGGATATTGGCTTTTTGTTTATTATTAATGCTTTCAGAATTTATTTCTTCTTTGACCCAAGACCTGTAAGTTTCTTTATCTTCCATTTTAATAAAAAATGAGTTTCCCGTATCCCGAGAGTGCAGAGTTTCAATTTTATCTGTAAAAAGAACGTCACCGGCTCTTCGAAAGAGCACGGCCTTGTTATCAATGTGAATATAGATATCAAAAGCCGTTTTCTTATCCGGTCTGATGGTGCTGAGGCGTATACGAAAAAAATGAGAAATATCCATGACCTATTAGAGCATTATTTCCAGTCAACTTCTAGAGACTTTTGTCCAGAAATAGAATGGGAATTTCAGGTGAAGGGTGATGTCTTTTTCTGAGACATTGATTCAATTGAATATCCTATTTGACTTTGGAACTAAACTTTATTTACTTGTTAGATCATGAAAAAAAAAATTCCCAATTTGACGCTAGAAACTCCCGTTCAATATATCAAAGGTGTTGGTCCTAAACTGGGAGAGATCCTTGGAAAACGTGGAATTAAAACGGTGTTAGATTTATTGGAAAATTATCCAAGAACCTATGAGGACCGTCGGTTTGGAGTTACGATAGCCCAGCTTCAATATGATCAGCTGGTAAGCCTAAAAGCTCAGATTATAAAAATTCAGGGTATTTCCCTTGGGAGAACTCAACGTAAGATTTATGATATCACTTTAAAAGATGCAACGGGCGTTATTCATTGTAAGTTTTTTCGTATTCCTTATAAAGGGTATTTCGAACGATTTAAACTTTTTCAAGAAATAAGAGTGGTCGGAAAAGTTATTAATTATCGAGGAAATAAAGAGTTTCATCATCCGGATCTTCGTGATATGGACCCTGAAGAAGAATTACAAGATGAAATTATTCCTATTTATATAGAAATGGATGGAGTCAGTAGTTCTAAATGGCAAAAAATAATTGATTCTATTTTTTTGGATATTTACAAGGATCCACAATTTTTAAAATATGATAAAATTCCTTATCTTGTGAGAGAAAAAAATTCTTTAATTGGCTACACGGAGGCCTTAAAAAAAATACACCGACCACCAAAAAATGAATTCCCTCTTTTCTTAGAGTCTAAAAGTGAATCCCATCGACGTTTAATATTTGAGGAGTTCTTTTTTTTAGAAGTTTTTTTGGCTTCAAAAAAAATAAGTTTAAAAAAAGAACAATCTTTACCGATAATCCTTTATGAGGAAATGAAAAAAAAGATCCTTCAAAACTTGCCATTCCAATTAACCCAGGGGCAAAAACAGGCCTTAGCTGAAGTTCAAGGTGATTTTTTGACGGGGCATCCGATGCATCGATTGGTTCAAGGAGATGTGGGGTGTGGTAAAACCTTGGTGGCTTTTCTTTCCTGTGCGATCGTTGCAGAGAATCAGTTACAAAGTTGTCTTATGGTGCCTACAGAGATTTTGGCTGAACAGCATTTTAAAAACGCGCAGAAATATTTGCTTCCTGCAGGCCTTCGGATTGAAATTTTAAGTGGAAAAACGAAAAATTCTGAAAGGAAAGAAATTTTAGAAAAATTAGCAAGAGGTGAAATTGATTTATTGATAGGAACCCATGCGCTAATTGAAGAAGATGTGATCTTTCAAAAATTAGCTTTTGTGGTGATCGACGAGCAACATCGTTTTGGAGTGAATCAACGATTGCGTCTAAAACAAAAAGGCCCAGCCCCTCACTTCTTGATTATGACCGCTACGCCCATCCCTAGAACCCTTGCCATGACTGCCTTTGGTGATCTAGATATCAGTATCATCAATGAGCTTCCCCCTGGAAGGGCCCCCATTCAAACTCGGGTCGCCTTTCAAAATAAACGGCAGCAAGCTTTAGATTTTTTACAGGAGCAAATTAAAAAAGGGCGCCAAGGTTATATGGTTTTTCCGTTGGTTGAAGAAAGTGAAAAGTTGGATTTAAAAAATGCCACTGATGAATACGAGAGATTAAAAATTCAGTATCCCGGAATAAGATGGGCCTTGCTCCATGGTAAAATGAAATCTTCAGAAAAAGAAGAAATCATGAATCAATTTCGCAATCATCAGTTTGACGTTTTAGTTTCCACAACAGTGATCGAAGTCGGGGTCGATGTGCCAAATGCGAATATAATGATGATCGAACATTCCGAGCGTTTTGGTTTATCTCAGTTGCATCAGTTAAGAGGCCGTGTCGGCCGCGGTGAGCATAAAAGCTTTTGCATCCTGCTCATGGGCTATGCCGTGAGTCCAGAAGCGAAGGAAAGAGTGATGTTTATGGAGTCAACCACAGACGGTTTCAAATTAGCCGAATTTGATTTAGAACTCAGAGGTCCTGGAGAGTATTTAGGAACAAAACAATCAGGACTGATCGGTTTTAAAATCGCGGATATCGTGAAGAATCAAGATCTTTTATTGCAAGCAAGACAAAGTGCCTTCGAGATATTAGTTGCTGATCCAGAATTGAAATTTCCAGATAATCATTTTATTAAAGAATACGTGAACAAGAAGAGAAACGCCGATCTGGGGTAATTGTCGGATGTTGACTAAATGTCGCCTTATTTAACATTTCGAGTGGAAATCTTTTTAGCAGGAACGCCACCCCAAATTTCATATTTTCCAATTTTAGTATTTTTTCTTACTAAAGACTGGGCTCCAATAATGGCATAGTCATCAATTTCAACTCCTGCTAATATTGTCGAGCCAGCACCAATGGTCACATGATTTCCAATTTGAATAGGAATATGGGAAAGAAATTCATCCTCCATTATATGAGGAACTAAGGTTGAGCGGTAACCCGTATAGGAATTGTTTCCAATTTTAACAAGATGGGGATCACAGATGGTCCCAGACACAAAGGAATTTTTACCGATCTTTAGTCCCAAAAAACGATAAAATAAGGTAGCTATAGGGGTAGGTAAATAATTTCCCATGAGCCAAGGATCGTATAAGAAGAGCTTAATAGAAACGTAAACATGATAAAAAAATTCGTCCCTAGATCCTTTAGGAATTTCGCCCAAATTAAATTTACAGTATTTAATTATGAGACGATATAAACTAATTGAGATAAAGTAGAACAGACAAATGAATATAAAAAGACTATCCATTCCAAAATATTTAAAACCTTGCTGAAACAATGTTGCAATCAAACCACAAAAGATAAGATAGATTAAAAAAAATATTAATGGAAAAATCCCGATTGGTCGCAACAAGTCCTCCACTTCCATAAGCAACGTCGTCTCCCTCCTGCGGCCTCGATTTGAGGTATATCAAGGGTCTACGGTTGGAGCTGATTTTTTAAAGTGTATAAAATTTCAGATGTCAGAATAATATAGTCTGACCCTTTAGAGTTGCTTGTCAACCTTTCTAACGATTTTAAAAAAACCCTATGAGCGCCAACTGCCAGTTGATATGAACTTTCATCTAGGCCCCAAACTCCAAATTGAAAAATTCGGTCTGGGACGTGCATCCCACCATTTTTGATTATTTCTTCAACTAATAGCTTAGTAAAATCTTTAAAGACATTCAATATTCCAGAAGCAGAATAATCTGCATAGATATCCTGAATAATGACGACTTCATTGTTTTTTTCGATAATATACCCATCTTCAATAAATTCATTTAAAATGAGATTCAATTCTTTTTCATTTATGTTTAACTGAGAAGAATACTTTTTAATGATTTCAATTTGTTTAATATTTTCCAAAAGTCCGTATATAAAAAAAAGTTTAACTGATTTCGCATATTTTTCTTTGGATTTATCTTTTTTATACTTCAGCTGAGTGCAATATTTGTTTATATAATTTCTAGCTTCAAATAATTCCATTTTGTTTTTTGATATTTTTAATTTAATTAGATTAAAAATGTATTGAAGTTCCTGTTCTGAATATCCGAGAGCTTCAAAAATTTTATGAGCCTTTACTAGGCTCAGATCACTTTTTCCATTCAGTATGTCAGATAAAAAACCAACTGAAATTTTCAAATCACGAGCAAAGGCTCGTAGCGAATACAATGAATTTCTTATTGATCGATTAATAAATTCATCGTGGAGTAACAGTCTGTAGTCGTCATAATTAAACAGAGTTTTATTCATGACTTACTCCTTTACCTAACCCCTGATCATAATACCTTAGCTAAGTCCGTATTTACCTGGAGCCATGATACCATTTGGATCAATGGCATTTTTAAGCTTCTGACAAAATTCCTTATATTCAGGCGCGCCAGAAAATATTCTATCCATGTACATTGTGCTAGTTCTGTACTGTTGATATCCCATTTTTTCGGTTAAGGCACCAATTTCAAAATATAATGCGGATGCATTATTAGTTTCCGTATTATTTGTTTTATCATAAAAAATGGATAGCAACACAATAGCTGTTCTTGCATTTCCTACCATCAAAGCCACATACATTTCAAACCCGTATTTTTTAAATAAAGGCTCAACAGTTTTTAAAAAATGATCTACTTCTAATCCTAACATAGGCACCATTGGTCCTAACCAAATAAGCCCACAATTATCTCGAACAGGATTAACAAATCCTTCTTTTGGTTTTGGTGTTTTAGATTTTAAATAGGCATGCCTCACAAAAAAGTCACTGGGATATCCTTTTTCGATAGCGTGAACATGTGGCAGAATTTCAAGCAATGTATAGGGTTTTCCAATAATTTTTTTGCAAAAAAACTGAGAAATGCTCTTTAAAAATCTATTTTTTTGCCATTTTTTAAGTAAATTTGTGAGTCCTACTATGATTTTAATTTTTTTTTCGTCAATAAATTCGACGCGACCTAAGGGTGACAAGACTTTTCTGATTTCGCTCTGAGCCACTTTAACGTGATTTTTAAGGCCATAGATTCCTGCTGCAAAACTCCATGAAGAATAGCTGTAGCCATCTAAAGTCAACTCTGGATTCATAAAGTCTTCGATAGCTACTGCTTTTGTAGCGACTTCATTAATTAAATGTATTTTGCTAACTAATAGGTTATCCAATTGAAGTTTACGGATGGAGTTAATTAATAGCGGAAAATCTTCTTTATGATGAAGCTCAAAAACACATGAAACAAATCCTTCAGGTATAGGACGCAACCAGAGCCCCATTTTTGTTACAATTCCAAAATTGGATTGACTAAAAAGCCCCTCGATATAAGGGCCTAGACCCCATTTGTAGGTATTCCAAGAACGAAAGTTATTAATTGGACCGCCACCTGTTCTTATCATTTTCCCGTCAGGCAGCATCACCTCTAAGCCGCAAATATTTCCAAAGTGATCACCATAATCGGTCTCCCCAATGCCACGTTCTAGCGAATTACCTACAACGCTTCCGTCTGCAGGACCATCGGTACAATCTATCCAGAGTGGAATCTTATTTTCAACTAAGTGTTTATGAAGTTGTCTAAAGGTAACACCAGGTTCAACAACGGCATAGGCTAAATCGACATTGATTTCAATTATTTTATTTAAATGTCTTAATACCAAAACGATTGAATCTTTTTGATAGGGGCTTTTTCCTCCGTAACCCCAATTTTTCCCTTGAGAGACGGGGCACACGGGAATTTTATATTGATTTGCTAAACTTAAAATATTTTGCAATTGACTCAAATCTGAAGGGTAAACAAAAGCCAAAGACTTTTCAGTTGATGGAATTATATCCTTTGAAAGTTCGAATACTTTTTGCTCTTCATCTACAACATTCGCATCACCGACGATATGTTTAATTGCATTAAGACAAGTAATTAAATTTTCATTCATTTATTTACTCTACTATGAATTCATTGAATTGATAGTGATGTTGTTTTTAATTGTTCGGAGCTGTTCGCATCCCCTACCAAAGTTGTCTAATTTGACCACGGATAGTATCCTTTTCTTTGCAAAAAATAAATGTCAACTAGAATACTTCGATGACTCTTTTGGGCAAAAATTGATCAGTTAATAAAATCAATAAACAAAATTAAATCTTGAAAAATACCCGATACAGTGTGAAACAATTTACCTAAAAACCCTTCAATAAGGCAGTTATGATGAGCTACATTTTGAAATTCAAAGTTATTTTGTTCATAAGCCTCAGTTTAATTAGTACTGTTTCTCGAGGATTTACTCTGGAACTTGCGAGTTATCCCTTCCCAATTCAAAGTGCAGAGTTATCCACAATAGCTTCGGTAGCACCCTATGATATGAAGTTGGAAGTGCAGAAAGTAAATGTCGAATTGTTCCCGGCTCGATCAAATGTTTATCTTTTAGAAAACCGTCATCAAATTGAGATAAATTTTCTTAAACAAAATCATCAGGCGCCCTTGATTTTTATTATTCCCGGAGTCGGGGGAACGGGAAAGGGCACTGTCATTAAAATACTCATGGAACAATTGTATGAACTGGGTTATCACGTCGTCGCTTTACCAAATCCGTTATCATGGACATTTGTGTTAGGTGCCTCTCAGCGAGGAATTGCAGGTTATCTCAATTGGGATGTTTTAGACCTCTATTCCCTTATGAAAAAAACAACTCAGACTCTTAATTTGCCAGTTTCTAATTATAATATCCTTGGCTATTCTTTGGGGGCTGGATTATTACCTGAACTTTCTGAAATTGATGAGGATCAAAAAGCGTTCTTATTTAAGAAAATTTTGTTAATAAACCCTCCAGTCAATTTTGATCATGGAGTGAAAACCTTAGATGCCTACTATCACCTTGGCGCTCCATGGACGGCTGAACAAAAAGACATGCTTATGGGTTATTTATTAAGTTTTGGTGAAAAATTAATAAATAATAAAAACCTATCAGCCGCAGAGGTTTTAAAAGAAATCCAATTAACTAAAAATCAACAACGATATCTAATTGGCAATAGCTATCGTGAAAGCTTGGCTGAAATTATTTATACTACGGAGCTTCTATTGAACCAGAAATTCTTATCTTCAAATATTTCTTGGGGTTATCGTTCTCTAAGGTTTGAAGAAGCTAAAAGTTTTTCATTTACTACCTATTTAGAAAAAATAGTATTACCAAATGTCCAAAAGGAGTCAGTGCCTAATTTAAAACTTAATGAGCTTGTGGAAGGTTATAATTTGAAGAAATTTAAAAATAAATTTCAAAATGATAAAAGATTCTATTTGTTTCATAATGCAAATGATTTTTTACTTGAGGAGGGTGATATTGCTTTTTTAGAAGCAAGCTTTTTAGATCGTGCCGTTATTTTTCCTCTGGGTGGCCATTGTGGTAATTTCTCTTTTTCAATAAATAAGAAATTTCTAAAATCCATTCTTGAAGGCAATCAAGAGTAACCATTTTCACAAAGTGAGAGAAAATGGTTACTCTAACTAAATTATTTTAAAGTGATTTTATCAGATACTTTAGATGCAGGTGTCGCATTATGGTAAATGCTATTTTGTTTATAAATTTTAACTTCCACTTCCATTCTCAATCCTTTTTTTCCAGGAGCAAGATCTGTTGAAACTGGAAAATTCGTAACGGTTGTTGTTAAAGAACCATTGAAAGTTTGTTTTTTGTCCCAACCGAAACCACAAGTTCCCAACCAACCAACGGCGCAGGTGCGCACCTCGTAGGAAAGCATCAACTGCTCAGTGGCATCTACGGGAAGTACATTCGGAGAAACTGAAACTTGAAGCGTTGCTGCTTTTTTATCAACAGGTATAAGTTGGACTGATTGAAAAGCATTTCCTGGCAAATAAACTTGTTTTCGGCCGCTTCCAAGGACATCAATATTAGCTGCATTGTTTGATATGGGATTAACAACAAATTGATAATTATTGTAATTAGATGAATCCAAGGTGATTTCATTTAGGTTTCCAGATAGATGAAAGGTTAATTGTTCTTGTTCTGATGGCAACAACACCGCATTCTTTACCTCAAATTGAAAAGACATTGGTTTGGTGTCAATTACTTGTTCCATAGCATTATCACAAGTTTGCGGAACGTAATAACCTTCTCTAATTACCCGAACTTCATCACACGCATAGGGCGTTGATGTGCAACCTCCCGAGTAGCCTAAATTAGCCATATTATCTGAACGGTAGGTGCTTAGGACAAGAGTCGCAACCTGAGCGGTAATGGCGCCTTGTGAAGCGGCTCTATTAATTTCAGTTTTAAATTCATTCCAAGATCTTGGTTTTGAATGAAAAAACCCTTGAGCTAAAAGGCTTTCAGCAGAAGACTTTCCAACTCCCTTAATCGCAGCAGCTAATCGATTTGCTTTATCTTCTTTTTTGGCTGAATAAAAAGCATCCCAAGCGGCACTTTTTCCCGCGGAACCAGTACAAGTGGTTTCATAACAAGTTCCAGTAACTACTTGAACAACTGGATCCGTATAATATCCACACTCATAATAATTGTGTTGTAAAACAACTCTTTGAAAAACTTGATTGTAAGAGCTTTTATTGTTATCTGAACTATTTACAGTTAAATTAACACTTTGCTTTTTCCAATAGACTTCTTGTGCTTGTAAGGCTACCGATAAAATTAAAATGGCAGCATATATAACTTGTTTAAACATAGGGAGACTCCTTATTAAATTAATTTTTTTACTGGCTACAAAGATGTATATGTAGCTTTCAATGTTTTCAATTGTTATCGATTTCAGCAGAAAATGTTATGCTCATTTAAGTAAAATTTTCATGATTGTATAAATCTTAAACATTGGCAGGACCATCGATGATATGGAGCCACAAATATCAAATATCAGGAATCTCCATCAAACCGTTTCCTTCTGATCAAAAGGGCCAGGAAAAAAAGGCTCGTCAGAGTGCAGACAATGCTTGCTCCCGAAGGAAGATCCAAATTGTAACTGAGGAGGAAAGCCAAACCGAGTCCGATCGTTCCAAAAATCCAAGAAAGACTAAGCCGTGATGCCAATTTTCCATTATTTCCCGGAAAAAATCTCATGGCAAGAGATGCTGGAGCCACTAAAATTGAGAACACAACGAGGACGCCCGCATGCCTGGTCGAAAAGGTGATTACAATTCCGAACAGAAAATAGAAAAGAAAATCCCACCAAAACATTCCTTCTTTGCCATAAGTGGCCTGCCAAAATTGCTTACGAAAAATCCAATGAATAACTCCAATCACTGAATAGATCGAAAATGTCTGAAGTACTTGTGGCCAAGTTACAAAAAGAATATTCCCAATAAGCGCTTCCTTTAAATGTTCTGAACCGTGGGGAAGTTTGTCGGCAACTAAAATTAACGCTCCACTTGCTAAGGCATAGGTCATTCCGATCAAGGCCTCTTGTGACACCGATTTTTCATGGTGTCGCAAAAGTGCCAATGCAAAGGATGTTGCCAGACAAAAAGTGAGGGAGAGAGTCAGCGCCAAAGCGGCGCCATCTCCCTCGTGAACAAAAAACAAACTCACAGCGCTTCCCAGGGCGGCCACTTGCGAAAGACTAATGTCGACAAAGATCACATCACGCTTGAGCACATGCAATCCCAAGTAAGCGTGAATGCCAACCAAAAGGATTGCCAATGCGAAGGGGGCGGCTAGAAACTCAATAGCCTGCATTAGTGAGTTCCTTCAATCGTTACAACCAATCGCTCAATAAGGTGCTCGTTTGTTGGTAATCCAGTATCTCCTTCCACGGCTACAGGGACTCGTTTTACAACGGCGTTTGGAATATCAATTTTTATTTTTTTTCCAATGGTGTCTTCATAAAGATTTTCGATAAGCACCAAATTGATTTTTCGTTTTTTCATTTGATCAATTACGGAAAGAATATGACTTGCTGTAGGTGGAATTCCAGGCTTTGGTTCTAACTGCACTTCACATTTGATTTCGAATCTATCACAAAAGTAGGCAAGTGTTTTATGATAAGTCACCATTTCAGTGATGCCACTATTTTTGATTCGCAATTGCCATTCCTTAGTTTTATCCGTCATTTCTTTTTGAAAGGAATTGGCATTTTTAAGAAAAAATTCCTTTTGTGTCGGATCTATTTCTCCAAATCTCGTGGCTATCAAAAGAGCTGCTTTGCCGAGTCTTTGGGGATCCAGTTGAAAGTGTGGATTTCCCCCCGGATGTACATCACCATCGGCGCGAGAGACATCTCCCTTGGGAATTTCGATGGGATCAAGTTTAGGTGCCAATTCAAAAAGTCCATTTTTTGCAATCAATTTTGGATTTCTAGTCCCTTTAATGAGAGGAATGATCCAGGCCGATTCAAGTTCAAGACCTTGAGCGATGACGATATCTGTAGATCTTAGTTTAACCATAAATGAGGGCTTGGCCTCAATTTGGTGAGGATCTTGGGTGCCCTTGGCAATCGAGAAGACATCCACTTGGTTTTGACCTACTTTTCTGACAATGGCTGCAAGATCTGTGGTTGTCGTTGCCACTTGGATTCTAGCAAATGAAAAAAAGGGAATGCTTAAAATTAACAATATTGTTTTTTTCATATTCATCCTTAATAAGAGTGTGTTGGGTGAGCACCGATGGTGAAATTGGCTTGAATAAAAATAGTTTTCTCTGTGGTTTCATTGTTATTATTTGGCGTGCCACCAACTCTTTGATCGTACTCAAGTCTATATGATGAAAACTCTGATGGGGAATAGACAAAGCCAAAGGAGTGCCGCTCCCAAGTATCATTAGGCAGATTCGTTTCATCAAAAGTATTTTTGATATTCAGGTTATCGTAACGGTAAACTCCAGCCCATTTTTCAGCAAACTGATACTGAATCCATGTAGCTAAGCCAGTGCCTTTTTCATCAGGAATTGTCGCCTGCGACTGATTTCTTGATAAATATTCAGTGGTCCAAAATACAGATTGGTATTTTCCACCTACAGATGGGCGCCACTTGAAAGTAAGATCGGCTCCAGTAACCGAAGTTGTTTGTCCAAAAGAGTTCCCTCCTTGCGCCAACGAAGCACCTAATTCCAATGTGAGGTCATCAGACAGGTCCATAAGATTTTTCCAGTGAGCAATTCCGACGCCACCCCCAGGCGAAGGTGAACTGAATTCTTCATTTTCACCCTTTCCCCGAATAAACTGAAGGGTCAGTTCATTGAACCATGGCGAAGGAATCAAAATAGCAGCAGAAATTCCGACATCGGTAAGCCCCTCATCTCCTAACAATTTGGAGTTCGCTAAAGGTGCTTCAATCATTGGAAAAGCGTGGGTGTGAAGAACATTATGCTTACCCATGGCCGCTTTAAATTTTCCCATTTTAAAGGTAAGGTCAGGAATTAGGTTGCTCTCAGCAAATGCCTCCTCTGGTTCTAGCCCCCACTCCTCTGAAACTTTTGTTCCATCCGTGGTGTATTTGGGAGCAATGGAAAGAAGCAAACTCAGCCTCGTGTAAGGATCAACATCGGAATAAAACTGAATTTCGGTTTCAGGCACATTCAGGCCATTGGGTGTCTGGTCTGGTGTTATTACATTGACATCATCCCTATGAAAATTTGAATTTCTATAAAGGAATAAGGCGTTGGCACTGATGTTAGGTGCGGTCAGACAGAGCCCTTCGAAGCTGAAAATCGAAGTAACTACAAATAAAAATAAACAAATGATTCTAAAATGCATAGTAAATATCCTTTGGTTAAAATCCTAAGAAAAAAGCAAAAACACCGATTGGGTATTTGCGCATGAATTTTTTTTGAGAGATTAGTTAGGAAACTTTTGGAGGTTTTCGATGGGGCTCAAGATGAGGGCTTTTGAAATGACTATCAAGAATAAAAACCAAATTGAAAATAATATCATGATTTGGAAGTTCTAAATTAAAAACGGCGGCAGGAAAAAGTGAGTAACTCAGAACAGATTTTCCTTCATGACAACCATCATCACTCTCAGTTGGGGCTGAGTTTGTTTGAAGATTACTTTTATCTAGTTCATTTTTTTGAAAAGCATGAAAATGAATATGAGCAAACTCATTGCAATCCACATATATTCCTATATTGGGAAGCAAAACTTTGAGGGAGATTACTCCCAAAATGATGAGCATCAAAATCGCAATGAAGCGCTTTCTATTTCGCACGCCACACTCTGCACCAAAAAAAGTTGAATGGTCAAACTCAAATTAATGCTAGCTGCATTAAAAAATAAATAGAGATAACCCTCCAGTATCTACAGGGAGCATTAATATATTCATTCTCTTTTTTGAATACGTTCCTGTTTGAGGAGTATCAAAGCGCTTGCGATTTATACTTTATACTGGAGTAATTCCTAGAACATCGCCGATCTTTAAATCAGAGGGGAGACCTCCAGCGGGAAGTTCTAGCACCTTCTTTGAGTTTAACGTGGAAAAAACAAATCTCCATGGCTTCACATTTCTTTGAATTTTACTTACAGAGTTTGTTTTCGTCAGAAAAACGATATCGAGGTCAAAATTCATAAAGCTCGTTTGAATACTCCCACATGATTCGAACAAAATTCCAGAAACGTGAGGTTTTTTTCTAAACATATAGCCCGATAATCTCAACCAAAAATTATCTGCGACCAGAGCTGCTGCTACGATT
Source organism: Deltaproteobacteria bacterium (assembly GCA_017302835.1). Lineage (NCBI taxonomy): Bacteria > Pseudomonadati > Myxococcota > Myxococcia > Deltaproteobacteria bacterium. The sequence continues at coordinate 283,786 of JAFLCC010000004.1, read as the reverse complement.
ATTTTTTCTCGAAACTTGATCTGTACGCTTCGTCTACTCATAGAGTTCTTCAGTGTAGGGTTTTAAAGAAAGAAGCTGAACAGCATCTAACATTTTCTGTTGGACGTTTTGGGGAAATCCTTGGAGTTCTTTAAGAGCACTCTTTTTGAAAACGATTTCGTATGCCTTTGAACTCATTTTTTAATTTTCTTAAGTTCCGCAGACAGGGAAATTTCTTCTTCTTTTTTTCGTTCGTCATAACTAGCAAGATCGATTTCATCTTCAGGCTGCTCGCGAATGGCATTTTCAACGAAGCTTTGAATTTTAAGCCCTCGCTTTTTACAAAAAGCCGCAAGTGTCTTTTTAAGATCAGAATCTACACTAGTAGAAAGAGTGGATTGTTTCTCCATACTTTATTATCCATGAAAAACCTTTGAAAAACAAGGAGCAAGTAGATGTCAAGACTTTATTTATCTAAGTCTTTAAATTTTAGAGGATTTTAAAAAACAAAATAAACAACTCGATCGTATAAATGAACAAAGTTTTATTCAACAAATCCAGTTTTTTCTGTGGCCAAGGGGTTCTAGATAAAATCCTGGCAAGGTTCAGATTAAGACGCCATCTTTGCAGTTTCATTATTTTCTGTTGAGTTCCCTTGAGCGTTGAATTTGTTAACAAATCGGGTCCATTCGTGATCAGTTTCGATGAGCTTAACTCCGGCATAGCCTTGCTCATTTTGCCATACAGGCTCAAACTTGACGTTGCTAAAAACATTAGGTCCAAGTTTAATGCGAATTTGTTGATTGCCTTTTATTATTTTTTGCTTGGCTCCAACATAGAGTTTTATCCCTCCAAGAGAAACATCACAAACTCTTGCCAGGGAAGGTTTCGTTGTGTTTTCCAGGTATATTAGGGTCGACGTATTTATTTGGATCCTTGGGGCTTCGTGCGTTCTATTGCGGCCAATATCAGCGAAGGAACTTGATCCAAGGCTTTGTGCAATTCGTAATTTATCATTGTCACTGAATCGAGTTTCTATATCAGGTATTTCTGTTCTTAGGTTTACAATGAACTCTGGAGATATAAAGGTGCTCTTGATTTGAAAATATTCATGATTTGGATAGAAATCGGAATTTGCATGGGAGGATTGCAGAAAACGGAATAGATTTTTTTTTATATTTTTTTTCAGATAAACAGTCTTTAGCTTTGTTTCGAATCCATTCAATGGCAGGGTGAGAGGCACTGCAGGAGCACCTTTAACAAACTGATACGAATCAATAGGGGTCGAAAAGGCGCAGGGTTCAAACAGATAAAAAGCTTCATAAAGGTCGGCCATTGATGGATTAACAGCGGCTACAAAGTAATCGACTCCGCACCAGGTTTTTATATAACGATAGAAAAAACGGAAAAAAGAATGTAAAAGGTAGCCGCCTTGGCCTCGATATTCTGGTGCTATAGCTAAAGCGGAAAATTCACAAAGCACTTCGCCCCGTGTTCGCAGGTGTGAAAGATCAAAGATTTTTTCCATAGGTAGGCCAAGGGGATTATCACGAATCAAAGACATGGTTGCCGCTACCTTGCCGTCAATTTTGGCGATAGCCATCAGGGTGCTTGGCATTAGATGATAAGGGGTTAAGCGAATTTTCAGTGGATCTGGATCCATGTAGGACTTTTCAACATAAGCGCTATGCAGAATACGAATCGCTTCCATAAATTCGCCTTGGTCGGTGATAAATTTAAATTGAATTCCAATGTCTAGATCCCAGGGCAGTGATAAAGATTCACGCAGCAGCGAGTGTCGGGTGTGTTTTGGTAAAATGTGGGAAAGTTTAATTAATTTTTTTATTAGTTTTAGGCTCATGGCTTTGTTATTCCTTTTTTTTAGATTTATTTTTGCACTTTAGGAACCAATCAGCCCGGCGTATTTTAGAGAAGCAAAAATTTCTTAAGTTTGAAATGTCTTTTTCAATTAAATTTAATGAAAATGATAAAAGTTTATTCACTTTTTTTAAATTCAATTGTTTTTGCTGACTAAAAGAGGTTTTTTGCCCAAATAATTTTTAAAATTGTTATTATGTTTATCAAGTTAGCGTCCTTAATCGAGAATCAAAAAATTGAAAAAGAGAAATTTAGCTAGTCAAGACCTAGTTTTCAGAAAACCTAGGCGTTTTTTGATATTACTTTGGACAGATTAATATTTTACTGAAAGAATTTATAGCAGTGAGACGATTATAGAACTCGCAAATCAGGGATAAATGTGAAGAATAGCTCAAAGAATAAGTCGCCGAATAACTTACAGTACTACTCCCCTATGATCAAAAGAATCGAAACACCTTATATGGATAGTAAGTATTTTGGTTTTTTAGATGGTAATTTGTATTTAGAAAATACGCAAAAAACATTTGTACCATCACGGATAGTTGATGCTCTTGCAAATTTTTGGTGTCTTGCCTATGCACTGGATCTTCCACAAGGCCTATTGTCCCTATTTCGTCATGGGCAGCCACTGCCTGTCATCGGCAATATGGGATTGTTTATTCCCCCTTTTTCTATATTGGATTGGCGTCTTAACATCGGGCAGTTTGAATGGAAATCAGTATTGATGTTTTCAGAGCCACCAGAAACAGCCCCAAAGTTTGCGACGCTTTTTCCACTAAATTACGAATTGCCCTTTACCAAATCAGGAATTAATAGTGAAATTTTTGATCAGATAAAGAAAAGTGGCCAACGAGTCGATAAGGAAGAAAAGCTTATCCCTTTAAGTCTTAAAGTCAAAAGGGCGATTGATTTAAACTTCAATAGCTCCATTTCCATAGGGGATATTGCCAAAAATATTAATAGTACAGCATCGCCCATCAGTCGCGCCTTTAAAATTACCTATGATATTTCACCCCTGTTTTATCGTAATCAATTAAGAGTCTTTGATGCCAGTTTAAAATTATTAAAAGGTGAGACAGTTACCGAGGCCGCTCATGAGGTTGGATTTCAAGATCTTTCACGCTTTAACAAACAGTTTAAAGAAAAAATGAGAGCCATTCCAAGTCAATTTAAATCAGTTGTTCCAACCAAGTAAATGCAGACTATTTTTCAAATTGTCTTGATAAATCGGATTCGTTTAAAAAAACAGTCGTCGCAAAATGAGTCAATTGTCTCAATTTAATATAGGTTCAATGAATTTTAAAAAAATTCAACAAGAATGGTTATAATATTCTAATATTCACAATGCCGTATTAGAAGGGGAAATTATGCTAAAACAAATAAGAGTAATGGGGGTTCTACTGTTGAGTTATTTCCTCATAATTGTTTTTCAAAATTGCCAAAATGCTAAAATGGACATCGAACCTCCTCTAAAAGATAGCTCTTCAACCATTATAGACCAGGGTAATGATCAGGGAAATGCAAACTTGGGTGAAGGGGATAATAATCCTGATCCTAGTTTTTACAAAACTTGTTATACGGACAGTTTTAACCAAGCTTCTGAATTGATTTCAAAAAAAACTGATATTTTAATCGTAGCCGACACTTCGGGATCCTTAAGTGAGGAACGAGCTAAAATTGCTGCTGAAATAAAGGCCCTAGTTCAAGAAATACCAAGTGCGGTGGATTATCAAATAGCCATTATGCCTGCCCATGGCAGTCGCAGTTCTTTTTCGGGAAAATTATGGAGCTTACAAGGTGAACCCTTAGTGCTCTCTTCAAATAAGATGAGTGTCGAGCAAATCAGCACTTCCCTGGGAAAAAGTTTTCTAAATATGAAAGGGGATTCTTATTCAGATGGCGGTGAAGAAGGTCTTTTTTCTTTGAGCCAAGGACTATCAAGTAATGCAATGGCTTTGGCTCGTCAGCAGGGTTTTTTCAGAGCCGATGCAGCACTGGCAGTATTGTTTGTATCTGATGAAAATGACATTTGTTACCGCTACCCTGAAGGCCTTGTCAGAGTTCCAGATCCTGATAAAGTTGAAGGTCCCGCCTTTACTCGCGACTGCTCTAATATTACACCTTCTTCAGTTTATTCACAGTTGTTAGCCATTCAAGAGGATCGTCCCTTACTTGTCAGTGGAGTCATCTATACCGATCTTAAGACCATAATAAAAAATGGCGAAAATGAATTGGGTTATGGCTATTTAGACATCATTGATCTTAATCACGGCATCAAGGTCGATTTAGCACAACAGAGCTTTCACGAGGGGCTTAAAAAAATTGGAGAATTGACCCACAAACGCTTGCAGTTACAAAATCGATTTGCGCTATCTCATATTCATTCAATTGATGCCGCGTCCTTGCGTGTTTTCATTGATGGCAATTTGGTCAAAGCAGAATACATAGATGGTGGTATTCAGTTGATTGAACAACTGGGGGGCCCAGGTTCGCGAATCATTGCTAATTATTGTGAAATTCCAATTCAGTTACAAAAGCTAACGCAACCCACCATGGTGACCAAACAACCAGAATTATCACCAGCCTCGGAATTCAATCCAGATCTTCAGTTACCACCTGGCGCCGTTGATGCTAATGAGGATGGGGTAGATGATATAACTGGAGCGCCGTTGTTTTAGACTCAGTGATCTATCGTTGGTAATCCTATAATGCTAGTCCACGCAATTCGTCTTGTTCTGATAAGGTTTCGCTTTTTACGGTGCCTTGATTTTTTGGCAGTTCAGCTTGTAAAAGCTGGACTGTTTTTTCATAATTTTCAAAACAACGTGCGGCTAGGTCACTTTTTGGCAGGGTACGAATACAAGCCTGATAATAAAACAGTGAAGGGCTTGTAAGATCTACGTCCTCTAGATATTTTGAATTTATTCCAGCTAATAAATAAGCTTGAGCCAAATGTTTATTTTGTATATCCGACTGCAACATCAAATTATTGAGCGCTTCTGAAATTCTTAAACGATCGATTAGATAATATTGTTTAGCCTTGTTTTCGCTCTCCATTCGAGCTAACCACTGCTCGATTTCATTTATAAGAATCTTTGGATTTTTTGTTTTCAAATCTTTATGCTGTTTTATTTCTGTTCGCCATTTTTTTAGTGATCTTTGCCACAGCCTGCAGCCCTGGGCTAAATGGTCAGGAACACTTTTGGCATCAAACAATGAAGAAACCACTTCTAAGGCCAGACTTGGATTTTTTTTTACTCTGATGGCAACAGCCAAAGAACGGGTGGTGGATTCGTACCACTGAGCCACTGGTAGTTCGCCTTTGCGATGTTCTGTTAAAACGGTATTATAGGAATCCAAGGCATTGTCATATTGGCGAGTTGCCAGATAATAATTAGCCTTATCTTTATTAGAGATTTTGTTATTAAGGTTCCATGGATCTGGCCATTGACGACTGTATGAGGATGATTGTGTGTGGCAAGTGATGCAGGCTCCGACCATTTTTTTGCTGATCTCAATGGCCAGCTTAGGACGATTTTGCTCTAAATACCAAAGCGCTTGGTTTGTTTCTTTGACCAAATATTTAGTGGCACTTTCATATAAAGGTCCTAGTCTGCCAATTCCTTGATTGGCGTGAAAGGAAGTTGTTTTGAAACGGCCCAAGGTGGCTTGCAAATGGGACGTTTTAGTTGGGCTTATATCCACATCTGCACCATAGTAGGGGATAAGCTCACCCATTAGTTCAGAAAAAATTTTCATTTGCACCATTGGCGATTGAATAGTGGATTTATCACTAACGAGCATTTGAACTTGTTGGTTAGAATTCTTAGAATTGCTTCGGCAAGAAAGCAATCCAAAACAAGCCATTAAGGAAATGTAAAGGATACTTATCCACTTTATATTCATAAAATCTCCTAATTATGTAATTACATCCTAATCATATTTAGTTAAATCTATAATTAAAACTATAATTGAAACTATAAGTTGAATCTATTAATTGCTAAAGGGAAATCAAATTTGTTGTCCCTTTTGAATTATTAAAGAATAATATGAAAAAAAGCAAGGAATGCGGTATGAAGTATCTGAACGTCAGGCTGGGTTTGATTTTACCTGTGGTATTATTTTTATATTTGATTCAAGTAAAGGCCAATGTGTTGGGCACTGATGCTCAAACTTTTAATCCTTCTGCTAACGGGTTATCATTTGTTACAGTGCAATCGAGCCAAGTATTAAGCCCGCAAACTATTAATTTGGGTCTCTTTGCTAACGGAGCTTCTAATACTTTATCGTATTTGCAAGAGGCCCAATCGCAAACACTATTTAATAGCCGTGATCGAATTTATTCTTTGGATTTGAATGCGGGTATGGGAATTGGCTCTGGATGGGAATTGGACCTTCATTCACCTTACTTATTGAGTAAGGAAAATCAAGGTTGTCAATCGTGTGTGTTTTTTAAAGACCCTGGTTTTACTGAAACTCGACTTGGAATTAAAAATGGAAATTATCAATGGGCCGAGTGGGGATTTGCTTGGATGCTTTCGTTTAATATGAATCGCATTGAAAACAATCCCTATGCTGGACAAGGAAGTGGACCGACTACTAATTTAGAATTTTTCTTTGACCGATCCCTTGGAAAATTTAATTTTGCCTTTAACTTTGGTCATCGTTGGCGCCAAATAGGTACGGCGACTGCGAGTAATTCTTTTGTCAGTCGGGTCCCCAATCAGTATATTTATTCTTTTGGATTAAGCTACTTCAAAGAAAATTGGGACTCCAATTTAATTGCAGAGCTTTTTGGAAGCCAAGCATCCCAGTCCTTTCCTGATCAGATAGAATTTCAAGACCGCAAGGATAAAGCCCTCGAGGTCTTGATCGGCATCAAGCATCAATGGACACATAAAATAGCCTTGCACACAGGTTTGGGGCGTGAGGTTTTAAAAGGTTTCGGCACACCTGACCTGAGAGTTTATGTGGGAATTAATTATTCTTTTGGTGTTACTTCCCCGCAAAAAATAGAGCTCAATCAGGACAACCAAAAAAGCTTTAACTTAGCTAATATGTCTTTCGAATTTGATTCTACTTCTTTAACTCAAAGTTCTGAAGTGATACTGGATGAAGTGAGCCAACAAGTCGCCGAAATGACTTCGGTACAAAATATTACGATCGAGGGCCACACTGATAGTTTGGGGGATGATAATTACAACATGAAGCTCAGTCAAGATCGAGCCGAATACCTGAAGAAAAGGCTGGGGGATTATTTGGCAAAACAAAAGAAATATTATCCGATCGAAGCCAAAGGATTTGGAGAATCGCAACCCGTGGCACCGAATACTAATTTTCAAGGCCGAGCCGCTAATCGTCGAGTGATCATCAAAGTCAAGCATTTACAACCAGCAAGTCAATAGTGCTACACTAAGGCTGATTCCAACTTAACTTCGTAGTGAAAACCCTCTTTAACCAGAGAGTCTCGAAGGGCTAATTGAATTAATCCAATTTCAGGCAGTCCAAGTTTTTTGGCAAAGGCAGTTTGAGTAAGTTCTTCGCCTTCTCTCCATGCTTTAAAAAGTCCACCAAAGGTTAAAGGGCCGTACATTTTTTCTAATTTTTCAAAATAAGATTTCGTAATCATGTTTATGAACCTCCAGTTATTCAATGTGAAACCGGTATTGGATCACATGATAAATAAGTCGATAGGCTTTATTCATTAGTAACGACTCATACTAAAGAGTCCTGAAGGACAAATCATTGAGTATCTTCAGGCGCACTTGCCTGATCCCCAAGGCCGATTTTTACCCTGTAACGTGCGGATCGGGCATAGGTGACGTAAGACTTTTAAATTACAGGAATTGGACCTTTCGAAAATGAGGGTGTATTCGACTATAAGTCTATCGTGATAGCAGAGCTATTCAATGCATTTAAGTTAGGGTTTTGATCGGGAAAGTAGTGCCTATAAAGCGCTTGGTTCTTGTCGAAGATTCAATGAGAATTTAACAAAGCAAATTAACGTTAGACTTCCAGGTAAAATCCAGCCGAAAAAGAGCCCAGGAGCCATAGAAGTCAGATGCCATTCCCGAGTCCAATAGAAATGGGCGTATAAACCAACCAGAAGGGCACTCAGCGAAAGCCAAGTTGTGACAGACACCATTACAAATTTTTCTTTAATTGCTAGGCGAAAACGGTACAGAAAAAGAGCCCCTAACACTGTCATAGGCACCGCAGCTACACAAGTCTCAATGAAAATTAATGGCCACAAAGAGGGTCTTTGCAGAAAACCGCTGAATAAATTTTTATCAAAAAAGAGCTCGCCCATTGCCATACACGAAAACATAACAACCGTGGCTGCGCTAACTGATTTTATAATAAATAGACTATATGTGAGTAAGTTATGTCTACTGGTCATGAATTCATCATCTTTGATAGTGCCAGATTTCGTCAATGGGTAAATTCAATAGCTCGAAGCAACCTGTCGGGAGTTCGTCCCGTATCAAGATTGGTGCACCAACCCGAATACGGTACGAACTATGCGTACTTCGTTGATTTCATTCAGGTTTGTCTCTCCGCCAAGCTTCTGAATTCAGAAGAAATTGGCAGACTTTACCTAGAAGAGAAGCTTTCCCTCAATCAAATCGCATCCAAATTTAAGGTTTCAAGATTTGCCATCAGGTCTCGACTTCGCGACCTTGGGATTGATATTGACGCCGTAAAGCCTGTCTCAACAAATCCTGAAAACTACCGCTACACTACCCCACCCTATGGTTTCCAGGTTCGGGATGGGAAACTACTTCCCAACCGAATGGAAATGAAAATTTGCCGTCTCGTCATTGAATTGATCCAGCGTGAAGGTCGCAATCACAGTGAAGTCGCCAGAGAGCTTGTCCGACGTGGATTAAAAACTCGCACCGGGAAAGTGAAATGGGACAGTAAAACGATTTTTAATATTTTTAAACGATGGAAAGACAAACTTTAACAAAGGATTACTCTATGAATGATCTGATTAGCACTGCTATTTTAATCGCGACATTATTTGGTGGAACCGTTGCCGCCGATAGAATCTATGCTTCAGTTCGGAAGGCCGCATTAGAAAAATCGGCAGAGGGACTTCCGAATCTTGCTCCCTTTGCGCGACAACTAACAAAGAAAGCCAGCAAGTAATATGCAAATCAAGTATTACAACCTGTTAGAAAAATACCTTTGGTTTTGTATCATTTTGAGACGCGTTTCAAACCCGCCGTATTGTTCCTCTAAAATGGCCTGTAGTTTGCTGAATTTACCCTGAATGAAGGGTCTACTGAAGGTTCTCACAAGTTTTAATTTAGCTTTCCTGTTGGCCTTGCCGCTGTCAAATGTTTGGGCAGCCGGCACCATTAATTGGTGTATTGAGTTTTACTCACCTGTTTCGACGATTAACATTAAAGCCAGCGTCGCCCTTTCTAAGTCTGCAAGAATAATTGAAATCGGTGATGTTACGAACGAATCTCGAGTTATGCTTGCGGACGAGTCTGGCGACGGTTTTTCGCGCATGCTCGCAAATTCAATGGGTTTAGATTTTAAATATGTGGGTCCGAGAAGTGGCCAAAACGCAACCCATAAAGGTTATGGCGATGCGGCCGACTCGCGAGAATTGGAAATTACCAAAAAACTTGATGAAAAATGGATGGAGAAATATTCCGTAGAAGGTCGAATGTCCTACGCGCTGCTGAACATTCGTACCCCAAACGGGCTTCGTCGCGCCCACTTGCGCGTGATTGACGGTTCGGGAAATGGTCTAAGCCAAAACAAAGGGAACTCGACCCCGGACTACTTTGTGCCCGCCGAGCATATATTAGACTATCGAGGAGTTCAAACTCCCATACTGGATGAATTCCGTCGCCAAGGATATCGCATATTTGAGGTTGGAAAATACTTTATCGACGGCGACCTGAGTCCTCGCGACTACGCAGCGGCGAAGGTTGAGCTTTGGAAGTGGTTTTACAAATATTTCTTAGACGAGGGGATACTCCAAGGAGCCTCCAAAATCATTTTTGTTTTCGACGTTTTTAATGAAGACCGTCGCGATTCTACGATAAAGAATTTCGGTGCTCAAGTGCTGGCACCCGAGCTGTTTATTCCGCGGCTCGAAGAGCCCAACTATATTTTAATATCGGATATAAAAACTATGCGCGCAAAAGTAGAGCGCATAATAAAAAAATCAAAATAACTAACGTATTATTTTTTTTATCGCCGATAAGACCCGGGCCGATCGTTTAGTCACGCTTTCTTCCATTGGCTGTATTAGAAATTTGAAAATTTCTCCGGCAATTAGGCTATGCGTTGTTTCCGCAACTGATGCAGTATCACGAACCTTCCAGCTACCATCAATGTTCCCAAACTTTAATATCACTTCCAAGTTCTTGACGGCCGAAGAACGTAGCTCACTATAGTAAGCAAACATTTTTTTTGAACGAATCGAATAATAGTAAAGTCCAAAAACCAAGCTATCGTGAGAACGATTTTTCGCCGTGTACGTAAAATGCCTTTCTACGTAATTTTTGAGCTGTGTTGTAGCTGGTGCCAAACTACGAGAATCTTCGTACACTACTTCTCTTGCCTTAGCGTCCCAGTGCTGACAGGCCGCTAAAAATAAATCATCCATGCTTTGAAAGTGTCTATAGATCGCTGGTTGTGTGAGCCCAGCCTCGGTAGCAATCCCTTGGTAAGTTACCTCATAAAGGCCAAATTGAAAAAAATGTTTAGTAGCTATTTCGATGATTTTTTCTTTTGTTTTCAGGCCTTTAGTTATTTTCATATATTACTAATAATAACTAATTTGTTATAAAACTTAACTTTTTATTGACTTTTAAAATGCAATGCGTTAAAACTAGTCTCGAACCCGTTATATTAGACCTTAAATTTACCCAACAAAGGAGATCATTATGAAACTATTCTTTTCAATGCTTTTTGTTACTGCAAGTTATGCATCGGCTGAATTGACTGTAAAGCCAGTAAATTGCGCACCCGCGGACTACGCGATTATGCACAGGATTTTAACTCAGAAAACTATTTTTTCCGGCAGCGAGCACACAAGGATTGTTCTATTTATGTTGCAACAAGGACGGGGTCCTAAATGCGAAAAGTTAGTTCCAGTTAAACCTGTCTATGGCACCCCTGGGAACAAAACTCAGGTATATACTTTATCTGGTGGTCAGGAAAGTTATATGATTTTTGATTTCACATCAGTGGAAGTTTTAGGTAAAAACGGTGTATCGATCGTAAAACAACGATAGAGTAACGCTCCGATCTGCCTCAATAGATATAAAAAGAATAGGGCAAATAGATATAGAGAAGTTGTAAATATTGATAATAGAATTGCCTGTGAAGGTTGTCAGAAATTAGTCGATCTCATGAATTCTATTTGTTAACCCTCGGTTTTAAGAAAATCTAAATCAATAGGGCTCCATAATCTGGGGCCCTTTTATTTGCTTAGTACCGCTCCGGTCAAAAAAGCAATCGGCTTAATTTTAATACTCGAAATAATCCCGTTAAAGTTACTTTTCTTCCTGACGGAACATACCATATCGGCGATGGCCATCACAGGATGTTTTTACTAGATCAAGCCGGTGACTCTGCTGTTCCAGCAGTAATTTCAGGCCGGTAAATGAAATTTTGAGGCTGTAGATAAACAACTACTTACTAGGCGTTATAGGCTCCCGTTTTCAGGAACCTTCTTGAATAGACTTTTGCTGAATTAATTCCGACGTTTACACCAAAAATCAAAGCCTATGCACCTAATGTCTTTTAGGCCGCCTCAGCATCCATATCCCAGTCAGCAAAAGCAAGAACCGCCGGGTGGACTTTAAGAGCCCGCCCAAGCATTTTAGCCCGGTCAATGCCCATCACGATACGATCATGCTCCAAAGAAGAAATCGTTGCCTGCTTAAGCCCAGATTTCTGCGCAAGCTCTGCCTGCGTGTAACCTTGCAATTCACGATAAATTTTTAGTGCTTTACCGGGGGTCAATTTTCCATACTTTTTTGCAACTACAAATTCACTATCCAGAAACTCACGTTCTTTTTTTCCTAAAGGCATATTATTTTCTCCTATAATCATGAGGCGTAATTTTTAAAACCAAAATCTTCACGGCGCCACCTTTAATGACGTAAATAACTCGGCACTGCTCACTAAGTGATTTTGCCTTAGCCCCTCTAAAAAAAAACCACGAGACAAGCACACCTAAAATTCCTAATAGGTCAAAATGCGAGGCGCCCGAGGGGTTTGCGCGGAGGCGTGGCGTGAGCCACGTCGCACAAGCAAGCCCCGAAGTGGCAACGAAGTCAGTTTGACCTATTAGGAATTTTAGGATGGTGCGCCCTGAGAGATTCGAACTCCCGACCAATCGGTTCGAAGCCGATTACTCTATCCAGCTGAGCTAAGGGCGCACTTAAGATACTGGCGCCTATTTTAGTGAAATATAGAAATAAAAACAATATCTTTTATGGAAAAATTCAAATTAATTTGAATTTTTAAAAATTATTCTTAGGAATTTAATATAGTGTCACTGTAACAAATGGCCATTGCTCTGTTTTTGCAGTACTATCCTGTGAATGGTGCGGTTATGTTATGAAGAGACGGATGAATTTATTATTTTTAATAAGCCCATTGGATTAAACACCCATGCGGTTGATTCAGGCAAGGATGGACTGGTAGAATTTCTTTCGGAAAAATTGAAACAGAAGTTGTATCCAGTTTCAAGGCTTGATCAGGCGACTTCTGGGATTATTTTGTTTGCCAAAGCGTCGAGTGTTCAAAAAATCAGCCAATTAGAGGCAGATAAAGAGATTATTAAAGAATATCTCTTGTTAACGGATAGGCCATTTAATCTTTCTAGGGTTCATGAACTTGATAAGTGTCATTTCTCTTTATTGAAAAATCACTCAGAAGAAAAACCTCATTTTTTATTCAAAACAGAGATAACTCAAAAGGATAAAATTTATAAGAGTCATTTAAATTCTCAGACAAATGCTGAATCTGAGTTCTCGTTTGTCAGAAAAATGGGAGAGACGTACTTGTGGTCGGTTCGTCTACATACGGGTAAAACCCACCAAATACGCCTGCACTGTCAAAATCTTCAAATGCCCATTCTAGGAGACAGTCTTTACCAGGGAACTTCCTTCTATAGACTTTGTTTACATTCTGGTAAATTAACTTTTTTCGGAAAATCATATGAGTCGGATTTGCCTTTGTGGGCCGAAGAGTTCGCGAGTCAATTTTTAAATTTAAAGCGAGAACTTCAAATAACTTTAGAGGCATTTGAAAAACGAAAACTCAATTATCAAGTGGATTCAAATGATTGTTTTCGTTGGCTCCATCAAGAAATTCCTGTATTAAAATTAGACCAGTTTGGGGAGTATTTATATCTTTATGACTACAGTTCAGAGGCTTCTTTTTCTGGCGAGGTAATAGAATTAATTTCTAAGTTTTTCAAAAAATCAGTATTTATTCGTCAAATGAAAAATCGAGGAGATGATCCTAATGAAAACAATTTGTGGATTTTTCGACTTCAAGAGCAAAAAAGAGAAAAAGTGATAGAGCCCATTTCATGGATTGCTTATGAAAATGGATCGAAATATGAGTTAAGAACCCATCAAGGACTTTCTCCAGGGCTTTTTTTAGACCAAAGGGAAAATCGAAGATGGGTCTTTGAAAACTCCAAGGGTAAGAATATTTTAAACTTATTTTCTTATACTGGAGGTTTTAGCTTGATGGCAGCCGTTGGCGGAGCTAGCGGCATTGATACCGTTGATGTGAGTCAAAAATTTATTCAATGGAGTCAGAAAAATTTTGAAATTAATGATTTGGTAACGAGTGACTCTGAAAAGAAATTCAGATTTTGGGTGCAGGACTGTCTTGTTTTTTTAAAAATTGCAGTCAAGAAGAGAAAGAAGTGGGATTTGATTGTCCTTGATCCTCCTACTTTTGGTCGGAGTAAATTTGGCGTATTCCAAATTGAAAAAAATTTTGATGAATTGCTTACAAATGTTTCTTTGCTTGTTTCGGAGGGGGGGAAAATACTCTTATCTACGAATTTTGAAAAGTGGAATTATTTTGATTTAATTAGCAATGTTAAGAAAAACTTAAAAGGATTTAACTATGAAATTTTCAAAGCACCCTCGCAAAGTTTGGATTTTGATTACCCTCATCAGAATTCACTAATGAAAAGTATGATTATTCATATAAATTGAAATTATTTAAACAGACCTTGAAGTTTTTTCTTTGCGTCCTCTTCGAGATTCTTTTTTTGCTTTTCTATTTCACTCTGAATAACTCTTGTTGCCGTAGATTTGGCTGAAGCAATGACTTTTGATTTTTCGCTTTGTAAATAGTTTTGTATCATTTTATCTAGGGTGTTTCCAAGAAAGGACCACTCTGGTTTTTGTAAATTTCCTTTGATTTCAATTGGAAAATGAATAAAGCCTTCAGAGTCTTTATTTGCTGAGATAAAATCCCCTTTTAGGGGCAGGTCTGTTAATTTTAAATTCGCAGTTAAATTGGCATTCATTTCACTGGACAACGTTCCTTTAATGCTTATTTCTTCTTTTCTTTTGGTCTTCGCGAGAAAGGATTCAATGATTATATTGGTATCTTTCAGTATGAAAGAAGAGACGATGATACCTTCCAATGGGTTTTCTTTCAAGGCTATCGGAGTAGAAATTACAGGATTGCTGACTAATTTTGATTTTATTAAGTTGATAAAGTTAAAGGATTCAATTCTTCCATTCTCATATTTGAAGTCACCTTTTACAAAAAGTCCTTTTTTAAATTTAAGAGATGATGGTAAATACGAAGATCCCTCTGCATTGAGAGAGGAAGACCCTTTGATAATCTCTTTATATTCAGGAAGAATGGAGGTGATGAGTTGCCCTAAGTTGATACTTTTTGAATGCACTTTGAAATCCATCTTTGGATCTGCGGTAGTCAGAGGAACCGTCATATTGAGAATGTTTAAAGTGCCTGCAAAAAATTTGTTGATGGCACCAGTGAATATTAAGGATTCGGACTTGAGAGTTGTATTTAGGTTCAGATCTTCGATTGTTTGATTATCTTTAAAAATAATTTTATCGATGTGAAGGGTGTTATTAATTGTCAAGTTCCTAAGAAAAGGGATGCTTTCTAAAAAGGGTTTGCTCTCAATATCAGGAGTGCTATTTTTAGATTCTTTTTTTATATTGTCAGTGTTGATTTTTAAGTCCCAGGGAAGTTTCACTTCGCCTATATTAAATTGGGTTTGGCTCACAATTTTAACTTCAGATTTTTTCAGATCTGATGGATTTAGCCTTCCTTTTACATTGACTTTGCCATTTCCTGTAAGGTTTTTTATATTTGCTAGTAATTCATTTTTAGGCAAAAAATTTCTAATTCTATCCCAATTCATGCTATTCAAAATGATATTAAGTTCAAAATTATCAGTAAGGGAAAGTGGAGGTCTGCCATTTATATTTAAATGACCTAATAGTGATTTGATATTGCAATTTGGAATTTGAATCACTTTATCTTTTACAATGGTTGCAAAATCTATTTTTAATGGTTCATCTTTGATTTTTAAAGATTCTCCATTTTTCCTAATTGTCATGCTTTGTGCGTCGAGAGAGCCCTTGATATCCCCTTTTTCTGCTACCTGATTTTTTATTGAAATGTTTCCAAGGATATTTCCTTTAATTGGACCCTCGATCACAACATCGTTGATTGTTTTGTATAGGATATACGAAAAATGACTCACTCTAAAAGGTTCTAATTTTAGGCTCAAATTTTTTGGATCATTTAAATAGCCTTGAACTTCTCCTTTGGCCTCAACAGTCCCATTAATTGGATATTGAGGCAAAAAGGTCAGGAATTTTTCGACTCCGGCCAAATTAAATTCTGGCAGTTCGAAAGTAAAATTTGATTTTTTTGTAGGGCTTAAAAAACCGGAAGCTTTAATTAAAAAGTCGTCAAATTGAAGATTGAAATGATTTAAAGAGAGATCTCCATTATAGCTTCCTGAGCCTTTAGATAAAAAAACCGTTGATGTGGGTTTTTTAATTAATTTTGATTTTTCAAAATAGAGTGGGGTCAAATCAATATCCCAATTAAAATCATTTAAACTCAAATTTTTTAAGTATTCAAATTTCGTTTTTAAAATTAATTTGAAGGTTCCTAAGGTGGAAATGTCATTTCTTTTAAACTCTAAATTTCCGGAAATAATATTTAAATTAATATTTCCAGAAATTAATGGAGACTTTTCAAGATATCCGACAATTTTGATGTCTGTTTGCAAGGATCCTATGAGTTTCTTTACGGGCATATTTTTAATCAAAGAATAAGGTATAGAATTTAAATTTAAAATTTCAACAGAACTTTTCAAATCGATATACTTTTTGTCTAAATGATAATTTATAAAAATCTGACTTTCAATTCCCATAAAATTCAGAGTTGTTTCTTTTGAGCGGAGCCAACCTTTGTTTAATTCTAAGTGAGAAGAAACCGCGAGAGGAAAGTCTATGTTGAGATTCTTGTCGCTTGTGAGGAGGCTGCCCTTAAAGTCGAATAAAATATCTGATTTAATAGTTGACAGATAGATATTCGATTTTTCAATCCTAGTTTGTATGTCTGGGGCATTTGGAGTAAGTAAAATCATAGTTCCGTTTTCTAATTCCAGTTGTAAATTTAAATCAGAAATAAAATTATTTCTGGGAATGAATTGTTGTAGGTTTTCAATTTTTTGACCTGAACTGCTTGATGATTGTATTTTTGAAGAGGGCATTTCATTTTTCGTTTCTGAAATTAAGGGACTTAGGGAGATATTAAACTCAGATAACTTAATTTTAACTATGAGTTGTTTGTTATGAGAAATAATCGTTTTAATTAAATCAATAAGTTTTATTTCAAAAGCCTTGGCTTTCAGGCTGAGTTGAGTATTTTGTTTTATAGAAATATCACTAAATCCAATGCCTAAAGGAGAGATAGAATTTACATAGATATCCTTGAAATCCAATTGGATATTCAACTTCTCTTGAGAAAATAATTTTATTTCGTCATATAGTTTAGGTTTATGATTTGTATAAAACTTGTACAGTCCAAGTCCTAAAACGAAGGGAAATAAGTAGAATAAGTATCTAATTTTTAACACCTAATCCTATCGGTATAATTTCTAATTAGATGACAGGGCTTGGGTCTTGTTTGAAATGAACTATTAGACTGTATAAAAGTCTACAGTGGATAACAGCACGAGCTTATACTAATCTTACGTTCCAAATGAAAACTTTATTAGTCACTTCTGATCTGACCTTTGTCCCTTTCAATTACAACCGTTTTGTTCTAAAAATGGCTGAGGATACTCATATTGTTGGTCTTATTATTATTAAAAATAAAAGTTTTTCTATTTTATTAAAAGCCCTTGTTTTAATTCTATCTGGTGCGGGTACAAGATTGGGTGCTCAATTGATAAAAAATTATTTTTCAAGATCAGATACCGTTCGTAAAAATAAGTATTTGAGCTTAGGAAAAAAAGTTTGGAGTTTTTCAACTATTAATTTGCCAGAGGTATTACAAATTATTAAAGACGAAGAGATTGATTTAATTGTAAATGCTCGAACTAGGGAAATTTTTAAAAGAAATCTATTGCAAGCTCCAAAGTGGGGTTGTGTGAACATCCATCATGGTCTATTGCCGAAACAGAGGGGACTGATGTGTGATTTTTGGGCCCATTTAGAAGGAGATAATTTTGGATTTTCAATTCATCGAATGACTTCTAAAATTGATGATGGTGATATTTTGAAGGTCTATCCTTTTTCTCACAATTATCAGAGTTATTTGGAAGCTATTTTAAATGCCTCCATTCAAGAGGCTGTCGTGTGTTCGGAATTGCTTTCTGAAATTGATAAAAATGAAAATAAAGTTTTGATTATCAAGAATAAATCGGACAGCCCAATCTATTTCAAGAATCCAAAAATTAAAGATTTTCAAAAATTAAATGTGAAAGGGATCAAAATATGATGCGCGTTTATTTTCTTCACGGAAATCCAGGACATCCTTCTGATGGTGACTTATTAAAATCATTTTTATCTCCCAATGCTGATTTCATTGCCGTAGATGCTTATTCCGACAAATGGGTTTTAGATATTCAAAATTCTTCAAGTCGAGTCATGGTTGTGGCTCATTCTTGGGGTTGTTATCGTTTAATGAGTTTAATGAATATGATTGAAAGTAAAGTAGAAAGAGTATTTTTAATTAATCCTTATTTAAGAAATGAGTCCGCTTTAAGTAACGTCGCAAAGGGATTATTGTCCTTGCCTGTGGTCAGCGACATTCTTGTCAAAATGAATCACAAAAAAAACTATGAAGATTATTTTAGAAACATGATTTACCCAGATGAATTGTCTGATGCCTCAAACGGCAAAAAACATTATGTCCATAAACTAAATCTCTTGTCGGATCCAAATACTTGGTTCCAAGCCATCGAAGGAAAAAAACTTCAACAAGAAAAGCCTCTAGATCTTAAATCAGACGTTCTTGGATATTATTACATGGGACTTCAGGATAGAGCCATGAACCTGGACATTCAAAAAATAGAAGTTGAAAGATTTCGTTATTTAAAGCCTCGATGGTTATCGCAATCAGGGCATGGTGCTTTGTGGACAGATGCCCAGCTAATTGCAGAGGATATAAATGCGATGATCGATAAGATAGGGTACTTTCCAGAATCGACTATAAATAACAATGTCATAGGCTTTATAGAAAAACATGTACATGAAAATCCAAACGGAATTGCTTTGAAATGGGTAAATACAGAGGATCTAAAAAAATGGACCGGTGCTGTCTCGGACAGTCTTCCTCATCAAGAAATTTCTTTTAAAAAATTCGAAGAAATGATTTCTAAATTTGCCCAAGGATTAAAATCCATTGGCATAGAAAAAGGGGATCGGGTCATCATTTTTCTACCGATGAGTCTCGAGATGTATGTGGCGATGTTTGCCACCCAAAGGATAGGAGCTATTGCTGTGTTTTTAGATTCTTGGGCTCGAAGTCATCATTTGGGCGCAAGTGCAGATTGTGTTCAGCCTAAGGCCATGATCAGTTTTGAACTGGCCTTTCAATTAGTGGATCAAGTTCCTGAATTCAGCTCCATGCCAATTCGAGTTCTTTATGGTCCTGGAGAAAAAATGACTCATCGATTTGATGAGTTGTTAAATCATTCCTTTTCTGAAATCACTGCCGTTGATAGTGAATTCCCAGCTCTAATTACCTTCACAACGGGGAGCACTGGAAAACCCAAAGGTGCCAATAGATCCCACCGCTTTTTAGTAGCGCAACATCATGCTTTAACACATGTCATTCCTTTTACTATTTTTGATAAAGATATGCCTGCATTTCCGATCTTTTCACTCAACTCTTTAGCTGCAGGCGTAACTACTATCTTACCAGCTATTAATTTAGCTCAACCTTCGAATAGGGATTCCGCAATTTTGGCAACTCAAATTATGGGTGAAAAGCTGTCTTGTACGACCTTGGCGCCATCGATGCTTGTGGGTCTTTCTCGGTTTTGCAAAGAACAAAAAATAGTTCTAAGCCATTTACGGAGAGTTGTTACGGGAGGAGCACCTATAAGTAAAGACGACGTCAGAGCTTTCTATGATGTAGCTCCCCAATCGGAACTTTGGATTTTGTACGGATCCACAGAGGCCGAACCTATGGCCCATATCGAAGGTCATGAGATGCTGAAAGAGGAAGTGGCATCTGATCCAGAGATCGTTGAACTGGGAGTCAATGTAGGACACATCAGTGAAGATCTTGAATACAAATTTATTAAGATTGTAGATGGTCCCATCGTTCTTGGTGCAAGTGCTTGGAGTGATATTGAAATCAAATATTCTGAAGTCAAAGATCCCAGCTTGCTGGTTGGGGAATTTATATGTACAGGCGATCATGTTTGCCGTGAATACTATAATAATAAAGAGGCATTTAAATCAGCAAAAATTTTAGATGATAAAAATAAAGTTTGGCATCGTACGGGAGATTTAGGCTATTTGGATACAAAAAAAAATCTTTGGATTGTAGGACGAACTAATAATGCCATTCAACGTAAGGGAAGATATCATTTTCCTGTTCAGGCGGAAGTCTTGCTAAAAAGATTAGACTTTACCTACCGGTGTGCTTATTTAGGTTTGGAACTCAATGCTGAGACACAGACAGTAGTAGCGATTGAGTTAAAACAAGAATTTGATTCCAAAACATTTGATTTTTCAAAGGCTCGAAATGAAATCCAAAGAGTTTTTAAAAAGAATGACATTCCTGCTGATGAAATATTGTTCGTAACGGCGATTCCCATGGATCCTCGCCACCATTCCAAAGTTGAGTATGCCGTTTTACGCAAAATGATTACTGATTCTCCAGAGGTGATAATTGATTAAAGGTCTTATTTGTTTGATTAAAGAAAGGTTTAATCCAGGAAGTTACCTTCCAATGATTTTATTTTTTAATTTAGGTTTGGGGTTTTATCTACTGGATAAAAGCGGAAACTCTTTTTCCCTTGAAAAGTTTTTAATTTCTTTCATAATTCAACTTTCTTTTTTCTTTCGATTACGACTCTTTGACGAAATCAAAGACTATGCTTTTGATACTAAATTCAATCCAACCCGTCCGCTGGCTCGGGGGGCGTTGACCATCGATCAGACTAAAATGGCTTTGTTAGTTTTAATTGCCTTCGAACTTCTTGTTTCAGGAACGCTAGGCAGGTCTTATTTTTTTGTTCATCTCGTTGCCGTTTTTTATTCCCTATTAATGTTCGAAGAATTTTTTATAGGCTCTTTGCTAAGGCCACATTTAACTACCTACGGAATAGTTCATACATTTGTGAGCTGTTTTTCAGGTTTTTCAGGAGCTTATATGTTTTCCAGAATTGATTTGAATCAAGTGAGTCTTGATGTGGTTCTTTTCTTTCTGACCCCGTGGTTTTACTTTAATTTGTTTGAGTTTGCGAGAAAGATATTTTCTCAGGTTGAGGAACGGCCCATGGTAGCTAGTTACTCGGGAATTTTTGGAATCCGCTGGGCCTGGGCCTTGGCAATGTCTCAGGTGTTGCTAGGATTGATTTTTTTAAACTACTTACAAATAAGAAATATTAATTATTTTCTTATTTTAAGCCTTATCTATTTTTTGGTAAGTCTTATGTATGTCTTTTCTGGGTCCATTTTTTCAGCGAAGTTATTTAGAAATTCAACGGGGCTATTTTTAGTGGGTCATTTTATGCTGTTAACAGCGAGTTACTGGAGTTAGTATATGTTAGTTACAAAAAATTCTACTTATGCTTATGCAAAAAAAGAATCCGGTGGTAAGGGATTTAATTTGTATCTAATGACAGAGCAGGGTTTGCCTGTACCTGATTGGGTTGTATTTGGTAAAAGATATTTTCAAAGCTATGTTGATTATTATTCTTTAACTGAAAAAATGAATCAAATTATCGATGAATTAAATAGGAATAAAATATCTGCGTCTCAAGCTGAAAATGAGTTTTCTAAGCTTTTTTTAGATCCTCCCACGCCAGATTTTTTGGTTCAAGAGTTGAAAAAAGCTTTGAGGCATTTTTCAAGCGAAGATACTTTAATGTTCTCAGTTCGCAGTTCTGCAGCGGATGAAGATGGGGTTTCTCATTCATTTGCTGGGCAATTATCTAGTTTTCTATATTTATCAGATTTTGAAGAAATTATTTTTGCCATGAGAAAATGTTGGGCTTCAGGTTTTACAGAAAGAGGGCTTGTTTATCG
Organism: Deltaproteobacteria bacterium; assembly: GCA_017302835.1. Lineage (NCBI taxonomy): Bacteria > Pseudomonadati > Myxococcota > Myxococcia > Deltaproteobacteria bacterium. Next base: position 262,154 of record JAFLCC010000004.1, on the reverse strand, counting down.
AAGAAAAAATAATATTTCTGTTAATAAAATTCAAGTTTCAGTTGTTCTGCAGAAAATGATAGACCCTGATGAATCAGGTGTTTTGTTTACCTGTGACCCAGTTTCGCAGAAGTTAGATCATTACGTCATTAGCGCCGTTCGTGGAGTTGGTGAAGGTCTTGTTTCTGGTGCCTTACCAGCAGATACTTTTTGGCTAGAGAACTCAACAGGTTTAATGGTAAAACGGGATATTGTTGAGAAAAAAACGGCGATGAAGAAGGGAAAACAGGGCGAAACAGTATTAATAGATATGGAAGAGAGAGAATGGCTCAGGCCCGCATTATCTGAGAAACAGCTCCTAGAAATATGGAAATTGGGAAAATTCATAGAGGGTTATTTTCAACGTCCACAAGATATTGAATGGGCCATTCAAGGTGAAAAATTATACATATTGCAAACTAGACCCGTCACCCACTTAGAACAAGATTTAGTTGGGTATCCTAACTTATGGGACAATTCAAATATCGTTGAATCCTATGGGGGATTAACTTTGCCCTTGAGTTTTTCATTTGCATTGCGAAATTACAAAAATGTTTACGTCCAATTTTGTGAGGTACTTAATGTTCCTCGTCAGGTAATTAAGGAAATGGATAGCTATCTTAGTTACATGTTGGGAAATATTAATGGAAGAGTTTATTATAATTTATTCAATTGGTACAAACTTGTAGGCATATTGCCAGGATTTAAACAAAATCGTGAGTTTATGGAAACCATGATGGGAGTTTCTGAGAAACTGACAGATGAGATCACTGAAAGAATAAAGCCTCATCCCTCTTGGAATACCTTGGAAGGCAAGGTACGGAAGTTGGTTACCGGTCTTAGTTTTTTTAAATATCATCTTACCATTCAATCCATGGTGACTGATTTCTTGAAAACCTTTCATAAGGACTATGACTATTATAGATCTTTGCCTCTGAAGAAACTGCGAGGAGATCAGCTCATTCAAGTTTATTCCGAGCTTGAAATGAATATGTTGGGTCGATGGAAAGCTCCCATTGTAAATGATTTTTTGTGTATGGTCCACTTTGGACTACTTAGAAAGTTAACCTTAAAGTGGCTCTCTCAGTTCGATTCAACGATTCAGAACGACTTGCTGTCTGGTGAAGGTGGCCTAGAAAGTGCCGAGCCCATGAAGGCACTTAAAAAATTGACGATGATTGTTTTCAATAATCCAAGTTTAAGAAATGATTTTCTTAAATATGAGTCTTCTGAGTTATTAGAGTTTCTTAAGCAGAGTACTTATCAGGAATTTTATGCAGAGGTAATGAGCTATCTGGATCGTTTTGGTTTTCGATGTATGAGCGAGATGAAATTAGAAGAAATAGATTTAAACACAGATCCTACTTATTTATTTGTTTGCATTAAAAATTATCTGAAATCGAGTTCCTTGGAACTTATACAGATTGAAGAAGAATCAGCTTTAAGAAAAACGGCGGAAGCGAAGGTCGAGACCTCATTAAAGGGGTTTCAAAAAGTTTTTTATTTTTGGGTTTTAAAGCATGCGAGAAAAGCCGTAAAGAATAGAGAAAATACCCGATTTGCAAGAACCAGAGTCTATGGAATTGCGAGAAATATATTTCAATATGTGGGACAAGATTTAGCTCAGCTCGGAATTATTGAAAAAGACAGGGATATTTTTTGGCTCAACATTGAAGAGATATTTGGTATTTATAATGGAACCTTAACAAGTTATGATTTACAGTCATTCATTGAGTTAAGAAAAAAGTCTTATAAAAGTTTTGAGTTAACTACTCCTGATGTTCGCATCCTCACGCGCGGTGCTGTTTATTGGCATAATCAATTTGTCAAGGAAGTAGAAGCACCCAGTTACGACGGAGAAGATTGTGATTTAAAAGGAATGCCTTGTTGTCCGGGAATTATTGAAGGTGTCGTCAAATATATTTCTTCACCTCAAGATAATTTAGAACTCAATGGTGAAATATTAGTTGCTGACCGAACTGATCCCGGTTGGGTGCCTCTTTATCCGAGTATTAAGGGACTTTTGGTGGAAAGAGGAAGTCTGTTATCTCATTCAGCTATTGTAGCTAGAGAAATGGGAATACCTACAATTGTTTCTATACCTGGTTTGACAAAAAAATTAAAATCTGGAATGAAAGTCAAGTTAGATGGTAAAGCTGGTACTATTAAAATTTTAAGTGAGGGAGAATCTATATGCTCGTCTCCGTAGTCATAAACCCCAAAGCAGGTGCCGTGGATATCGGGCTTTTGCAAGAAAAAATATCTCAGGCATTATTTCGATGTCGATTGCATTTTTTGATCGCTGAAACTCGAGAGGAGTCTTTGGGTTTTGTTAAAAATGAAATTCAAAATAATACAGATGCCTTTCTTATTTGCGGTGGTGATGGCACGATTAATGAGACCTTGCAAATGATCATGTCACTTCATCATGTAGGTGAAATTCCCCCTATCAGTTTGATTAGTTCAGGAACAGCAAATGATTTAAGTCATGAACTAGGTATTAGCGAGAAGGTAAATATTGCGGCTCGCGTGATACTTGAAGGGAAGGAAAGAAAGATAGATGTCATTGAGGTGGAATCCAAGGGCGTAAAAAAGTATATGCTTACTAATGGTGGTTTCGGAATTCCTGCTATGACTTCAGATAAAGCGAATCAACTCAGATCTTTCTTGCAACTGCAATCCATCAATTCAGAGGTCAATCCATTTTTCAGAGGTTTATCTAAGATAACTCACAGAGCGGTAAAAAAATTAGGATCAGAAGTGTACTCAGCGCTCTTGGCTCAATCTCTTTTAAAGTGGGATCAAAAAAATTGGAACTTAGAAATTGAATTTGATGATGGAAGTAAAAAAAGAACTCAATCGCCCTTTTTGTTAATTAATAATCAGCCTTATCTAGGTAGAAAATATCTTATTGCCCCCTTTACTAATAATTCCGATGGCGAAATGAATTTAACAATGATTGAATCCCATAATATGGCAACACAAATACTGTCCGTCTTAAAAGTTTTAAGAGGAAAATTAAGAGAAAGTTCCGTTGTCAATACGAAGGAGAAAAAAAGCTTTACGGTGAGAACTTTAAATAATAAAAGATTGCTCACTTTTTTTGGTGATGGTGAGATTCTTTTCCGTAATGCTGAAGAAGTGAAATTTAAATGTCTCCATCAAAAACTAACGGTGCTGGTGTAGCTTCATGAAAAGTAAACCCATCCGAATTTTTATGACTGGAGGTACAGGCTTTCTCGGAAAGGAAGTCCTTGCTTTATTACAGTTGAATCCAGATGTTGAAGTTCATGTTCTCTCACGTAATCCCCCCGCTTTAATGAATTATCATTCTTCTTGGAAAGGGAATTTAACGCTTTTTAATGCAGGATTAAATCTCACGGAGCTTAAGAAAACTAAATTCGATGTCTTTCTTCATTTGGCCAGTTTGTACGACTTGAATGCCTCTTATCAAGAGGTCATTGTGAATAATGTTTTTGGAACGAATATGGCATTAAAATTGGCACAGGAATTACAGGTTCCTTTGTTTGTAAATGCTAGCTCTATCGCTGCTGTTTCAAATTGTCTTGGTACTGTTTCTGCCTATGATTTAAATCTCAAAGAACATTTTCCGGATGCTTACTCAGAAGGCAAAGCCTTAACAGAAACCCAAATTCTGAATTGGAGTTCGGCGAATTTTTCCAAATTAAATTTACGTTTGGGAATTTTGGTGGGTCATTCTAAAACTGGTAAAATTGATAGAGTTGATGGGCCCTATGAAGCCGTAAAGGGTTTTCGAAAACTGAAAACCTTTCTTGGTAAATGGTCAGGAGTTTATTTTCTTCCAGGAAATGAAAAGGTACGGCTTCCTTTTGTTCCAGTAGATATAGCGGCTCAAGGAGTTCTTGATATATTATTTAAATCTTTACTCTCTCTTCAAGATGGACATTCAATTTCTCGAGACTATCAAAGTTATTATTTAGCTCCGCGACAGGGTGTAGAAATCAGGAAGTTTTATACATCGGTAATGTCCCATTTAGGAATTTCTAATTTTGATTTTAAGTTGGTAAAAGATTTACCAACAGAGATGACAGCGAGTTTGGCGCATAGCCTGTTAGAGTTTCCTAAAGAACAATTAAGATATGCTTTGGATCTGCCCTCTTTTAATACGGAGGACACCGAAAAAATGTTAGGTTTAAACTGGTGTCCTGAATTTTCAGAATATGAACAATCATTTTGGAGAGGTTATGAAAAATTCATTTCGGATCGCTGAAATTAGTTTTGGCTATTCTCACTGGGACTATAGCCATCATTTCAAATTTCATTCAGCTGAATTTGAAGTTCAGCGATTTGGTGCTAATTTTTCAGTTTCGGCGTTGAAAACCTTAATTAAAAATTTGGGACCAGAAGTCGATGCCTTTGCCTTAACATCGCTTCCCCCTTCACTGTGTCTTAGAAATAAAAGTTTTATCCATCGTCAGTATTTTGAAATTATGGATACTCCTTGTTCAGTCCCCTTGTGTGATGGAACGGGTATCAGAGAAATTCAAACCCTACAAACCTTAATGGAATTAATTAAGAATAAAGCGATTAACCCTCAAGCGGGTTTTTATTTTCCGTTGACATTGATAGCTCCAGACATTGAGGAATACCTTCGTCATCTAGAGGGGAGTCGAGTTTATTTTGGCGATTTGTATGCTTTAACTGGTATGCCTTTGGTCATTAAACCATTTTTTGGTTTAATGACGATGGCTCAATCGTCTCTTCATCTTGCAACGATAAAATCGATGAAGGGTCAATCCGTTTCTTTAGAGAGTTCATGGCAAGAAAAAGGGAAAAATCTTTTGGTTAACCAAATTAAAGATTGTCAGTACGTTGTCGGCGATTTACCAATCATTTCATTCTATCATCGAGAAACCGATATTTTTAAAGGCAAGGAACTCATCACTTGGTCAAAGCATCCTCAATTGGAAAAAGTGATTTCAACCTATGGCTTTACCAAGGTTCATCATTTGATTCCTGAAACGTCTGATTTAGGAAAATATACGGACTATAGTTTATTAGAAGCGGTCTTTCGTTTGTTAAATGAAAGAAATTCAAGTTTAAATTTTGAAGAGTGGCAGCAACTTTTAGTAACGCCGAATGAGGTGATGCATGAAGTTCGAAAATATTCATTAAAAAGAAATATGTCTTTACAAGCAAGAATCAACAAAGAATATCATGGATTCAAAAATAAAGTTCTAAAACAAAAAGCCCCAGATTTCGCTTTTGTCGTGCATGCTTTGTCCCATCGGGACTTTCAAAGACTTCCTGTTGTAGGATCTCTTATTCGGTCTTTGCCAAGTCAATTGAACGACACTTTTGATCGTCAAGTGGCTAAACTTCCACCTATTTCCTATGGGAGGATCACGCAAGTTGTTTCACAATCCACTGGTCGAGAGGTTAATGGGATTATTTATGCACTTTTTTCTACACCAAAAGTTTTGAAAAATAGTGATCCTGAGTTTGTTTACAATCAAATTCATCAATGTTGTGTCGATGCCGCTGAACGAGGTGCCAAAATTATAGGCTTAGGAGCCTACACTAAAGTCGTCGGTGATTCAGGAGTGACTATCAATAAAAACTCTCCACTTCCTGTGACGACAGGAAATAGCTTAAGCGCCTCTGCCACCTTGTGGGCATTGTACGAGGTGGTTCTGAAAATGAAATTGCTCAAACACAATCCGCAATCAGGTTTGGTGCAGGGGACAGCCATGGTGATCGGTGCTACCGGGTCCATTGGAAAGGTTTCAGCCAAACTATTGAGCTTAGTTTTTGACAAGTTGATCTTAGTCTCTCCAAGAATGGAAAGACTTTTTGAGTTAAAAACTGAGTTAAAGAAATTGAATCCTCGTTGTGAGGTCGTGATTACCACGAGTGCTAATGATTTTGCTTCCTTTGCTGATGTTCTGGTGACAGCCACTTCGGCCTTTGACCAGAAAATTGTGGATGTGATGGAACTTAAACCAGGATGTGTTGTTTGTGATTGCTCAAGGCCCTTGGATTTTTCGAAAGAAGAGGCACAAAGACGACCCGATGTACTTATTATCGAGTCAGGAGAACTGATTCTTCCTGGAAAATACAATATGACTTGTGATATTGGATTGCCAAAAAATATGGTCTATGCCTGCCTAGCAGAGACGGCCGTTCTAGCCATGGAAGAGCGGTATGAAAGTTTCACTTTAGGTCGAGATATTGAATGGACCAAGGTGAAAGAGATTTATAAATTATCACAAAAACATGGAGTCAAGTTGGCCCATATTCAAGGTCATATGGGAAGAATTTCTGATAAGGAAATTTCGCTAGTAAGGGAAATAGCGATGTCTAAAAGGAAAAACAATTAAACTTTACACTGTTTAAAAAGAAATATAGGTTGAGACGATGGAAAAACACTTGTATCAGATTAAAAATTTACACTACGCCTATCAATGGAATCAACAAAGTGTACCGGTGTTAAATCAACTTAATTTTGATTTGAAAAATGGCTGCTTTACTTGTTTTGTTGGCCCGAGTGGAACTGGTAAAACCACATTGCTCAATATTCTTGGATTGATTGATCATCCAAGTAAGGGCCAAATATTTTTTTGTGATGAAGAGGTAACTCATAAAAGTGAATCTGAAAAAGAAAAAATGAGATTAAAAAAAATTGGATTTATTTTTCAATCATTTTATTTAATTCCCACCTTGACTGTTTTAGAAAACACAACCTACTTTCTTCCCCTGCTGGGTCTGTCACCTGAAGAATCTCTCAAACAAGGCAAACAAATTTTAGATCTCGTAGGGCTTAAAGATCATTTAAATAAAAAACCCCTAGAGTTATCTGGAGGGCAACGCCAGAGGGTGGCTATTGCCAGGGCTTTAGCTAAAAAGCCCAAGGTGATACTCGCTGATGAGCCAACGGCTAATTTAGACTCAGAGACTTCAGAAAAAATAATCAAGGCGTTTAAAGAGTTACAAAGCCAAGAAAATACGAGTTTTATTTTTTCAACACATGACCAACATTTAATGACCTACGCTAGAGAAATTTTTTATTTAAAAGATGGCACCATCTTGAAAAGAGAAGAGTTATGAAAATCCTGGTAACTTTAGCTTGGCGAAATCTTTTTAGAAATGTGCGACGTACACTGGCTAGTTTATTCACTGTAGCCTTAGGAGCCTCTGGTTTATTGATTTACCAGGGATTTAATGCGGGAATTATGAATCAATACCGTGAAAATACAATTCATGGTTACTATGGGCATGGTGAAGTCTATGCGGAAGGGTATTACAACAAAGTTCACGAAAAACCCTGGAAACTTTGGCTTGAAAATCAAGATCAACTGGAAATTAAATTAAAGAAAATCCCACAAATTCTTGAGGTCTTTCCAAGAATTAGTTTTTATGCTTTTTTAGTGAAGGGCGATATCAATTTAGGAGGACGGGGAGAGGGAATTCATCCTGGAAGAGAAGGTTTATTTTTTAACCAGATGAATTTTATAGAAGGAAATGAAATTAAATCAGCCAATGAAATTATTTTAGGCAAGGGGCTGGCTCATTCCCTAGGGGCTAAGGTAGGGGATACGGTAACTGTTTTGTCCCAAACCTTAACGGGACAATTGAATGGAGCCGATTTTATCGTGGCCGGAATTTTTCATATGGGACAAAAAAGTATAGATGATATTTTTTTTAGAATTCCCTTGGCTGAAGCACAAAAACTCCTGAATACCGATAGAATCGAAAAGTTTTCCCTGTCCATTACCTCTGTAAAAGATTGGCCTCTGGTTGAAAAACAAGTTAAAGCCTTAGATCTAAAATTAGACCCCATCTCTTTTGATATTTTGGATAAGGCATATTATCAAAACTCAGTTGATTTCCTGGAAGCTCAATTTGGTTTTATTCGTACCATTATCTTAATTATTGTGGCTTTAGGAATTTTTAATACGATAGCCGTTTCCTTACTTGAAAGATCTGGAGAGATTGGGGCTTTAAGGGCTAATGGTGAGAGTCGTAAAAGATTATTTACTATTTTATTTATTGAAAATTTAATTTTAGGAACTATTGGAGGGGTTGTTGGAATTCTTATCGCTCTCTTAATTGAGAAAACCTTTCTCTCTTCAGGTATTCCCATGCCTCCAGGTCCTGGAATTACCAGAAGCTTTCTTATATTTTTAGAAATCCAGCCGATACATTTTGTGAATGCGTTGCTGTTACCAGCGGTAACAGCCGGGTTAGCCGGTATTTGGCCTATTTTTAAAATTTTAAAAAAATCAATTCCAGATCTATTACGAGCTACATGATTCATCATGAGGATGTATTATAAATATAAAACCTAAGGAAAATTTATGAATCAAAAAACAATTAAATTTTTAGCACTTACTTCCCTCTTCGTATTCTTTTCAGGAAGGGTGTGGGCTGATCGAGCCAATGATATAATAAAAAAAGCAGATGAAATTAGAAATCCCGCCGAGTCCTATGAGATGATGATTGAAGTCCAAGCAGAGGAAGAGACTTCAGAATTTCAAGTTTTTCTCAAGGGTCAAGATCGAACCATCGTTGTGACGAAAGCTCCGAGCAAAGATATGGGTAGAAATATGTTGATGCTAGACAGAGATTTTCAGGCCTATGTTCCGAACTTAAAAAGATCGATAAGACTATCCTTATCGCAAAAGTTATCAGGCCAAGTTTCCAACGGAGATATTTCAAGAACCCGGTGGTATGGTGATTATGTGGCTAAAATTGAAACTGAAAATACGAGCGAGGTTCAACTTCTTCTTGAAGGAAAAAAAGATAACCTTACTTATGCGTGGATTCGTCTGTGGGTTGAAAAAAAATCAGGACACCCTTTACGTGCTGAGTACTTAGGGTTAAATGGAAAGACCGTTTTAAAAAATGCTTATTTTGAAAATTACAAAAACCTAGCAGGGGCCCAAAGGCCTTCACTTATCCGCATTGAAGATAAAGCAAATAAAACCTCTTTTATTCGAATTAAGTCCATGGAAAAAAAAGAATACAGCGATGCTTTTTTTTCTCTTAAAAAAATGGAGTCCTTAAAGTAAAGTGAAATTAAAAGTCATTTCTTTTTTTTTAGTAATTATTTTTGGTTTTAGCGACGTTCTTTTTGGGGGAGTTCGCATCAATCCGAGTTATGATTTTTTTAACTCTCAAAAAATAGGAGTGAATCGACTTATTTTATCGGCTCAGGCAGATTTTCAAACTGAGAAATTAAAATACTACTTAGATTTTTTTGGGGAATCTAATTTAAATTCGACTGAGGATTACTCCTGGAGGACCGCCCAATCCAAGGCCTACTTACAAGAACTTTATGTGGAGTATTCAAGTGACATTTTTTTTGCGAAGGTAGGTAAACAAGCCACACGGTGGAGTGATTCCTGGGTTCTGCCGTCCTTAGATATTTGGACGGCAAGGAAATATGAAAGACTCTATTTAGATCCCTTGGCCTTTCAATTAACCCACTCTTCGGGGGTTAGTCTTAGTTTTTCTAAAGAGAAATGGCAATTGGATTTGGTTGGTTTTTTCGACGCCGCGGAGGATACCTATCCGGCTTTTTTATGGCAAACTCCATTTGAAAAAGAAAGTTTAAATCCAGGAGCCAGGTTTAAATATGATTTGCTTGGATTCCAGAATTCTTTTGTTTTAGCTCGATCTTTAAAGAAGAATCAGGTTGGCTATGGGGTTAATTATGCTTTTGAAAAATGGGTGCCTAAAATAGAGATGGGTTATCGTGAAAATGAGCAAAAAAATGTTTTTTTAAAGTATAAAAATTCTGAGTTTGCAAGTCTTGGGGCTGACATCTTTATTGGAAAATTCACTTTGACCCCTCAATATATTTTATTCACAGAGGATTCGGATGTGGACCATGTAACTCAAGGTCTGCATTATATTTCTGTTCTTTATACGAAAGGTATACATGAACTCCAACTTCAGGAGTATGCCAATACTTATTATAAAGATTTATTCTGGAGCTTTCAGTATGCTATCACTCTTAAACAAAAATTGTCGATGGCCCTATTTTATCAAGAATATAAAGGGGGCAATGGAAGTTTTACGGGGCTGGTAGAAGAAAAAACGGGTGGAGAATTTATTGGATTAAAATTTCAATACTTTGCAAGCCTTTTATAAACAAGCTCTCATCAATTTTAGCATTAGGAGAAAAAACTTATGTCCGCAGAATATTTTTCAAGTTTAAATTACACCTTGGCCAATGAGGATACTTTTATCGAGCATGCGCTCCTTCCTCAAAAAGTTAGCAGAGTTTTTAGCATCGCTGGATCGGGTGCTAGATGCCTACCCCTCATCGCGCAAAATCCTGAGGTACTTGATATTATTGATATGAGCCAAGAGCAAATTTATTTATGTGAGTTGAGAATTGAGGCCATGAAGCAGTTGTCAGAGGATGAATGGCTGTATTTTATGGGATACCGTGGAGGCCTGCAGGCTGGTAATCAAGCCGGTGATGACCGATGGAGTTTATTTTTAAAGATTAAAATCAGCCAAAGCGCTAAGAGTTTTTGGAGTGAAAGAAAAGAAGCTTGGTTAAGTAAAGGGTTTATTCTTTTAGGTCGTTGGGAGTCTCACTTTCAAAAACTTGGAAAAATATTTAGAGATTATCTGAAGTGTGACTTTTCAGAGATTTTCAAGGCACAAAGTCTTAGTGAACAAATTCAGATATATGAAGCCAAGTGGCCTCATCTACGTTGGAAATCATTTATGAGGGTCCTTGCCAGTGAATATGTATTTAACAAATACTTATATAAGGGACACTTTAGTGGTACCCAAGATCATCGTACAGAGAACCGCCCTCCTCATCAATTTATCATGGAAGAATTTGAAAGAGTTTTTCGAACTCAATTAGTAAGAAAAAATTATTTTATGCAAATTCTTTTTTTAGGAGAAATCCGTTATCAAGAAGGACTTCCTTTGGAGGCTCATTCGCGCATCATTCAGCAAGTGAAAGCATCGAGCACTCAAGTAAAATATCATGTAGGAAATTTGTTAGAATTATTACCACGAAACCCATATGATTTTATTTCTTTGTCAGATACAATTTCCTATCTTCCTGAATCTGAAGCTTGCGAGATCCTCCAAAAACTGCATCCTGAAACGGCTGCAGGATCTCAGGTCGTGATCCGCTCCTTTATGAGAAAACCAAAAAGTCTAAACTTGGCTCATTGGACTCAAAATAAAGAAAAAGAAAAACAGGCCCATCATTTAGACGGCACAGGAATTTATGAGTTTCATATTTTTCAACTTTAAAATAAGCCACGGTAATCTTTAAAAGTTAACTTCCTTAAAAAAGTTAAGATATTCATCTAGTGAATTCATAGGATAAAGTGACAACTCATTCATTGTTTATTTAACCCTTTTAGTTTTAGAATTAAGAGGCAAGTTTATCTAAGTCCTCTGGTAAAATTCGATACTCTTTGCCAATTTTCTTAGATTTGAGTTGTCCAGACTTAATCCAGCGCAAAAGGGTTCGTTCTGATTTTCCAAGGTATTTCGCAGCAGCCTCCAACGTAAACCAAGGGGACTCTGTGCGTGAGACCTCTAAAATTTGAATTTCAACTAAATCGCCAGAGCGGGTAAGTCCAGCAAAAACATTCGGTGATAATTGAATATCTTTCGAAATACGTTCCTTCTTAAAAACTATGGATAAAGCATCTGAGCTTTTATCATATGAAATTTTCACAAAGGCCTCCAGTTTACAAGAGTTGTTATGACAATTAAAAATGGGTTTTCAAGAGAGACAGAAAGGCAAATAAAGTTGTCTTGTCTTTTGGGGATACTTTTAAAAATCCAGAATTGATTAGGTTTTTCTTTCCGGATTTTCTGACCCTTTGTCAAAACAAAATAAACAAGATCCTCTGAAACAAGCCGTAATGTCATTCTTTCCCTGGCGTGATCTGTAAAAACAACTTGATAAATTTCACCGTCGAACTTTACTTTCATCTTCCAAAAATCTCCACCTGTCGACGAACAGCTTCTCCTATTTAGACACGAAAGTCAACAATTATTTATGTCATTGAGAGACATCTTTGTCCAAAGTAAACGCCTCAGTTCACCCTAGAACACTGCACGGTAACAGAGAAAACTAACCATAAAACTTCAAAAATATTCATTGCCTTTAGATAGTTAATTTCGATTCGAAAAGGCAGGTCTGTTCATGTATTTTTTGCAGTACAAATTGAAAATAGTTTTTAGGAACAAAAGAAGATTTTTCAATATTTTGTTAATAATTTGCTCAGTGATACCTATTTAAATTTAAATAATAACACTTTAATTTTAAGTGTTGATAAATCAAAAAATTCTGAACTAAATAAAATTACTAATACGTCAAGAGTAAAAATAAGCACTTTTTACACGGATGGAATAAAACAATACTCAGATTTTATTAATTAATAAAACTATTTTATTCCAAGAGAATTCATTTTCTCGATAAATTCATCGACATCAGAGGGTTTGGAATCCCATGAAAGCATGAGTCTTGCTGAGAAAGTGAGTTCGTCCCAGATATAAAAAAACTTTGAATTTTTTAGTTCTTTTATATGGATCTTAGGAAATAAAACAAATACTGAGTTTGATTCCACAGGATAAATGATTTTAATTTCTGAAAAGTTTGATAATTTTTCCTCTAAGTATTTGGCCATTTTTAAAGAGTGGCTTGCAATCTGATGCCATAGGTTATTATCAAAATAAGCTTGAAATTGAGCTGCAATAAATCTGGATTTAGAAGGAAGTTGTCCAAATTGTTTTCGAAAGTATTTAAAGTTATTTCCTAAATGGGGATTTATAAAAATCACAATTTCACCAGCCAAGAGCCCATTTTTTGTTCCCCCAAAGGAAATAACATCAACTCCTAAATGAGTGGTCATTTCAGAAAAACTACTCTTTAGGTAAACACAGGCATTTGCAAATCGAGCTCCATCAACATGAACGTAGAGCTTATTCTGGTGGGCCCAATCACAAATTTCTTTTATTTCTTTTAAGCTGTAACAGGTACCAAGTTCTGTTGGTTGGGTTAAGCTGATCACTTTGACTTGTGAGAAATGTTGGTCACCTTTACGAACAAACTGAGCTTTGATATCTTCTAAAGAAATTTTTCCATTTTTTGATTTCACCGGAATTAATTTAAATCCTCCATAGACCTCAGGTCCCCCGCATTCGTCGACATTGATATGGGCAATATCACTACAAATGACAGAGTTGAAGGACTCAAGGCAAGCCTTGAGTGCCAAAATATTAGCGGCAGTTCCATTATAAACAAAATAAGAAGATGTAGAGGCCAGATTATTTGAATGGGATAGACCAAATAAGTCTTTTATTTTCTTTTCAACAGCTTCGGTATTTTCATCGAATCCATAACTGTGCGCATGGCCCTGATTTGCCTGGAGCATTGAATTGAAGATATCAGGATGAACTTCGGCATGATTGTCGCTTCCAAAACCTCTAACAAGACTCATAATGGTTCTCCTTAAAATATTTAAAATATTGATTCATAAAAAGGGCAGCGGCTCTTTGGGTGTTAGAATTAAGGTCTAAGGGGGGAGATACTTCGTAAATGCCCAGATGTTGCCAATTTTTAAAGTGGCTCAAAATAGAAAGACCTGACAATAAATCTCGGACTTGTAATCCGATAGGCCAAGATTGCGAACAGCCAGGTGCTTCTTGAGAGCTTAAGACGTCAATATCTAAGCTCACAAAAAGAGGTTGATCCCCATGGGATTTAAATATCAGATTTAAAAAATAAGAAAGAGAGTGAGTATGAATGTCTTCAATGCTGATCACTTTTCCTAGATGATTTTTAACAAAATGGGCATGATAACTTGAATTGCAATGCTCTTGAATCCCCACTTCATAAAAATCAATTTTTTGAGAAAATTCTTTTAAGATTTTATAGAAGGGAGTTCCTGAGTTAATTCCAGAGTTGTCAGATCTGACATCCAAATGAGCATCAAAATTTAGAATTAATGGTTTTACCGATGGATTTTTTTTTAAACAAGAAGAGATAAATCCATGGGCATCTGGATATCCATAGTCGTGTCCTCCACCAAGGCTGATAATAAAATTCTTTTGATCGTGAAGGTGCTCGATTTCTTTTTTTAGACCATTTTGGGTTTCTTCTAATGAAGGTAGAAATGAGGTTTCCCAATTTCCTAAATCTATAAAAACATTTTTTTCGCAAGAATTAGAAGTTAATCGATAAAATAAATTACGAATGCCAGAAGGGCCCAGATGAGCTCCAGCTCTTCCTCCATTGTTTTTAATTCCTCGATCATCTTGATATCCAAGTACGACCAAAGAATGGTTAGGATAGTTGTCAGAAACGATGAAGGGTTTAAACAAATCACCCAGCCTTGGATCTAAGGGGTCTTTTTTAGAAAAAAACAAATCAGTAGATGTGGGTTGAATTTTTTCTTTAAAGTTAGCAAGATTTTTTCCAGAATTCATGGAACCAATTTGTTCATGGTCACTTCGTTGATAAAAGCGCCAGTGGTTGTGCTGTAGAATCGAATGAGGGCTTTGTTTTCTGCCATGTAGAGATCTGAATAATAAATTTGACTGTCATCAGATAAAAATAAAACCCAACTATCACCTTGGCCAGGAGTGATAGAGTAGTTGAGATTTGAGGCAGAGGATTTGCTGGGAGGGTTTCCTTGAGAATTGTAAATATGCAAATGGCTAAAATCATTAACCTGTAAAAGACCCAATGAGGACATCCACAACCCAAGGAATCTATTTAGGCCTATATAATCTATACTTTCAATAACAAAGCAATTAGGTGATTTTTTAGTTCCAACCGCTGAAATAAAATCGTTAGTATTTAATTTTAAAATTTGAGCTTTAAGGATGCTGTCTTCTGCTAAAAGACTAAACTCTCCAGAAGTTGTTTTAATAAATTTTTGTTGGTTTTGATTTATAATATAACCAGAAAAAGATTCAAAGGCCAGTGTGTCCAAGAAATAGATTAAGCAAGAGAAAAAGAATAGATGCTTCATAGGTCCTCTCATTATGATGAATCACAAACAACTGTCTGAAGTCAAAAAAAAAATAATGACGCCTTTGATATATTTTGATGTAATGAGAGCTAATGAAAAAAAATAAAGAACTTAATTTGAGATCTAGAAAATCAATTTCTCTTATTTTGATCGCTTTTTTAGTGAACTCTAGTTTGTCTTCTCAAGCTGGTGCCATTCTCACCAGCTTAAATGGATTTTATTACAATAAAAATATCATTCATAGTGATGACACGGTAACAGATTCGACGCAGTCATTTTTAAGTCTTAATATAAGTTATCTCACTAGTTCGAGATTTATTTTAGGTGTGAATTCGATTAGTGATTCAACAGATAGTGGGACTCAAATTGAAAAAGTAACTGGTTACGGGCCCTCATTGGGATATTTATTTGGATCTTGGGTCTTAGAAGGAACCGCATTAAGTCAAATGGAATACAGTCCTAATTCCAGCGCTTCCCAAAAATGGAAAGAAGGTTCTGGATATCAAGTTAGTTTATGTTTTTTAAGTTTAGGAAATTTGGGAGTGTTTTGGGGATTTCAGTGGGTATACAGAGCTGTCGATTATAAGAAATACTTTGATGGGCAAGACTTTATTGAGAATAAAAGAAAAGTAAGTGAGACTTTTCCTCAGGTTAAAATAGGTTATGCTTTTTAAAATCCGAAATGGTCTTAAGTTGAGTCCTAAGCGTAACTCCTGTAAGATGAGGAAATATTCATGAGAAATATTAAAATAGCTGCTGTGGCCATCAATCAAACCCCATTGGATTGGAAGGGGAATGAAGAGAGAATTTTTTCAGCATTAAAGGAATCTGAAGAAAAAAAAGTTCAGGTCCTTTGTTTCCCAGAGTTATGCCTTTCAGGTTATGGCTGCGAAGATGCTTTTTATTCGCCCTTTGTCGTTGAAAATTCGTTACGTCTGTTGTTTAATTTATTGCCTTTTACTGCGAATCAAGTTGTCGCCCTTGGTCTGCCACTTTTATTTAAAGGATCACTTTTTAACGTGATAGCGCTGATAGTTGACAAGGAGCTCATCGCTTTTGTTCCTAAGAAAATATTAGCGGGGGACGGTGTTTATTATGAAAACAGATGGTTTAAGGCCTGGGATTCAGGCGTTCGCGAAACGATAGAAATTCAGAATCCTGTAAATAAAAAAAAATTAGAAATTCCAATTGGTGATTTTTACTTTAATATCGGAGGAATTAAATTTGGATTAGAAATTTGTGAGGAAGCCTGGGTTGCCAAAAGAGTAGGTGCGACACTTTCGCAAAAAGGAGTGGACGTTATTTTGAATCCAAGCGCCTCTCATTTTTCCTTCGGAAAGCAAGAAATCAGAAAACGTTTCGTTGCTGAAGGGTCAAGGGCCTTTGGTGTGGCCTATATTTTGTCAAATCTTTTGGGAAACGAATCGGGAAGAATTATTTTTGATGGGGCTTGTTTAGTCGCCACAGATGGGAAAATTCTTTTAGAAAATCAAAGATTTTCTTTCGCAGACTTTGAAATCAATGACTGTGTCGTAGATATCGATGGAAATAAAATAAAAAGGCAACAAAGTGCTCACCATAAACCAGAATTTGGTCAATCAGAAATTGATCAGATTGAAGTTGATTTTCAATGGAATTTTTTAAAACCCCAGGCGTCGTTTTTGGAATCTACTTATCCTCAAAACAAGGATTTAAAATATGAAGAATTTTTCCATGCAGTCACTTTGGGTTTATTTGATTATTTAAGGAAAAGTAGATCCCATGGGTTCGTTATTTCACTGAGTGGTGGGGTGGATTCATCCGTTGTCACTCTTCTAGCGACTTACTCGTTGTTAGAAGCTCAGAAAAATTTAGGCGATGAAAAATTAGCAATAAAATTGGCTTATATTAAAGAAACTCCAAACTTACTAAAAAATAAGGATTGGATTAAAAGTTTTATCCATGTGGCTTACCAAGCTACCGCCCAGTCATCGCAAGGCACTAACCTGGCGGCGAAAGGGTTAGCTCAAGAGTTAAATATTTCATTTTATGAATGGGATATTGATCCCATTTTAAAAGCTTATATTCAGACAGTCGAAGATGTTTTGCAGAGAAAATTAACTTGGGAGACCGATGACCTTTCTTTGCAAAACATTCAAGCCAGAAGTCGTTCGCCAGGGATATGGTTACTTGCAAATCTTAAAAATTCCTTATTGCTATCAACTAGCAATCGATCAGAAGCCGCTGTTGGGTATGCGACCATGGATGGAGACACTTCTGGAGGGCTGAGCCCCATCGCAGGAGTTTCCAAAGATTTCTTAAATCAATGGGTAAGATGGTGTGCCGTAAGTGGTCCTCGTGGTGTGGGGCCTATTTCTAGTCTTAAAGACGTTTTCAAGATGCCGCCGACAGCAGAGCTTAGGCCATCTAGTTATGCGCAAGAAGATGAAAAAGATCTGATGCCCTATCCTATTCTTGATAGAATTGAAAAGGAGTTTATTCGAGACAGAAAAAGCCCTCAAGATATTGTCGAATGTTTGCATTCGGAGTTCCCCCATTTTCAGCCAAGAGAATTGTCGCTCTTTGTAATTAAATTTTTGAAGTTATGGTCTAGGAATCAATGGAAGAGAGAAAGATATGCTCCTGCTTTTCATCTGGACGACGAGTCTTTGGATCCTAAGACTTGGTGTCGCTATCCCATTTTGACATCTCAGTTTGAGGAAGAGATCAGAGGTCTAGAAAAAACATATCCTAATTAAAAATTTTTGCTCAGTGAAAAGAGTTAACTCATAATGATTTGGTGAGATGTTTGTTGCTTCATGATTTGCAAAATGATTTTTTTCAAAATGGAACGATGAATGTTCCAAAGCCCGCTAACTATATGGATAGGATAAATCAACTTCTTAGTTATAGTGGAAAAAAAAATGATCTTAATGTTTTAAGCCAAGACTATCATTTACCTCATCACCATTCTTTTGCTTCGAATAATCCGGGTAAAAAGTTAGAAGAAAAAATAGAATTGCACAGTCAAAGGCAAGTGTTGTGGCCTGACCACTGCGTGCAGAACACTCCGGGAGCGAGCTTTCATCCCGCCTTAGAGATTCAATGTATTCATTTTGTGGTCAGAAAAGGTATGAACCCGATGTTTGATTCCTCTTCGGCCTTTTTTGATAAGAGCAGGCTTGAAAAAACCCAACTTCATGATTACTTGCAGTATAAACAAGTAAATGAAATTGTCCTTGCCGGACTAGCTTTGGATTTGGGAATCACGCAAACAGCTTTGGATGCCAGAGAGTTAGGGTACAGAGTCCAGATCATTGAAGACTTAAGTCCAGCTTACAAGATTCCAAAGGATAAGATAAAAGAACGATTGTTCATTTTAAAAACAGAAGGCGTTATTCTTTTAAGCCAAAAAGAATATGAAACTAATCCTTGATTTAAAAACCTCAGGATATAAAATACACAAAAGAAGTCTGGTGCTTTTTTAAAATTAAAAAAGAGGAGTTTATTTGAAAACATTATTTTTAAAAAATTTGGCTTTAGTAGGTTTTGTGGCTTTAAGTTTAGGTTTGTCATCATGTGCTCATAAAAGAGGCTGTTGCGCAAGTAAATGTAAAGAGGGTGGATGTAAAATGATGGATGCAGATAAAGACGGTTGCAAAATGAATCAAGCTCCAGAAGTGAAGAAAACCGAAGACAAAAAAGTAGAAGATAAAAAACCTTAGGATTTGAAAAGTAGGATCTAAAAAGCAAGGTAAGTTATAAATGTCCTCAATTCAGCTATCTTTTTCTTCTACGGAAAAAAATGATTTCTCTTTGGTTAAGCCTAAGTTGAGGGGTTTTTTTCACCAAGCGGCTTTTTTTTTCAGCCTGGGTGCTTGTGGTATGTTGCTATCCCTGGCAAAAAATTTTAATTCTCTTATTTCTGTATTTATTTATTCTTTCGGAGTGGTGACTCTTTTTGGAGTCAGTTCTCTATATCATCGGCGGCAATGGAGCCCACAGAACCGTCAATGGATGAGGCGTTTGGACCATGCGGCTATTTTTATAATGATTGCAGGTACGGGGACTCCCCTTTGTTTATTGGCCATTTCAGAAACTGGGGGTAAGACTCTTTTAGTCTTGATTTGGGGGGCGGCTTTTCTAGGTGTCATGCAAACACTTTTTTGGATCAAAGCCCCAAAATACTTGTCGGCCATTTTGTATTTGGCAATGGGATGGTTGGCAGCTCCTTATATTTCAGAATTGAAAGTGGCGCTTGGAAATTTAAGTGTTTCCCTGATAGTTATTGGCGGGGTAATTTACTCGATAGGAGCTCTTGTCTATGCTCTAAAAAGGCCAAATCCTTGGCCTTTGATTTTTGGCTACCACGAGATCTTTCATATTTTAACCATCGTGGCAGCTATTTTACATTTTATTGTGATTGCAAGATTAATTTACTAAATTCAATTCGGGATTCTTGAAAATGGCACCCTTTAGCTAATTTTAATTAATTGCAATTTAGTTACTCACATTTATAGCCGGCAGCTTGCAAATTTTTAGAAACTTTTTGAGTCACGTTATTGCAAAAAGCAGTATCAGAGATGGCACTTGCGATGGACTTTGATTCTCCAGACTTAGTGTACAAAACTTCACAAGCCTTTTGTCCTCCAGCTTTCACTTCAAGAGTTCGCACTTCAGAACCTGATTTGCATGTTACTTTTCCTTGGCCTTCGCTACCTGCTGTTGTTTTTTCAGAAGGAGTGGCTGGAGCGGTTGGTGCAGCTGAAGCCTTGGCTACTTTTGCTTTAGATTTGCTTGATTTTTTGGAAGGAGCGCTGGCTGTGGGGGCCGCCATCTTTTCTGGAGCTTTAGTTTCTGTTTTTGCAGTTACTTCGGGAGCAGGGGTTGTTGCCTTCGTTTCAGCTGCGGCTGTTGTTTTTGGAGTGGAGGAACAAGCGCTCATAAAACTGAGAGCTATCATTCCAAGTAGGGTGTTTAAAAATAATGCTTTCATAGGGATCTCCTTTAGTTAATTAATGAATTTTTGGAATTCTTAATGAGTTTATTGTTATCGATTACATTAATATAATTAATATAGAGGAGTTCCTAGACTGTCAACACTCTCAAAAATTTAAAAGATGAGTTTTTTTTAACCGTGGAACTCGGTTCGTCAGTCTTAGCTTATGAAAGGCATATCAAGGATGAGGTGCCTGGGTTCTTATTCCACCCTAAGGAAGAGACTTCTAAACTAGGATGGTTTAGTCTTCCTAAGGTGGAAGGTGGAAAGTGGAAATTTAAATTTGTTTTGGAGAATTTACTCCATCAGGGTTTGGTGGTTCCCCTGGTGGGTATAATCTCCTGCGGAAGGTTTAAAGCCTTCCGCTTTTTTTTATTCAGTGCGCCTCTCGACAAATCAAACTCTCCTATTTACATTAACAAAGATTCATATTAAATGCTGGCTACCGAGTCAGCCTGGCGATTAAGGAATTTGCCAACCGAATGAATCTAAATGTTTTTCATCAAGGAAAAAGTGATGACGTCCTTTCCTTCAGCTAGCGATAAAATTCAAGCCTTTATTCATTTAGAGTACTACATTATTTTAACTATAGTTTTATTTTTTGGATTAGGGTTTTACAAGTTTCATTTAACTCAAATTACTGAAAAGAGACACAAGAATCTTCAAGCTCGATTCCGGTCTACTTTTTATCTCTTGCTTGTGAGTTTCCTATTTTCTTTGGCCAATAGATTTTATCTCAGCCTAGAGATGGGTCAAAGTGGATGGATACAAAGGATTTACACGGTTTTTTTATATCTAACCATCAGCTTGTCGGCGGTGACCTTTGTTAAAGTGGCCCAGATCTTGGCCTATCTGTATTTATTTTTTAAAAATAAAAGTGTTGGTATCCCTAGGTTGTTGGCAAATTTATTTACATTTATATTTTCACTCATTGTTTTTATTTATTTAATGTCTGAAGTTTTTTCTATAAATTTAACAGCCATGCTCGCAACATCAGCCGTTTTCTCGATTGTTCTGGGCTTGGCCTTGCAGGATACCTTAGGAAATTTATTTTCAGGAGTGGCCTTGCAAATTGGGAATCCCTTTACCATTGGGGATTGGGTTGAAATTCAAAATGCAGGTAATAAATGGACAGGGCAAGTTCAAGAAATTACTTGGCGAGCCACCTTTATCAATACTTTTTCAAATGAGTGGATCATGATTCCAAACAAAATCATGGCTCAGAGTCAGATTTTAATTTATTCAAATAATGTGAAACAAGTTAGACATTCTCATACTTTTCGAATTGATTTTTCCGCAGACATTCGCAAGATTAAAGCTTTGCTTTTGGAATCAATGTTAAAAAATCCAGATGTGGTGAAAGACCCAGCTCCAAGGGTACTGATTATTGAGACAACGGAGTCCTGGCTGACAGTTAAAGTTTTTTATTCGATAGAAGACTTTTCTCGTAAATACTCTATCGGTGATGAGGTCATTCAAGACATCATGAGCACCTTGCAGAACTCTGGAGTGCCCCTGGCTATGAATAAAATTTCTTTTGCACGGATTCCTGAATGAAACGGAGTGATTTGGTTTTTTCATATCCCGAAGAGCTTATCGGTAAAGAGCCAGAGTACCCTCCGCGAGTGCTGTCATTTCAATCTAACAAACAAGCTAACCAACAGACTGCTTCACCTGCCGCCCCACACGCCTTATCTCAAACTGCCTCACAGGCCACTTTACAAAAAATAGAAGAGCTTTCTTGGCAAGGCTTGCTAGATCAATTTCAACAAGGCGATGTTCTAGTTATCAACGACACTCAGGTTCTTCGCAGAAGACTTTTTTCTGAAGAAGAGGATGAAATTTTATTTCTTAATCCGACGGATAAGGAAGCTATTCATTGGGAGGTCTTGTTTCCTTCGAAAAAACAATCCTTAGGGGCGCGCTTAGCTCTTCCTCGGGGTATACAGGCAGAGCTTGTAAGAAAAGGACGGCCTCAGCTTTTGAAGCTCAGTCAAGGGATTGATGAGAGTTATTTCAATCAGTATGGAGAGTTGCCTTTACCTCCATATATTCAGAAGGCAAGGCTTCAACGGCATAATTTTCTTGCCGACAATAAGGACTATCAGACTTCTTGGGCTGAAAAACCAGGGAGTTTGGCCGCGCCGACAGCAAGCCTTCATTTTAAGACCTCGGATCTTGAAAAATTAGAATCCAAGGGGGTGCAAATTCTGAAGATGACCTTACATGTAGGGCTCGGTACCTTTATGCCGGTGACGGTTGATGATTTAGATCAGCACCCGATGCATTCAGAATATGTAGAAATTCCTTTAGAAGTGTGGTCTAAAATTCAATTAGCAAAGAGGCAGGGGCATACCATCTGGTCGCTGGGGACAACGGTGACGAGATCTTTGGAGAGTCAGGCCCTAGGTTATTTTAAAAAAGTCGATCTGGAACGAGGATCTTCAAATAAAACAGGACCGGCTTTTGTGGGTTTAACAGACTTATTAATTCAGCCAGGTTTTGATTTTAAAGTTGTAGATAGGTTATTAACGAACTTTCATCAGCCTGAAAGCACGCTGTTATCCTTGGTAGCGGCCTTTGCGGGTTTGGAGAATGTGAAAAGGGTCTATGCTCTGGCTATTGAAAAAAAAATGAGACTTTTTAGTTATGGAGATTTAAGTGTCTGGACAAAATAATCAGTTTAAAGTTTTGAAAACTCATCATCAAGCGCGCCGTGGACGTTTGCAAACGCCCCATGGATCCATAGAAACTCCCGTATTTATGGCGGTAGGGACAAAGGCGACGGTGAAGGCCATGACCAATGAGGAATTGCTAGAGTGTGGGACTCAAATTATTTTGGGAAATACCTATCACTTGCACTTGCGACCAGGAGAGAAGCTTATAAAAAAAATGGGAGGCTTGCATTCCTTTATGAATTGGAAAAAACCGATTTTGACTGATTCTGGAGGTTTTCAGGTTTTTTCTCTGAGTGGACTTCGTACCTTGACAGAAGAAGGGGTCGAGTTCAGATCCCATTTGGATGGGGCAAAGTGCTTTATTTCTCCAGAAAAGAGCATGGAAATTCAAATGGATTTAGGTTCAGATATTATTATGGCCTTCGATGAATGCTTACAGTATCCCGCAACGGAAGACCAAATTCAAAAATCCATGGATTTAACCTATCGCTGGTTATTAAGATCGAAAGCCGCAATGACACGAAAAGAATCTCAGCTTTTTGGTATTGTTCAAGGAGGGCTTGATCTAAAACACCGTCTGAAATCACTAGAACAAATCACCTCTGTAGATCTTCCCGGTTATGCTTTGGGTGGCTTTAGCGTGGGTGAGCCGATACACCTAATGCATGAGTTGCTTCCCCATGTGGCTCCACAAATGCCTGCAGATAAACCTCGCTATTTAATGGGCGTCGGCACACCTTTGGATTTACTTATTGCCATTGATTCCGGTATCGATATGTTTGATTGCGTGATGCCAACCCGAGTGGCTAGGAATGGAACTTTGTATACCTGGCAAGGAAAGGTTTCTATCAAAAGAAATGAATACAAAGAGGACCCTTCTCCTTTGGATCCTGAATGTGATTGCTATACTTGTAAAAACTATACGAAATCCTATTTGAGGCATTTATTTATGAGTGGGGAAATCTTGGGGTCTCGCTTGAACACCATTCACAATATTTATTTTTATATGAAACTCATGGAGCGAGCTCGAGCCGCCATTGAAGAGGGAACTTGGGAAGAATTTTATTTTAATTGCCGGCAGCGTTTTATTAAATAATTCTTGCTCCAAGTCATTAAGGAGCTTTGACTAAGTTCTAGACGGGCCCTTAATAACCTGATATTCAGTTTTTTTAAAATCTGGTTTTTATCTAGTTATAAGTTGTAGATTATCACTTTTGTTATAAGGAGTTTTTATGTTGAAATTTATTTTGTTTTCAAACTTTGTGTTGGCTCAGACGGCGACGACGCCAGCTCCTGCGGCTGGACAACAGCCTTCAATGCTCGAAGCTGTGTTTCCGTTTATTGTCATGTTTGTGATTTTGTACTTCATGCTATTGCGTCCCCAAATGAAAAAACAAAAACAACAACAGACCTTTGTCTCTTCATTAAAAAGAGGCGATGAGGTGATCACTCATTCTGGAATATTAGGAAAAATTGAAGGATTAACCGATCAATTTGTGACCTTAGAAATAGCTGACAGTGTCAGAATTAAAATGTTAAGATCTCAAATAGCAGGAAGTGCCCAACTAGCAATTCAGTCTGCGCAAAAAGAAAGCAGCAAAAACTAATTTTCTTTTTGACTTTTAAGTACTTGGATATTCAAATTACATTTCGAAGCTAAATCCTTTCTTGTTCTGATGAAAGGATTTGGGTTTTATTTCATTAAAAGTTATTCATAAGGAAGTTGTATGGAAAATTATCGATGGCGTTTAACGGCCACTCTTTTAGGAGTTTTCACAGCCGTTATTTTGTTAACACCCAATGTATTTAATACGGGTAAAATTTCTTGGTGGCCAGCTCAAAAAAAATTAAATTACGGATTAGATATTCAAGGTGGTCTGCACTTGGTTATGGGTGTGGATGTTAATGGGGTGATGACGGAAACGGCAACCCGTCTAGCAAATTCAATCAAAAAAGAATTAAGCACGAGTAAAGAGCCTGTTGCGATCACTGATTTTAAAATAACCAATGGTGAAAAAGGTGAAATCACATTTGAATTGCCAACGGCTTTGGATGTAGACAAAGCATCAAAGCAAATTATGGAAAAACACGGGGTTTTACTTCAAGAATTTGCAAAAACAGATAGAATTTTGGTTTTAAGATATCTTGAAAATCAATTGGCAGAAACAAAGTCCAAAGTGATAGCTCAGTCCATCGAAACTATCCGTAATAGGATTGATGAATTTGGAGTTGCCGAACCCAGTATTTCTCAGCAGGGTTTGGATAGAATCCTGGTGCAATTGCCAGGCATGACCGATGCGGAAAATGCCAAAAAACTTATCAACACAACGGCTAAATTGGATTTTATGATTGTCAATCGAGATGTCAGTCCTGCTGATTTACAAAAGTGGATTCAGGAAGCTGAAAAAGCAGGAAATTATTCGATTCAGACAATGAAGTATTCCGAATATACAAATAAAATTAATTTAGACCTTAAGGGAAAGATCCCAGAAAAAACAGTGGTCTATTTTGGTAAAACCGAAAATGCTACAAATATAAATGCTGGAGCTCGACCTTACCTGTTGAAATCTGACACGGACTTAGGTGGTTCTAGTTTGGAAGATGCTTCCATTGCCTTTGGACAATTTGGTGAGCCTGAAGTGACCTTGGTGTTTAACCCGGTGGGTGCGGCTAAGTTTGCGGATATTACTGGGGCTAACGTAGGTCAACAAATGGCCATTGTTTTAGATAAAGTCGTTAAATCGGCACCAAATATACAAACCAAGATTGGAGATGGGCATGCGAGGATCACTTTGGGTTCCGTAAGGAATCGAGATGAATCCTTAGCTGAAGCAAAAATGATTTCCACCGCATTACGAGCTGGGTCCTTACCAGCAAGTTTAGAACAGCTAGAAGAAAGAAGAGTTGGGCCCAGTCTGGGAGGAGATTCTATTAGGAAGGCCGAATTGGGAGCCTTTGTAGGAAGTCTTCTGGTCATTCTCTTCATGCTTTTTTATTATCGTGGAATGGGTGTTGTGGCGACAGTGTCCATGGCCGTGAATATTCTCTCTGTATTTGGATTACTAACTGCCTTGGGAGCTACCCTCACCTTACCTGGTATAGCAGGGATTGCGTTAACTGTGGGATTTGCCGTCGATGCGAATGTTCTTATTCAAGAACGGATTAAAGAAGAGCTTTTGAAGGGGGCAAGTTGGAAGTTGGCCATTAAAGAAGGGTATCATCGAGCCATGTCAGCCATTCTAGATTCGAATGTGACAGTTGCTGCTACCGGAGGAATCCTGCTTTATTTTGGAACGGGACCCGTAAAAGGATTTGCAGTGACTTTACTTATTGGAATTGTAACAACACTTTTTGCAAATGTGTTTGTCTCAAAACTCATTGTAGATACTTTGATTTTTAAGTGGAACTATAAACAAATATCCATCGGTTTGCCTGTTAAACCCAATTAAGGACGTAGGAAAAAAATGAAAACAACAAATAATGTAAAAGTTAAAGAAGATGATTTTGGTCGCTTTGATTTTGTTAAAAATATTGGTCTCTTCGGAGGAATTTCATTGGTCTTGGTTATTGTTTCATTAATTTATTTAGCCATTCGTGGAATAAATTATGGAATTGATTTCCGAGGCGGAACAGAAATTCAAGTGAAGTTTGTAAATCCAGTATCCATTGATAGTTTAAGAAACAGCTCAGAAAAATTAGGTATTGGTGATATTGGAATTCAGAGTTTTGGTGATACCAATGAGTTTGTCATTCGCTTTCAGGGAAAAATTGGAGCTACGGATAAAGAAACAAATGATATTCTGAACCAGTCGATTGCTAAAGTAAAGACCATGATCGAGGTCGAGTTTGGTGCGCAAAAGCCAGATATCCGAAGAGTTGATTCCGTTGGGCCACAGGTGGGAGCGGAGCTAAAAAAGAACGGTTTTCTTTCTGTGTTTTATTGTTTACTAGTGATATTAATTTATATTTCTCTACGCTTTGATTATAAGTACGCTCCGGGTGCGGTCATTTGTTTGTTTCATGATGCCGTCATTACTCTGGGAATATTTGTTTTAGTTGGTAAGGAAGTCAATGTGCCCATTCTGGCAGCTATTCTGACTCTAATCGGATTTTCTTTAAATGATACCATTGTGGTATTTGATAGAATTCGTGAAACAGAAGAAGCTTATAAAAATAAACCCATTTCATTTCTTATTAACAAGGCCATAAATGATATGTTGAGCAGAACCATAATCACCTCAGGCACTGTTTTCATTTCAGCTTTAAGTTTGTACGCTTTTGCTGGCGGCACGGTGGGTGATATCGCTTTTGCGCTTTGTATTGGTATTTTCTTTGGAACCTATTCTTCAATTTATGTGGCGGCTCCATTTATTATTGTTTTTGAAAAATTAAAGTATCTGGCAAAGGCTTAGTGGCCATAACAACAATGGAAGTAAATCCTCTTTTAAGTCAGGAATCTTTAAAGATTCCTGATTTTTTATTAAAATTCCTGATCGCCAGAGGTTTCAAATCCTCTCAAGAAATAAAGGAGTTTCTTTATCCTAAAATTTCGACATTAAGTGATCCTTTTTTAGTCTTAAATATGGATAAGGCAGTTCAGAGATTGCTTCTCGCTTTGGACAGTCAAGAAAAAATTGCGATTTATGGGGACTATGATTTAGACGGTACCTTTGGGCTTATTTTACTCAAAGAAGGGTTAGAAAAATTAGGATTTAAATTCATTATTCCCTTTCAGCCCTTACGTCATCGTGATGGCTATGGCCTTCACTCCCATTATGTGGAGGAAATAAAATCAAGAGGCTGTCATTTGATTCTTACTGTGGATGTCGGAATCACAGCTAATGAGGCTTGCGATAAGGCTAAGGACTTAGGCGTGGATGTGATTGTGACCGATCATCATTTGCCACAGGATCGGTTGCCATCGGCATTTTGTATTGTGAATCCCAATCAAGAAGGCGACAAATCTGGATTGAATTATCTTTGTGGTGCGGGAGTGGCGTTATATCTTATTCGTGCCTTAAGAAAAAAAATGCTAGATCTAGGGTATTCTACATCCTTTGATATCAAAGAACTTCTGCCTTATTACGCCATCGCTACCATCACTGATATGGTCCCGTTGATAAAGGACAATAGATTGTTATTAAAGTTTGCCTTTGAATCTTTTAAAAAAGTAGAAAATAAGGGACTCACGGCTCTTTTATCCAAATTGGATTTAAAGGGCAAGAAATTGGATGTTGAGGATATTGGGATAAAGTTAGCCCCCAAAATAAACGCCCTCGGCAGACTTGAAAAAGACAAGCAACCCATGGAATTACTTTTTCTTGAAAATGAAATACAGGCAAATGCCTATGTCGAAGAGTTGCTTGACTTGAATACCAAGCGAAGAGCCTTTCAGGATAAGGGTGTGAATATCGTAGAACAGCATATTTTGGAAAATAATTTAGAAGAGAGTATCAAGAGAGATCATTTTCTTTATTTTTTTTCTGATAAAATTCATCCAGGAGTCACAGGACTTATTGCTAATCACTTCATGACGGAATTGGGTGTCGCTTGCCTTATTGGAAGCGTGAATCCAGAAACAGGAACGGTGATTTCTTCGGGACGAAAACCAGAGGATTCCCCTGGGAGTCTGGTGGAATTTATTTCTAGTATTAAATCTGAAACCTGTGATGGCGGAGGTCATTCTTGTGCCATAGGATTTGAGTTTCATTTGGACGAAGCGAGTCGGATTCATAAACTCGCAACTCATTATTTCTTGAAGAATCAGTTAGACAATCAGTTAGACATTGTTATTGAAAAGCCGCATCCAGAGCATCAACTAAAATTTGATGCCGAGATCAACTGGAAGGACTTGCATTTTAAAAATTATCTTTGGCTTGAGTTTATGGAGCCATTTGGAGTGGGCTTTGAAGAACCTCGGTTTTTAATTAAAAATGTCTCCTTTATTCAACTCACTCTTTTAAAAAATAAACATTTTAAGCTCGTGGCCATTGATTCCAGTCATAATGAAAAAAATGATTTTCTTCTGTTTAATCCTAATTCCTTTCAAAGAAGACTGATCACGGAAGGCCTTGATAATTTGGACGTGGTTGTTAAAATTAAAAGAGATAAGTTTAGAAACCAGAACAAAATACAATTACTTATTGAGGATGTTTGCAGACATGAGTCTTTTAAAAATTAACAAACCTGATATTAAAAAATCAGATAAAACAGTGGTGATCCTTTCCGGGGGATTAGATTCTTCGGTTAATTTATATTTAGCTGCTCAACAAACGAAGGTGGAACTGGCATTGACCTTTAATTACGGGCAGAGGGCTTTTGAGAAAGAGATTCAAGCTTCGCAGAAGTTGACACAAAATTTGGGAATTAAACATCAAGTTATTGACCTTCAATGGATGAAGCTCTTTGGAAAGTCTTCATTGATTGATAATTCTTTGGCTATTCCAAAGTCTGAAGTTAGTATCGATGATCACAATACTTCCTTGCAAACTGCTAAGTCCGTGTGGGTTCCAAACAGAAATGGAATTTTCTTAAATATCGGTGCAGGTTTTGCTGAATCCCTGGGAGTTAAATATTTAATACCCGGTTTTAATTTGGAAGAAGCCACCACTTTTCCTGATAATTCCCTAGAGTTTATGAAGGCTTTAGATCATAGTTTTAGTTTTTCGACCCAAAACAAAGTAGAAACATTTTGTTTTACTGTGAATTTAAACAAAACTGAAATTGTAAGCATGGGGATGCAGTTACAACTGCCATTTAAAGAATTATGGCCCTGTTACTTAACTGCGGAGAAATGGTGTGGGGAGTGTGAGTCTTGTAAGCGATTCAAACGGGCATTAATTGCAAATAAATTAGATCTACATTCTTATTTTAGAATTTAAGCTGAAAGAATTTTCTAAATGAAAACAAAATGGATAAATAAAATTATTAAATATGATGGGTCTCAGTTGAGGCCATTGTTTGCGTATGAAAATTTTAATATTTTAGGTAACTCCGTGCTTGCCTGGCTTGGGCCATGTGAAATTCCTTTTTCAAACATGAAAGATCTTGAGGATGTACTTGCGGTTAGTCCTATTCGTGGTGGTTTTATGTTGCACTTCATTGTTGAAATTTTTCATCAGAATCTTTTTTCTGGCGTCATTTTACAAAGACTATTCGCGTCCATTGTTAAAGATGAAATAATGGAAATGTTAGCTGTTAAGAAAAGCAAATATAAATTATTTCGAGATGGAGATGATATTTATAGCCTGGATAGAAAGTTATCCATAAGCATTGCTTCACAAAGCGTCTTATCAACACAAATTCATTTTGCAGTGAATGTGACCAATGAGGGAACACCAGTTAAAACTCTTTGTCTCGAAGATCTTAAAATTGAGCCTGAAGTTTTGGCTAAAAAGGTTTTGAAGAAATTCCAAACTGAGTTTGACACCATTATGGAAGCAACAATGAAGGTTCGAAGCCTCTAAGGGCCCTAAGATCTAAAAATAAAATACACCGCCTCACAAAGGCATAGACCTGCGTATAAAAAATCCATTTTTAAGGGTTTTAAGATGACCGTACCATGCAAAGGTCATGAAAATATTAGATAGCGTTAATAAAAAAATGGTTAAAAACATGTGTTCATCCTAATTTTCTCTATTTTTTTGAAAACGATTATTAATACTCATCCCGAGAAAAATGCTCGTCATCATTAAGGGAATAAAAAAACCAAGATAGTGATGTTTATTAAAAATACTGGCGGCAAGCCAGCTTCCCAAAATAAAAGAGACGATAATTCCCAATCGCATCAATGTCGCTAAAAATTCCATCTGTTGATGCTGGTTAAGGGGAGAAGAAAAAATACGGATTAAGCCAATGCCCAGATCTGTCGTTAGCCCAGTCAAATGGGTTGTTCGCACCACCGCCTTTGATACGGAAGTAATCATCGCATTTTGAATTCCAGAGGCGAGGCTTAATAAAGCCAATAGTAAAAAATCCCTTGAAAGATTTAATTCATTGCCGAAATCGCCAAAGTAATTTGAAATCCCCAGAATGGATACTAGTAAAAAACATATCCACATTCCAGCGAAGACAATGATATAATTTGGTTTGTGTTGGTGAAGGCTTCTTCTATCGGTAAAAAAAGCTGAAAACATGGCTCCTAATAAAAATAAAAATGGCACGGCTAAGTAGCCAAGGGCATTTTTAACGTTTCCTTCTGCCATTTCTGCTCCAAATAGAGTGGCAAAACCGGTCGTATGTGTGACGAATCGATGGCAGGCTAAAAAGCCTCCCACATTGATGCAACCAGCTTGGAAGGAAAAAGCAGTCCAAATTAAAAATTTTTTGCCAGAATAACTATCTTCATGAATAAGGGTCGTGAACATGTTTTGATTTTATAAAGATTTCATTTAAAAATATATCTTTTAATCAACTTCCAGATTCACTCGACCATCATCCAGAAATATTCCTTCTTGCCTAAATATTTAAGAAAGGTAGACTTAGACAATGGAGTTACTTGTTTTCCCTTTGGTCAATGTGACCCTCTTTCCAAAAACGACGAAACCCTTAAATATTTTCGAACCACGTTATGTTCAAATGGTGAAAGATGCTATTAAGAACAACCAAATGATTGCTGTAGGTCATATTCAAGATCCATCCTTGATTGTTCCCACATCACCAGGTGAGTACCTCCATTTTATTAGCCCTGTAGTTGGATATGGAAAAGTGCAAATAGTTGAAGAGAGAGCAAATGGATTTTTGTTGGTTTTTTTAAATGGAGTTGGGAAAGCGAAGATTGGCAAAGTCCTTGACAAGAAGAATCCTTATTATGTCTGTGAAGCTACAGGTATAGAAGAAAATAATATCCCAAATCCAAATTTAAAAAATAAAATTACTGTTCTTAATAAAATACTCGTTTCATGGATAACCAAGTACTTTGGAAATCCAACTCAAGCTGAAATGTTTATTAGAAATTTAGAAGGACCAGAAGCTATTGTTTCGGCCTTTACCGCGTATCTTGTTAAAGACTATGACTTTCAACAAATGGTTTTAGAGTTAAATGATATCAATGAAAAAATTGAATTACTCTACCGTCTTGTTGAATCTAATGAAATTTTAACTTAAAATTTTACTAATGCCACCGCTGTTGAGTTGTCTTTTTTAACAATTAAAAGAGGGTAGTTTTGATTTTCAGAAGAAACGTTCTCAACAAACGTGTAATCATCGGATGGAAAAATAGATTTTAAGTAGTTAGAAAATTCAATAGAGCTTAATTCTGGATCAATTATTTTCTTATCCAAAATAAGGACTTTATCAAGAGCCGAATTGTTTGAATGTCTTTTCTGTAAAATAAATGAAAACTTAGGGTTGATATGGAGAATTCCTTTTCTTCCTGGATAAGAAGAATTCATATATTTTTCAAGAGTTTTTTCCAGAAGAGCTAATTGTTTTTTTAATTCATTTAATACCTCATGATCCGATAAATTGGAAAAGCCCAAAGTGGAATCCAGAGCCTGCTCATAAGTTTGAATGGTTTTGTTGATTTTATTTTTTCTAGAACTTAACTCCGTTAGAGTGGTATCCATATTTTTAATCTGAGCAAATTCATCAGGCGAGACCGCCTGGTCAAGGGATTTTAAATAGGCATCTGCGCCTTTCTCTAAAATAAGATCATCTATTCCTACTTTTCCTCCGGAGTTAACATCAGGAAGATAAGCCACTTTAACTTTGATTCCAGCTGCTTCAAGCTCTTTGGCAATAAGGTACGAGGCTCTCTCGCTATCAGTAACAAGATCTATTCGGAAGAGGGCCTTTCCTTTCGGGTCACGATCAAATAAAACAATGACCTCAGAAGGACTTGCAGCCAGAATTTTATTTTTTATTGAGGTATTAAATTGTGAGATTCCAGGTAATCCAAGATGGAGAATACCCGTGTACATTTGCCCGATGGCGCATTTAAATTCACCTTCAGTAATGACTAATTTCTGTCCCTTCGCTTTTTCTAATTGCCAGGAGTTATAAAACTCTTCAATGAGGGGCTCCACTTCAATCAAAGATCGGTCCTTAGGCCAGCTTAAATACTTAGGCAAATTTGGTCGACTTTTGAGGTTACGAGTTCGCCATGAGGCAATTTGACTTTTTTGACTTTGACTTGAAGAATTTAAATCATAGAGAGGAATTTTAATTGAATCGTCATAGTTTTCGCGATAAACGGCTCTACCATCATTTCGAAATTCAACGTTGAGCCAACCGGCGTCCACAAGATCATTGTAACTGATTGGAGTTTTTTCACGAAGCCACTTTTCACGAGCCCAAGTCTTAATATCAAATAGTTCACGAGAATAATAGACCAATCCTAGCTTTTCAGCTGTACCAGCAGGCCAACCCCGAGACTTTTCAAATTCAATAACTTTTTCATTCGCAGCCGGGATATTTCTCAATTGGTTAAAGATTTCAGTATTGATTTTGAGTATTCGATCTTTTCTTCTTTTTGTAAACTCAACACCTAAGAAATGTTTTTTAAAATGATCGCGTTGTTTTTCAGAACTGAAGGTTAAGGATTTGATCTGACCTGCGGGGGTTAACTCAATATCGAGTATCCTGCCAAGTTGCTTTTCCATCATGTCATGGTGTGATTTATGATATCCATAAACAAACTGGTTTTTAAAAAGGTGAGTGTGATTGGAAACTTTATATTCCACATCACTCAAAAAATCAGGATTTCGATAAAAATCAAAATATTTTTTTCCATTATAAGTTCCAAATGAAGGGCGAATAAAAAATAAATACTTTTCATATTCTTTGAGCGATGAGTTGAGCTTCTCTATTTGCTGTATGTAATTTTTTGTTGAAAATAGAGTCTGACGTATCTGATTAGCAAGTGCGGAATTGGTTATTTGATCTGAAGTAGTAAAATTTGGGCCAGTAAAATTGGGGGCAGTAAAATAAGAGTTGAATTTTGTTAAATCTTTTTTTGGAGAATAGATTGAATAACAACTGTTAGGATTGAAGCTTGAAATGTTAGGAGTAATGCTTGAACCCCAGAGGCTTAATGGCACCAAGAAAAAAATACTGACTTGGACTGTTAAAACAAAATGAAGATGAATTCTTTTCATGTGGGAGGTTTTATAGTAAACAGTGCCAAAAACCAGTGTAGATTTTTAGTCACCGGAATAGGGTAAAAACTTCAAATCGCGGTTACTGACTTCTATGGTTTTGTTTGAATTTTAGGAAAGGAACGGCAAGTGTCTCTTAACGAAAAAATTTATTCACGGTTAAATCAAGTTTCCATGGGATTGATACTTTATACCTTGTTAGTTATTTTATGGGGAGCCTGGGTGAGGATTTCCCATTCGGGTGATGGCTGCGGAGATACTTGGCCCTTGTGCCAGGGAAAGCTGATCCCTCAGGAGGCTGTGCAAAAAACTTGGGTAGAATACAGCCATCGATTTACAAGTGGTCTCTATGGGGTTTTGGTCGTCGGTATCTATTTTTGGATTAAAAGAAATTTTTCCAGTCGCACCGAGGTGATATTTAAGAGCTCCTCTTTGAAGTGGGCCCGCCTCGTGTTGCTTTTCATGATCACGGAAGCTTTATTAGGAGCGAAGTTAGTTTTATTTCATTTAGTTAACCAAAATGACTCTGTTTGGAGACTTGTCGCGATGTCTCTTCATCAATTGAATAGTTTTTTATTAGTCGCCTTTACAGTCAGATTGTATTGTTCTTCACTAGAGTGGGGGTTAGAGGGAGGCAAATCAGAAATTACTTTCAAAGGAAAAATAAAAAATCTAAGGTTTCCTTTGCCTTTGTATTTTATACTTTTTTTGGCGATGACCGGTGCCTGGGCCGCTTTATCAACAACCTTGTTTCCATCGATAAGTTTGCTGGAGGGCTTATTAAAAGATTTTTCTGCAGATTCTCATTATCTGCTTAAAATCAGAGTGACACATCCTATTTTAGGAATTCTTTTAGGAAGTTCCATGGCGATTTTCTTTTATAAAAAATCACAGCATTACTTTTCTCTTTCAACTCAGAGTAGGCTTCATTATTTGTTATATAAAACTTCATTTCTGACCTCCATGGCAATAACTTTAGCAATCGTTATTGGGATAATCACTCTGTTGACTTTATCACCTCTGGCTTTAAAGATCCTTCATTTAACTTGGGCGCATCTTCTTTGGGCATTATTTATTTGTTACTATCATTTTAAAGGCCTGGAAGAGAGCCTTCAAATACAACAGAAATAGGGATAGTTTCTTATATTTGAAATCCCGAAAAAATCGTTTTGGGATTTCAGAAATAATACTTGCAATTAATGATAATTTTTCAAACAGTGAAGCGTATTTCCAAGAAATGATGAGGCGATTTCTTTGAAATAAATAAGTTGAATAGTAGGTATCTTTGTGACAGGTTTTCCCTACTTTATGTAGAACCTTTAGTTCTGGGAATGTCTCTAGGATAAGACCTTTTTGTTGCAATTTTAATGAAAAATCCACATCTTCCCAATAGGTTCCTAAGCGAGCATCAAAGCCACCCACTTTTTCAAATGTTTCTTTATCAATTAAGAACGCGGTGCCTGGAACATAAAGCAAATCGTTATGAAATGAAAATGTATTTCTTCTTTGGTTTTTATCTTTTGGTTTTAATTTCTGGAAAGTGGGATCATCTTTAATATGGTAGAGGTGTCCGTTGGAAAGAGTAAGACCTCCACCGAGAGAGTCTACTTTTCTATTTCGTTTCATGAAAATCAGAGGAGCATAAAGACCTTTATTTCTTGGCAAGTGGGATGGAAGCTGATCGAGTAAGGTATCATTTGTCAAAAATAGGACCCAATCTTCCATTAAAAAGGCCATTTTAAGACCATAGTTCGCGCCACCTGAATACCCTTGGTTTTGTTCTAAAATAAAATGTTGAACTTGTGGTAAGCTAAATTGATTTTTTAATTGAAGAATTTGCTTTTTATCGCTTCCATTATGGACTAAATAAATTCTAGCAGTTGAACACAAATTTAAAACGGAATGAAGGCATTCAGAGGTATGTTGTAGGTGATTAAAAGACAAAATAACAAATCCAAAACGACTCATAATATTAAAATAGTCAGTGCGAACATTAAAATAGTAGTGCTAACATTTATTTTTGTAGAGAGGCAAGGTAAAATTTGAACGTCATTATTCCTGCCGCTGGATATGGAACAAGAATGGGTTCGCCAGAAGCTAAGGAATTACTTATAAATCCTTATACAGGAAAACCCTTTATCGAATTTTCTTTTTCTCAGGCTCGGATGTTAGATGCTCCCATTGTACTAATTATCAGGGAAGAAAAAAAGGCACTTAAGAATTGGGCTATTGATTATTGTAGGCAGAACTTTCTTTCTTTGGAAATTTTAGAAATTTCTCCTTCTTCAGAGTGGCCAGAGACCGTATTAAGATCAGAGTCTTTATGGGGAGATAAAAACATTTTGTTGCTGCCAGATACAGATTGGAAACCAGCGCCTTTATTAAAGGACATTTCAGAAAAGATAAGAATTCCATCGATGGAAGTTGTTTATGGTGTGTTTAAAACTAGAAAATTAAATTGGGGATTTGTAAATACGAACAATGGTCTTTCCTTATGTGAAAAGCCAATTCACTTTTTACACGATTATGAAGCCTGGGGAATAATTGCCTTTACTAAGGAAGCAGGGAATGCTTTATTTAAGGCTCATTTAGAGTCTACTTTTGATCATCGTATTAAAACCTTAAATCTTAAAGCTCAAAAGATAGACATATTGGAATTCAATGATCGAACGAGGGGGACAAGTGATTCATAGATTTTTACCAGGAATAGTTCTCATTTTAATTTTTTCTTTTTTTCAATTAGGCTTCGCAGAAACAAAGACTATGAAAAAGGATATTTTATCTTTAGAAAGTATCGGACAGTCATCGATGGATATGAATAAGAATTATGAACTTATCGTTGTTGATTTTTGGGCAAGTTGGTGTGATCCCTGTAAAGAAAGTTTCCCGTTCTATGAGAAATTAATTAAAGAAAAAAAAGATAAAAATATTTTGTTTATTTCAATTAATTTGGATGATGAAAAAGAACCAGCTTTAAAATTCTTGAAAGAATTTCCAACAACTTTTCCTTCCTATTGGGATAAATCGAAAATATTTATGAAAAAGCTGAATTTTGATTTCATACCCTACATGGCTATTTTTAATGGTAAGTGGGAATTAGTCGATAGCATCAAAGGATTTAACTCCAAAACAAGGAAAAAAGTTAAAACACTGGTAGAAAAAATAAAGTAGTAAAGAGGGTGAAATTGTAAGCAAGGGTTTGCAATTCTCAATGAATTTCAATAATATTGTTTAAAGGCGTGAGCAGACCGCGTGTAAGTTCTGAGAAATTTAAATTTATTATATAACTTTGAGTGATTGAAAGAGATCATTTAATTTTTCGCTTCTGTTTGTATTCTTATGTATCTATTTTGTTGGGCATTTTTAAAGAGCATTGCGTAATAGATATGATTCACATCAAAGTCTTGATTTAATTTAGATCATCTATGGTTGAAATTATTATTATTCTTATCTGTATTTTATTAAATGCCTTACTGGCTTTGGTTGAGATGGCTTTTGTGAGTGTTTCTAAGTCAGAACTTAAAAGTTTATCAAAAAACAATCCCATGGCTTTAAAATTATTGAAATTTCGCGAGAAACCGGAACAGACACTTTCAGTTTTGCAAATTGGGATCACGGTTGTTGGGGGAATATCTGCTGCTGTTGGTGGAATTGGTGCTGATGACAAGATTTCGCCTTATATTCAAAATATGGGGCTTTCAGAGTCTATTGCAAAGTTTGTAGCTGTTGTTTTAGTAGTCGTGCCATTAACATATATCAATACCGTGATTGGTGAACTTGTTCCCAAAACCTTAGCCTTGAGGTTTCCAATGAAAATCTCTTTAAGATCGGTTTATGCTTTGAACGTGGCTCAACGATTTCTTTCTCCTTTTGTCGAAGTGCTAGAAAAATCAACTCAAATTTGTTTAAAACTTTTTTCATTTCTTCCAAAAAGTTCAAGCCAAAATTCTGAAAATGCAGAGTCTTTGAATATTTCTTATCTATCAAACACTCATCAACAATATGTGATCAATTTAGTTCATATTGAAACTAAGAAAATGCGCGAAATCATGTTGCCTTGGGATCAGGTGAATGTGATTTATTCTTCTAGTAATTTAAATGAAGTTTTATCTATGGTTATAAAAAGTGGTCATACAAGATTGCCGGTCATTTCAGATAACGAAGTTGTAGGTATTTTGCATTCAAAAGAGTTTATAACCTTTATTTCTTCCGGTGATGAAAACTGGAAAAATATCATAAGACCAATTTTAAAGGTGGGGCCAAACGAGGGGATATTAAAGACTCTTCGATTGATGCAGGAAAAGAAAAGTCATATGGCAATGGTTCTGAGCGGTGATGAAAAGCTAGGAATTGTCACCTTGGAAGATATTTTTGAAGAAATAATTGGTGATATTTATGATGAAGATGATGATGGAATGCTCAGAAAAGTACTGAGTCAGCGGATCTTTAAAATGAAAAAATAAGTTTTGATCTAGATCTTTTAGTAGGTTACCATCCAAATAATGGGACCAAATGAAAAAATCTTTAAGAAGGATTATTCAAAAGAATTATTGCTGATTGCTGAAAATGACTTGATTACCAGTAAACTATTAAGTCAGAGCAAAGAAGTTCGAAAAGAAACGGTTCTGTTTCATATTGAACAAGTTGTTGAGAAAAGTTTAAAAGCAGTCCTTTGTTATAAAGGAAGGCCAATTCCGTTTACTCATGATTTGTATTCTTTGATACAAAGATTTGATTCTACAGAGATGCCTCCTGGTGGCTATTCACTTCATGATTTAACTCCCTTTGCTACCATAAAAAGATATGAAGAGGGGAATTACATCATAGATGAAAATGATGTGGTGAATGCTCTTTCTGCTGCTGAAAACGTATTAAAATGGGCTCGGCAGGAAATGATTGAATGAGGAACTTGGGACGTCTTAAGTTACCAAAAATTTCAATTGAAGAAAAACAAAAATTAATTTCAACGACTGTTAATTTTATTAAAAATGAGACAACACCAATAAAAACGATTGTTTTTGGATCCATTTTAAAAGAAAGTTTTGATGCACAGTCAGATATTGATGTGGTGGCCATTTATAAGACTCCACAAGAGGCAGATTTAGCAAGACGAAAGTTATATAATATCCCTCGGCCAACGATAATTCATCCCATCGAAATACTTTGTGTTGATGAACAAACATTTAATAAAAAATCTCAAATTGGTGGTATCTATGCCGTTGCAAAGGAAGAGGGTAAAGAGTATTAGAGCCAGGGGTTACGCCTATGCCTCAACTCTTCGTTCTCGTCGGTAGGACTCCCTGCGACTTGGCTTTGCCAAGCCTCTGTCGCCGCCCTCCTGCGGCCTCGATTTGACGCATAGGCGTAACCCCTGTTTTAGAGCGTGTTTGAAAAAATAAGTTTTGCGATGTTAACGCCATAGTTTTTTTCAATTCCCTCAAATCCTGGACTTACATTGATTTCTAAAAACTTTGCCCCTTCATTGGTTTGGATCATGTCAATACCAGCGTAACAAAGACCAGAAAGCTTGAAAATATTTTTACATTGATTGATCTCTGAGGAGCTCAGTTGAAAGGCTTTTGCAGTAGCTCCCAAAGAGAGATTACTTCTAAAATCATTTGGATTTGTTCTTTGGATGGTAAAAATCTGATCTTGAATCAGGAAAGTTCTGTAATCAACTCCATAGCATTCAGGATGGTATTTTTGTAGGATAAGGTAGTCTGCATTTTGAGAATAGGTTTCTAGTTCTGACGGAGTTTTAATTAAATGAACATTTTTTCCCTTCAAGCCATAGGGGTGCTTGAGAACAAAGGGTTCAGATCCCCGGGACGCTTTAAATTCAATGGGTTTGGAATTGTTTTTACTATGAATAAATAAATTTTGAATTTTTCCATATAATAACGAAATATTATTTTTTTTGATCTCGTCTATAGTTTCAAGTTGGCTATTGAGTATTTCATTTGTAGAAAAAGAAAGAGTATAGGTTTCAGGAAACGGTATTTGTTCTTTTGACCATATTTTATAGGTAGT
Organism: Deltaproteobacteria bacterium; assembly: GCA_017302835.1. Taxonomy (NCBI): domain Bacteria; kingdom Pseudomonadati; phylum Myxococcota; class Myxococcia; species Deltaproteobacteria bacterium. The sequence continues at coordinate 222,343 of JAFLCC010000004.1, read as the reverse complement.
CATTTTATTTCGGTATTTCGTAAAGCTTAAAATGTTGTTGATATAGTTCAGATCAAACTGTTGTAAATGAGAGATGGTTTCGTGATAACGGAAATCGCCAATTCTTAAAATATGAGGAATCTGAGAATATTTCTTGGAATGTTCTAAAGTGATTTCAAAGGGAGAAAGAATTTTTATTTTTAAATTATTCTTATTGCCCTCTGCAATAAATCGGGTATTTGAATATAAACTAGGTAACCAAGAAATCACGACTATATCAAGGTCTAGAGGTTGTTTCATTTAACATTCCTTGTGTTATACTGCGAGACTATGAGCATAGAACAATTAGGCAATATGACTATTAATATCCCGGGCCGGGATTTTATTCAAATTGAAAAAAAAGATGATAAAACACATGTTGTATTTAAGGCTTGTCATGAATTTACGGCGTTAATGAATTTATTTAAAAAAAATTTTGGTGTGGACATTTCAACTTGGCCAATCCCTAAGGGAAATAATCATTCTGAAATCTTAATTCGAGAAATGATTCTTAAGCTTCAAGGAAAATGGGATTATCCCTATAAGGATGAAGAGCTTTGTCATTGCCGTCATGTCAGCACGCAAACCATCGATGAGGCAATTCTTAACGGGGCCCATTCGAGTGATTTAGTTTCCCTTTGGACAGGAAGTTCCACAGCCTGTGGAACATGTAAGCCTGACGTAGAGAAAATAATAAATTACCGGCTTGTATAGGACCTTTTGGGGACAGGCTCTTGAAAATTTCTGAGAGGTTGTTCGAAAAGTTTTTTCAATTACGTTTTCACTAAATGATCCGAGTGGTTTCAATATCAGCAAAACCGTCATATTTAGGGTGAAGAAAATCGGGTGTTTGTTCGTTAGGTAAAACAGGACAGAATAATCCGTAGGTTTGTTCTGCGGATATCCAACCCCGTGGGGCTTTTAATTGGATATTCTTTTGATCCCGAAAAAAAAGTAAAAATTCATTTTCTTTAGACTCGTGATAGGCACTGGTCATTAAACTTGAAAAAACATCAGGATGATCGACTCGGATATAATTTAGCAATCTAAAGTTTAAAGAAGATTCAATTTTGATACGATGGTAAGGCTTTGTTAAGGTTCGGGACCACCCAAGGAGATGGGCGAATTTTAAAAATTGTCTGAAGTTATGGGCCCGAAAGGAATATCTTAAGGGAATAAAATCCTGTATTCCTGCGGAAGACCAACTTGAAAGGGTTCCCACAATATTGTCTTTTCGATCATAGGCAATAATAAAATCATTCCAATCAAAGCCAATCCAGCGATCTAATTTTTCAAGTAATAAATCCTTGCTAACCGCCGAATGAAAGGAATAATTTTGAGAAGATTTTACAAGATATTCTAAAAGGGCATCTTGATTTTTCTCGTTGCCTCTGCGGATTTTAAGTTGAGGCCAAGTTTGGCGAGCCCAAGGATAAAATCCATGGGCACTAACAAGCTGAAACTTACGATAGAGATGGTATTTAGGTAGGGCTCTTTTTTGCGATCTAGGACGAATAAAAGTATTGAGTGGTTTTTCTTCGGAAAGATTCAGGGTCGAGAAAAAGTGTTCTACTTTGAATATTTTTTTAATCTCTTCAAAAACAAATTGGGTGTGTTCGGCCCAGCCAAGGATAGCCATACGGTCATGGGCAATTCTTAAGTCTCTGGCCCAGGCTATGGTGGTTAATTTTCCTTCAATGACTACATGATCAATGATAAAGCTCACCACGCCCATGATTCTATTTGAGGATCTAAGAATATAGGTCAAGTATTGATCTGACTGAAGTCCATAGTATTTAAAGAAATCCTGACTTCGATCTAATCGCAAATGGATAAGACCGTCTAGTGGAAAGCTACGATAGAACTCTAAAAGCTCTTCATTGTTTTGGGGTTGGGCAACTTCTAAATTCATTTTGTTTTATCCCAAAGAGCGTCTTCTATATTTTCATTCCAATTATTCCACCGAGCCAAAACAAAGAAGAGATCACTCAAGCGGTTTAAATAAATCAAAGACTTATGAATTAATTCTGCATGGGGTGCAGATGAAAAAATTTCGGCAGTTCTTCTTTCTGAGCGTCGACAAAAAGTGCGAGCCACATGGTAATAATTAGAAAAAAGCCCTCCTGAGGGTAGAATAAACTGTTTTAACTCAGGCAGGGGGGAATCATATTTATCAATTTCCATTTCAAGAAATTGAATTTGAGAATCCGTAAGCTGGGGGAGGTTTTTTTGAATTTGTAGATCCTCACAGGCTAACAAACTTCCAATGCAGAATAAATGATTTTGAATTTTCTCAAGAAGTATATCCTGTTGCTTTGGACCCTCTGGAAATCGAAGATTTGAAGTTTTTGGTAGGGATTTTAAGTGAAAGCGCAAAAGCCCTAATTGAGAATTTAGCTCATCAATGGTTCCATAGGCTTCAACACGAACGTTGAATTTTTCAACGCAGGATCCGCTGACCAAAAAAGTTTTGCCTTGGTCCCCTTTCTTTGTGTATATTCTTGATTTTTTAAATTCCTCAGACATGATGTTGTTATTGTCTCAAGGAGGTTGAGTTGAGTCAAAAACCTTTTTTTGTAACTATCCCACATTCGGGTGAAAAAATCCCAGCCCCTGCGGAGTGGTTGCAAAACCTTTCGGAAGAGATTTTGATGAGGGATGTAGATCGCTATGTGGATCGGTTGTATTTACCAATATTGGAAAAATTAAAAATCCCACACATCACCACCGAATGGCATCGCTATGCCGTTGATTTAAATCGGCTGCCAGAGGATGTGGATCAATCAACAGTTGTTGAAGCAAGCCTAGCCAAAGGTCACGAACGAGGCTTTCATTGGTCGGTAACGACTTTAAATGAAAAAATTTTGCCCGCACCTATGAAAAAATCAGTTCATGAAGATTTAAGAAAAATTGTTTATGATCCTTTTCACTTAAAGGTTGAAGGATGTTATCATCAACTTCGAAAGGAATTGAACGTTCATACCATTTATCAAATGGACTTGCATTCGATGCCATCTCTTGGAACCAAAATGCACTTAGACCCTGGAGAGCTGCGGGCCGATGTGGTAGTGAGTGACTGTGAACAAAAAAGTTGTCATTCAAAATTTCGAGATTTAGTAATTGCTGCCTATGCCATTTCTGGTTTTAAAGTCGGCTATAACTGGCCCTACAAGGGAGGGCGCCTTTCTCAGCATTATGGAAGACCTGAAAAAGGTCAGCAAGTTATTCAGGTCGAATTGAATCGAAAATTGTATATGGATGAGGTGAGTAAAAAAACAATAGATAATTTTGCTCTCGTAAAAGAAAAACTAGCAAGAGCCATCGAATATGTTTTTCATAATTTACCAGTTTGATTTATTAAAGTAACTACTTGATTTATTATAGTAACCACGCCAGTTTGGGGGAGAAAATCTGTCAATGAATTTTCAAAAAATATTAAAATTTCTTGCCTCCATTAAGTTGGCGGTATTAGTCATAGCTTCGATCGCTATTATCACGGCTGTAGGTACTTTTGTGGAAGCTAAATTTGATGCCACAGCTGCGAAGAAACTAGTCTATGATTCGGTTTATATGAATATTATCATGACGGTCTTTGCCATTAATTTAACGGCGGTTATGGTGGATCGTTGGCCTTGGAAAATTCGTCATATACCTTTTATTTTTGCACATATTGGAATTTTAACCCTCATGTTGGGGCAGCTAATGACTTCTAAATTAGGAATAGACGGTTCGATGCGTGTGGAAATTGGAGGTGATGCGCGTTTAATTCAGCTTCCGCAAACGGATCTCATTTTGTATTCCTCTTATGACGGAAATAACTATACTAAAATTTTAGAAAAAGAAGTGGATTTTTTTCGTGAGCCGCCGACACCTGAAAAACCAGAAGTTATTTTGCCAGAACAGGTCAATATTAAATTAAAAGATTATTATCGCTATGCTTTAGCGAGCAAAGAAATTACGGCTTCCGAAAATAAAAAATTGGGAGCAGGTGTTCGTATTCAAATTTCAAACGGAAAAGCTAACTTTATAGAATGGTTAGTGCAAAGAAGCCCTCATAGTAAAGCCTTGGTGGATTTAGGCCCTTTAAAAGTTCATTTGGGTCCTTTGCCATATGCAGGAATAGGTCAAAATGAAATTTATCTCAAACCTGAAGAAAATGGTAAGATTAAGTATGTGTTTTACGCTAAAGAATCAGTAGATCCTAAACAAGAAGGCTTCATTGAAGAAGGAAAGTCAGTTCCCACAGGTTGGATGGGATTAGAATTGCGAATTTTAAGATATTTTCCTCAAGCTGAAGAGAATTGGAAAATTGAAAAAAAAGATTTCCCGACGCCTTTGACCACCGAAGCTCTTCAGGTAGAGTATCAAGGGAAGAGCCAATGGATACTGTTAAATGACACGATGAAGTTTTTTTCAGATACAGCCGTTTATTTTTTAACCTATGCTAATAGAAGATTGGATATTGGGTTTAATCTTCAATTAGATAATTTTGTTGTTGATAAATATGAAGGGACCTCTAGAGCCATGGCCTATAAATCCCATGTGGTGATTCCAGGGAAGGGTGATTTTGAAATTTCAATGAATGAACCTTTGAAGCATATGGGATTAACTATTTACCAGGCGAGCTTTCAAGATGGTCCTATGGGGAAGCCCGTTGCTTCTATATTTTCAATTAACAAAGATCCTGGGAGATGGTTAAAATATTTGGGCTCGTTGATTATGACCCTCGGTATAGTTTTGCTTTTCTATTTTAAGAAAATGGGTATTGGCCAAAAAAAAGGAGCTTCAAAATGAGTCAGATCAGATTACTAGTTCTCTTCGTTTTTATATTAACTTCATTTTCGCAAGCTCTGGCTTTGAAAGATGGCGAAGCGCTAAGAGCCTTGCCTGTACAGTCGGATGGACGCCTGAAACCTTTTGATAGCTTTGCCAGAGAAATGCTGGAGCTTGTTTATGGTAAGCAAAAATATGAAGGTCGGGATGCTTACGAGATAATCCTTACATGGATGTTGGCTCCTCAGGCTTGGGCTTCGAAAGAGCTATTTGAAGTTCGAAATCATGAAGTTCTAAAAAATCTGGGAATGGATTTGACAAAAAGATACTTCAAAGGAGATGAACTTTTTTCAAATGCCAAATTTAATGATTTAAGGGCCGATCTAAATATCAAACGGGAATCAAAAGAAAAATTAAATCCCTATTTTCAGGCGCTCCAAAGATTAGAGAATCAGTTTTTTATTTTTAGTGAAATCGCCTCTGGTCGGATGATCAAAATGGTTCCACCTAAAGAAGGTAAGGATTGGCTTCCGGTGTCCCAACTTGACGGCGAGTTGCAGGCTCAGTTTTTAGAATTAAGTAAAGCCTTTATTTCGGTGATTTCTTATGGGGTTTCCAATAACACAGAAGGCACGGATTCTTTAGAGGTTAAAAAAATAAAATTAGATACTCAAGTAGCAAAGTTCAAAGAGATCGCAAAACAAAATAATCCGACCCTTTATCCTGATCCGTTTCGCATTGATGCTGAAATTCATTATAATTTATTTCATCCTTTTCGATGGGCCTATATATTTTATATCATAGGAGCCCTTTTGGTTTTGTTCTCTTGGATTACCAGTAATGAAAGGGCAATGACCCTAGCCTGGCTTGTTTTAGGCTGTGGTTTTTTTCTGCATATATATGGATTTGGATTAAGATCTTACCTGATGGGAAGAGCTCCTGTTACGAACATGTATGAAACCGTTGTTTGGGTTTCTTGGGGAAGTCTTTTATTCGCTGGGATTTTAGAAAAGATCTACAAATTTAAATTTACCTTGCTCGCTGGCTCCATTGTTGCTGGTTTTGGAATGATTATTGCGGATTCAACCCCAGTTGTTTTAGATCCAGCGCTGCAGCCATTAGAGCCAGTCTTAAGAAGTAATTATTGGCTGACCATTCATGTGATGACCATCACCATTAGCTATTCTGCTTTTTTCTTAGCTTTTGCTTTGGGGGATATAGGATTGATTTATTTTTTGAAAGGTGAAAAGAAAAATCATGATAAAATTAAAGCCATAGTGATGGCCACATACAAAGCCATACAAATTGGAGTTGTTTTTTTAGCTCCAGGAATTATTTTAGGAGGCATTTGGGCCGATTATTCTTGGGGGCGATTTTGGGGTTGGGATCCTAAGGAAACCTGGGCTCTGATTGCTTTATTGGGTTATATTCTCGTACTCCATGCAAGATTGGTTGGATGGATCAAGGATTTTGGAATGGTCGTCAGTGGCGTAATTACTTTTTCTTTGGTCATTATGGCCTGGTACGGAGTGAATTTTGTTTTGGGGGCAGGACTTCATTCCTACGGTTTTGGAGCAGGTGGGGTCGAATATGTCGCTGGCTTTGTGATGGCCCATATCCTTTTAGTCATTTATGTAACGGTATTAAGAAAAAACAGACTCGAGAGTTAATATCCGAATATTCTCATTTTGAGAACTCTGCCAAAGACCCCTAAATTCATAGAGGTCTTTGGCTAAATTTCTTCAATATGGAAATATTTAGTAAGCTTTAAAAACCTTTAGTAAGCTCTGAATTTTAAGACAACAGTTTCTACGGCATAACCAGAGCTAGAAAGTTTAACTCGTACACTATTTGATCCATAGTCAATCATCGATCTTGGTACAGTAAAGCTAGAATTTGAACTATTTAAATTGTAAGTTCTTGATTCACCATTGGCGCTAATAGTTATAGAGTCACAGGTATAAGTTGATATACCTTTGAGTTTTAAATTAGCCTGCCCATTTTGAACGTCAAATTTAGCTGATCCGCCACAACGAGGAAGGTAAACCCAGTCCTCATCTGTTAATACAGGAGTATGGTGACTATTGTTTTTCACAAGAGTCATGGTGTCTTTTGTTTTTCCTGACTTTGATGTGATTTCTACATTTGTTGTATTGTAGCCTGATACCAAGTTAATATTAATTCTAGCGCTTCTATCTCCTGCGTAATTTTCTTCAGAAGTAAAAGTTTGACCATTGACAACCACTCGTGAGCAATTGTTATTTCCAAAAACGCTAAGAGTTAAAGTGTTACGTTGTGCTGAAACCGTGGCAAAGCCCTCGCATTCGCTAAGAGTGATTCTTTTGTAATTATCGTAAGTCATATCGAATCTGCCAAGATAATCTGCTTTGGCAAGTGTCGAAATAGCAACAAGTGCTAAAAGTGATTTAAATAAAGTATTCATAAAGTCCTTTCGTTAGACAACCTGTAACAAATAAATGTGATTAAAATAAATAAATGTGTTTAGGTTGTGGGTTGTTGTTTTTCTTAAAGTAGAAAGGGTTTACCAGACTTCAGAATCTTTGCAGCTGTTAAGGTTTAGACAGTAAAAAATGCTCTGAAAAAAATACTTGGAATTAGGAGATTGATGACGTGAACTAGTTACAAACATTTCCGTAAAGATCTTGTTTCTCCCAGCAGAGTTGTTTGATGTCCGAAGAGGTCATGACCTTGGAATAAACCAAAGTACTAAAAATATCGCCCTTAAAATATCTATCTGATTTTCCCGATTTGCCAAAACGGAGAGGAGTGTCCCATTTGTTGCGTTGTAATCGAACAAGCCCACCGGTGTCGGAGCCCATGAATATGCCATCTTTATAAATCTCTGCTTTGGGAGGGGTCGCATCCAGATCCACGGTTACAGTGATCATTTGGGGTTGGGATAAACTTACATCAAAGGGGACGACTACATTTAGCACATCTGGGCTCTCTGATTTTAAAACATCTCCCATATGAAATGCCAAGACAGTTTTGTAGGTGTAGTCAGTTGTTTGTAGGGGAGAACAAGGGAAGGCTTGTCCAAGTAAACAAACATTACCAATAGATAAGCTCATTTCCTGGCGCGGGGTTGCTAAGGTATAGCCAAAACCATTTCCTTCGTGGTTTCCCTCCCAGAAGAGATGGGAAATATGGGTATAGAATCCACTGTCTGAAGTCGGTTTTACCCAAACAGAAATAGTAAATTTATTCGTTGATGATAAATCTTCTGCGCTGGCAAAAAAGGTGGCTGTCCCATTAAAATTAAGAGGCGCTGAAAATATTTCTGCCAAAAATTGATCGGTGTAAAAATTACTTGGAAGGGGTGTGGATGGAGCCAAGAAATTAAATTTGATGGAGCTTGAGATGCAGGCTGATTCATTTCCAGCATTATCTTTAAATTTGACTGAAACGAAAAGACTTGTCCCTGAAGCCGGAATAGGCCCAGTTGAAGAGAAAATTTCCCACTGAGTTACAAAAGTCGAATAGGCCTGCCAACTGCCGCCGGCAAGGCAGCTAGGATCGTTGGAGAGGTACATATAATCTGCATTTTTTGCTGATAAGGCGAGGTCCACTTTGTTACTTCCGGTATATTTTGAATTGTTATTGATAATCAGGGAGAGATCAAAGGGGTTTTGTGTATCTTTTTGTAAGGTAAAGAAAAATGGCGGAGCTTTGTTCGAATAAAAGCTTTCTTGAGAGACACTCAAATAGACAAGACCATCGGCCAAACTAGTTAAGTCCATGGGGATTAAAAATTCCTCTTTGCTGCAAGTAAAAGAGTCTTGAATAGAAAGTGCTGGGTTATCTAAATTTGCAGCCGAGAAGCTTGCTGAAACCTTAATGTCATTATTTCCTGAACAAGATCCCTTGATGGTAATATGATCGCGGAAATAAGAGCCACTCGAAGGGGAAAAAACCACGGGTGTTTGGGGATAATTATCGTTCGTTATTTTAATTTCTATAGGGCTCGGTGAGAACTGGATGCTATCGTTTTCATCCGAGAGCGTTATATTAATTTTAAATGATTCAGCATAGGGAAGTTGCGATTTGATTTTAAATGGCAATACCAGTTTATTGCTTGAAGCTTTTAGGACCATTTCTGTATTTAAATTTTCGAAAATATCATTCACTTGAAAGCTGGTTGTTGGAGAGGTTTGAGATCCCTCCACCAAAATATTCAACTTCAATTTGGTATCAATTCCGATAGTATCAGTACTTAAATAGCTGAGTTCAAAATTATTACCAGATAGATACAGACTCTCGGAGCTAGTTTTATTTTCTGCAGAAAAAAGGTACTTCATTTGGTCGTAATTATTAGAAGACCAAGAGACTTCATTTGGCGTGCAACCACTCAAACTTAAAGAAGCAGTAATAGCAGTAAGGATGGCGAGACTAAATTTCATCTCACTAAAATCGGTATCTTTGGAAGGACCTTTAGACCAAGGGCTTGGCTCATTATGAGATCGCTAAAAGATGAGACGCTTGTCAGAGATAAATCTGAGATAAATTGACTTTCTTAAAGCCAATTTAATCGTCTCTCTGAGGTAAATTCATTTTTATAAATAGAAAAAAATATTTCTTTTTTAAGGAAATATTTTTCTTGGTTTCAGAATAACTGCTCGCTCCGAAGGTGATTAATTGTTTAAGAGGCTCTTTTGTTTAAGTTGATTAGCTATGTTTTATTTAAATATAGCTTCTAAAATCGTACTTTGAACAATTTCTTCCTTGGTTAATGTATTGCCAATTACAGAAGAACAATCTTTATTTCCATTGAACTTCATATAATTACATACAACTATGGCAGCTGCCTTTTCAGTTGAATTTGCAGCAATGGAACTATCGTCAACAGTTTGGTTTTCATCGAATGCACCAATAAAATAATTTTTGTAAGAATACGATTTGGATGGATCGACAATGAAAAAAAGTTGGGTTGAGTTATTGCAGTTATCTGCTATCCATGGTGTTCCGCCTCGTTCATCTTCTTTGCTGATATTCCCTCCATCTGTTGTGACACTTATAAAAGCAGGACCCATTTTTAGTGCTGACTTAATGATTTTTCCCAACAAGACCCCGGCCACGAAATCTCTTCCATCACCAGTACTTCGAGTTCCATCATGATAGTCAAACCCGCCCATATGGAGCCCAATTGGACCTGCATTATGATTGAGGGAATTGTAGACTATTGTTCTAAACACGCTTTCAGAAGAGCCAATAATCGATGGTGTGCTAGGAATATTCCAAATTGAAGAAAAAGTAGAATCGTCAGATGGATTAAAATGCTGATTTGCTTCTTTACCCTGAAGAAAATTGAGAACATTTTCCACAATGGTGGGTTTTTTCGGTTCTATCACAGCAAAGTCTTGACCAACGCCAGTATGGGAGTCTATAGTCCCAAGGTTGCCAATGTAGGTTCCTCTGAGGCCTGCTTTTTGAATCATTCCTGAAGCATCCAGCTTGTTAGTGTGTGTATCGCATTTACTCTTGTTTGCAATAGAAAAAACCTTCACCTGATCGAAGTTCGAATATTCAACCTCCGATCTGATTCCTTTCAATATGCCGCTTTCGTTTTCCGGAACGAAGAATGATCCTCCATACCATGGAGCTCCAAAAGCCTCACTAATCAAAATGGAACTTGAAAGACCCATTCCCATTTTAGAGTAAGACCTGAGCAGTTTCTTATTTGCATTGAGAGGTATTACATTGCTAGAAAGCGCTGCTCCTCCCGAAAGATTTAAGGTAATGAAAGGAATATTTTTTTCCTGAAGAAAGAATGGGTGGCTTACTTTTTCTGAAACATTTCCTGCATTATCTATTGCTTTTACAAAAAATCTATTTTCACCTGGGTGAAGGTTAGAAAATAATGTAGTCCCATCAAAGGGACTGGTGCAGGGAGAAAATGGGCCCTCTGAAGCTGATCCACATTCATAGCTTTTGATCCCACTTCCATTTACATCTGATCCATTAAATTGAAAACTCAGCTGCTGAAGCAATGAGTCTTTGGTATCAATGACAAGGGTAGGGGCAGTTGCATCAAAAATCCACTGGTAGTTTAGCGGTTCAGAAGCGAAACCATCATCGGTAACACCTCTTACAGAGAAGAGATGGCTGCCCTGTGAAGGAATATTGATGCTGACCGGACTTACGCAAGTTTGAAATTCGGCGGAATCTAACTTGCACTCAAAGGAAGTTATAGCATTGCCTATAGAGGTCGAGCTAAAACTAAAAATAGCATTCGCAGCATTTGAAAATCCTTCGGGATGCTGTGTGAGTTCTATCCAAGGTGCTTGCAGATTTACTGTGAATGAAAACTGAGCCAGGTCCGACGTATTACCGGCTTTGTCAGAAACATTGACCTTAAAAGTCTGTACCCCAGGACTCAAACCAGACAAAATAATCTCGCCATCCTGACCACAATTAGGCAGGGCAGTTTCATTAAGTAGACAAGACACTTGATGAATGCCGCTTAGTTCCTCTTGAATGACGTAAAGAAATTTTACTTTGTTACGACCAGCGATAGATTGCGGTGTCAAACTAAACGCAATTTTTGGCTTCTTTAAGTCTACCATCCATTGATAAATGAGAACCGAAGATTCGGTGCCACTTTTGGAAATTGCTTTAAATTGAACTTGATGATTACCATGGGGAAGGTCATTTAATTGTAAAGATTCTGTTGTTGAGGACCATTTACCATCATCAAGTTTATACAATAACTCATTCACAATTTCTTGCCTTTCTTCACTCACGGTAAGTTCAAAGAAAGCGTCAGAAGTATTCGTAGCCAAATCCGGCTGAGATTTGAGTTTAAGAACAGTTTCGTTAATATTAAATGTCTTTGGTGGGGCAGCAACTTCATTTTGAGCGGTGGGACTCGCTGTAGGTCCCGGAACAGGAATAGGTGATGGATCCTGCTGGGAGGTAGTAAAGGAGGAGGAGCAGTTCTGAAACCCCAAAGGTAAAAATAACATAAATAAAAAGGCTAAAAATATTTTTCCAATAAGGACAACTCGTGGATTCATGCTTATTTCTCCTGTCAATAGATCTGTCGGCGATAGTAAACAAAAACTTAATCAAAATGTTTCCATAAAAGTTACAGCATAAAAAGATTTTCTTAGTATAATTGGTGAGTACAAATTTTTCAAACCTTTGAAGTTTTCGTATCAATAATAGGATCCCTTTTTGAGATTTTCATCACAAATTACCCAGTATCTTTGGGAGGAACTTGAGACCAAGGGCTTGGCTCATTATGAGATCGCTAAAAGATGAGACGCTTGTCAGAGGTAAATCTGAGATAAACTGACTTTCTTAAAGCCAATTTAATCGCCTCTCTGAGGTGAATTCATTTTTATAAATAGAAAAAAATATTTCTTTTTTAAGGAAATATTTTTCTTGGCTTCAGAATAACTGCTCGCTCTATGGGCAGTTAGGAAGCAAGGACTTATTTTTAGTTGGTTTGTAAAAAGAATCTTGCAAATTTTTAAGTTTCGGATTTTAAATTAAACGATAATAAAAATTTTGATTTAACCTTGGTCGCAGGTCTCAAACTAAAACCGAAGTTGATCTTAAAACTGTACTTAAACTATTAACAAAGTTATAGGGTTTTTCATGTTTTCAAAAAAAGCTGTATTTCCTAGAGCCATCAAGGGTTGGAAGAAACCTTTGATTCTTTTTATTTGTACTTCTGTGATCTTTATTTTGACCTTATCAGGTTGTAAGTTCCAGCCAAGTCTTGGATACAATAAAGGGTATTCCCCAGAGCAGCCCATCCCTTTTTCCCATGAACTTCATGTGGGAAAACATGGCATGCAATGTCAATATTGTCACAATCAAGTCGAGCGTTCTAAGCACGCCAATATTCCTAGTTTGCAGACCTGCATGAATTGTCATTTACAGGTGAAGACAGATTCTCCTTTTATTCAAAAATTGCGTGATGCCTATGATAATGGAAAATCCATCGAGTGGGTGAAAGTTCACATGCTTCCCGATCATGTTCAGTTTAATCACTCGGCACACTTAAGCAAGGGTGTGAACTGTCAAACCTGCCATGGACCTATCGAAACCATGAGTCGTGTGGCTCAGCATGCTGATCTGTCAATGGGTTGGTGTGTGAATTGTCATCGCCAGCCAGAGAATAAAGCCTCACTTAATTGTACCACTTGCCATCATTAAGAAGATTAAGGAAATAAGATTATGTCTGAAAATCATATTGAAGAAACTGCGAAAAATTCTAAGAAGCCTGTGATTGAGACCGATAATAATTATTGGCTCAGTTTAGAAAATTATTATCAAGATCCTGAAATGAAAAAGTTAGCAGAGACAGAATTTTTATCCTCACCCTTGCGAGAAGATAAAGAAGAGCCCTGGGCACGTCGTGAATTTTTGAAACTCATGGGCGCCTCATTGGCATTAAGTGCTGCAAGTTGCGTGCGACGGCCCGTGCAAAAGATTATTCCTTATAGCAAACAACCTGAAGAAATAACCCTGGGTGTTCCCAATTACTATACCTCTGCCTATTACGATGGTCAGGAAGTATTGGGGGTTTTAGTTAAAACCAGAGAAGGGCGTCCTATAAAATTAGAGGGTTTGAGTTCTTATCCTCTGAATGAAGGTGGGACTTCTGTTCGGGCTCAGGCAAGTATTTTGTCCTTGTATGATCCAGATAGATTAACTTCGCCTAAAAAGAATTTATTTAATGAGAGTAGAACAAATAAGGACACCATTTCGATAAAGTGGGAAGACGCAGATAAGGCTATTGTCTCTGAATTAAAAAAAGGTGAAGTGGTTTTGCTAACTGGGAACGAAGCCTCACCTTCAACAAAAGCTCTCATAAAGGATTTTTCTGAAGCTTTCAAGGTAAAGCATGTATCTTGGGAACCCTTAAGTTATGAGGATATAAAGCTTGGCCAAGCGAAGTGTTATAAGTCTTCGCTTGTTCCCTTTTATCGTTTTGATAAGGCAAAAATGATAGTGTCTGTGGACGCCGATTTCCTTGGGACTTGGTTGATGCCAACTGTATTTACAAAGCAATTTTCTAAAACAAGAAAAGACCTTGCTAAAATGTCCAGATTGGTCACTTTTGATTCCAATTATTCACTAACAGGAGCCAACAGTGATATCCGTATTCGCATCAAGCCGTCCCAGCAGCTGCAGGTAGTGGTGGCGTTGATTCATGAAATCCTCGTGGTTCAAGAAAAGTCATTCTATGCAGGAAATGCTGCAGGAAATGCAAAGGTTAAGAATTGGATTTCTCAATTTAGTTCCTCTGAGGGTTCTTCTTCGGGTTCTCTGACCCAGGGATTGGCTGTAGAGCCAGCGTTAATTAAAGAGATTGCTAAGGATCTTTGGGATAACAAGGGTGAAAGTTTAGTTGTTGCCGGAGGAATTTCAGCCCACTCCAGGCAATCCTTGGAATTGCAAGTAGCTGTTAATTTTTTAAATTCCCTATTGGAAAATGAGGGAAAAACTATTTTATCTAAACCTGCTGTTTTGACGACCCAGTCTTCCTACACAGAAATGTTGGATTTGATCCAAGAGATGAAAGCTAAAAAAGTAAAAACGATGATTATTCATCGATCTAACCCCGCGTTTGCTTTGTCTGAAAAGTCTGAATTTATATCGGCGCTGAAAAATGTGGGATTAGTGGTTTATATCGGCGATAAAATGGATGAGATGGCTCAGCATTCCCAAATCGTTCTGCCGGAAAACCATGCCTTGGAAACCTGGGGAGATTTTGAGGCGGTGAGTGGATTGTATTCGATTCAGCAACCCACTCTTCGCCCTATGTATGACACTCAGTCCTTTCAATTAACCTTAATGAACTGGGCCTTTCAAGCCAAGCAAGGGCCAAAGAGAATTCAAGAATTTGAAACGTTCTATGATTATTTAAGAAATTTTTGGAAGACCGAGCTCTATCCTGTTTTGGGCAAGGGAAAAACTTTTCAAGGATTCTGGGAAGAAGCACTTCAAAAGGGGAGCCTTGGAGAGATTGAAGGAAAAAGCTCTTCCAGAAGTTTTGAATTAGAGGCTTTGTCTTTAGTTCAAAAATCAAGTCTGCAGGCATCTTCGGTTGAATCAAGCTCTGCTTCTTATGAAATGGTTTTTTACCCAACAGTTCAGATTGGGGATGGGTTGAATTCCAACATTTCTTGGTTGCATGAGCTCCCGGATCCCATCACTAAAATTGTATGGGATAACTATGTGTCGGTGTCCCTTGCGACAGCCATAAAATTAAATGCCAAAGAAGGTCAAATCCTGGAATTAAATGTTCAAGGTGAAAAGATGGAGTTGCCACTTCATATTCAACCAGGACTTCACGATGAGGTGCTTGCTGTGGCCATAGGTTATGGACGAACTCATGGTGGAGAAGTCACTAATCATGTTGGAAAAAATACTTATCAATTAGCAAAATTTGAAAAGAATGCTATTTTATTAACAGGCTCTAGAGTTGAAGCGAAAGTAACGAATAAAAAGTATGTTCTTGCGCAAACTCAAACCCATCATTCTATGGAAGGCCGACAGATAGTTGTCGAGGCGACGCTTAAAGAATATCAAGAAAAAAAGTCTCATTTAATTCATAAACACCCCATTTGGTCCATTTGGTCAGGGCATCAGTACAATGGACACAAGTGGGGAATGGCAATAGATTTGAATTCTTGTACAGGCTGCTCAGCCTGCATGGTGGCTTGTCAGTCGGAAAATAATATTCCTGTTGTTGGAAAAAAATACGTGATTGAAGGTCGTGAAATGCACTGGATCCGTATCGATCGGTATTTTACAGGCACTCCTGAAAATGCTGAGGTGGTGTTCCAGCCAGTCATGTGTCAGCACTGTGATAATGCCCCTTGTGAAACTGTTTGCCCCGTGTTGGCAACGGTTCACTCTTCAGAGGGTTTAAATGAAATGGTTTATAACCGCTGTGTGGGAACTAGATATTGTTCCAACAACTGTCCCTACAAGGTTCGAAGATTTAATTGGTTTGCATGGACTAAAAAAATCGAGAAGCCCCTTCATTTGGCTCTCAATCCTGATGTCACGGTTCGCGTGCGAGGGGTTATGGAAAAATGTACCTTCTGCGTACAACGAATTAAAGAGGGTAAGAATAAAGCTAAATTAGAAAAAAGAGTTTTGAAAGATGGTGAGATTAAAACAGCTTGCCAAACTTCTTGTCCTACGAAGGCCATTGTTTTTGGAGATATGAATAATCCGGAATCTCAGGTTTCAAAACTGTTTAAGAATGATCGGTCCTACGCTCTTCTTGAGGAGTGGCATGCGGCTCCATCGGTGAGGTACATGGCTAAAATTCGAAACAATGGCAAGGATGCAAAAGTATTAAATAAAACTAAGCCTGAAAGTGATAAAGGTGGACATGTATGATTAAAAGAAATCAGCTGATTTTAGGAAATAAAAATCTCAAAGATATCACCGATGATATTTGTGCACCTGTTGAGAAGCTTCCAGGAAAAGGTTGGGTGGCTTTGTTCCTAAGTGCTAAAAGTTTATTGATTTGTTATCTTTTTGTTTTGGGTTTTGTGATGGCAAATGGGATGGGACTTTTGGGGGTCAATCATCCTAATGCGTGGGGAACGATGATTATCACCTTCGTTTTCTGGATCGGTATTGGCCACGCGGGAACTTTGATATCAGCTATCTTGTTTCTATTTCGCCAAAAGTGGAGAACTTCAGTAGCCAGAACTGCCGAGGCGATGACGGTTTTTGCGGTGATGACAGCAGGTCTATTTCCCTTGCTTCATACCGGAAGGCCTTGGCTTGATTTTTGGTTATTTCCTTATCCTAATCAACGTGGTCCTTTGTGGGTGAATTTCAGATCGCCCTTGCTTTGGGATGTTTTTGCAGTATCTACTTATGCCACTGTTTCAATTATCTTTTGGTATGTGGGGTTAGTTCCCGACTTTGCAACCATCAAAGACAGAGCAAAGAATAAAGCCAGAAAATTGATTTATGGGATTTTGTCCCTTGGGTGGAGAGGAACAGCTAGAAATTGGAGTCACTATGAAATGCTCTATTTAATTTTAGCAGGCTTGTCGACACCCTTGGTGTTATCAGTTCACACGATCGTTTCTTTTGACTTTGCTGTCGCTGGTTTACCTGGATGGCATACTACTATTTTTCCTCCTTACTTTGTAGCGGGTGCGATTTTTTCTGGATTTGCCATGGTGGTAACTTTAATGACTTTGGTACGAATTGGATTCCCTCAGTTTAAAGATTACATCACCATTGATCATATGGAAGTCATGAATAAAATAATCATGTCTACGGGGTTAATGGTGGGCTATGCCTATGCGACAGAATTTTTTATCGCCTGGTATTCTGGAAATCCCTATGAACGCTATGTTTTTATGAACCGAGCCGGCTTGCCTGGAACTTCAGGTGATTATGCTTGGTCCTACTGGATTATGGTTTGTTGTAATGTGGTTATTCCGCAAATTTTTTGGATGAAGTGGGCGCGACGAAGTATTCCCGTGATGTTTGTTATCAGTATTTTCGTTAATATTGGAATGTGGTTTGAACGTTTTGTGATCACGATCACTTCGCTTCACAATGATTTCCTGCCATCTAATTGGGGAAACTATGCTTGGAGTATTTGGGATGCCGGAGTTTTGGTCGGAAGTTTTGGAATGTTCTTAACTTTATTTTTACTCTATTTACGATTATTCCCAGCTATTTCCATCGCAGAGATCAAGCCCATGTTAAATGTGGGTCGAGATGATCAAAAAGGAGGTCACTAATGGCAAAAACAGTATCTGGAATTGCGGCCATTTTTGAAGAGGAAAATTTGGTTTTATCCGCTGCTAGAAAGTCGCGAGACATGGGCATGACTAAATTTGATGCCATTTCCCCTTATCCTATTCATGGAATGGAAGAGGCTTGTGGAATTAAAAGATCCCCCATTCCTTACATGACTTTTGGTGCTGGGATCACGGGTTTATTAGTAGGTCTTTTTGTAACTTGGTACACTTCGGTTGCGGATTGGCCGATCAATGTGGGTGGAAAACCTTTGTTTTCTTTGCCTGCATTCATTCCCATCTTGTTTGAGTTAACTGTTTTGTTTGCAGCTTTGTGTTCAGTGGCAGGTTTGTTTTATTATAGTGGAATTCCAAGAATAGATCCACCCACGATAGATCCCGATTTAACTTCCCATAAATTTGCGATTTTCGTTCCTGAAAATGAAGCTGGGTATAATGTGCAAAAATTAGAAACTTTCTATAAGGGGCTTGGAGCTAGTGAAGTTAAGAAAGTGATGGAGTATTAATCATGTTTATAAAATTAGGTTTATTCCCAATAATTTTATTTTTAGTTTCTTGTAATATCGACAAGTCCGTACCTAATATTGAATTAGTTCAAGACATGATGGAATCTCCTGGAGTTAAGCCACAGGAGTCGGATCCCACAGCACCCAATGGGATCGGGCTGCGAGAGCCCGTCAAAGGAACGATTCCTGTGGGTTTTATTTCTGAAAACTTGACAGATTTAGCGATAGTTGAAAAAGAAATTAAGAATCCTTTAGTTGGAGACATGTCTAAAGATGTATTGATGACTGGAAATAAATTTTATGTGACAAACTGTGCCCTTTGTCATGGACAAAAAGGTGAAGGGGCTGTCGAAGCTAAAAGCAGTATTGGTGAATTCATGGCTTTAAAACCTCCGGCTATCAATAACGAGAAAATTTCTTCTTGGACTGATGCTCATATTTATTTTGTTATTTCTAAGGGGCAGGGGTTAATGGGAGCTTATGATCATCACATTCCACAGAAATACAGATGGCAAGTTGTTAACTATATAAGGCATTTACAAAAAGAAGCAAAAAAATAGGAAAAAATATGGCAAATTTTGAACATCATGAACTTGAAGTAAAACCCTTTCAAACATCACCAAAACTAAAAATCTTAATTATCGCTCTTTTAGGGATAGGATTACTCACTTTTGCTTTGGGTCTATTCTTGAATCAAGAAAGAGCCTGGACTTCCTATTTGGTTTCCTTTTTCTACTTTTCTTGTTTGGGTTTGGGAGGCCTATTTTTTGCGTCCATTCAGCATATCACTAAAGCGGGGTGGTCCTCTTCCATTAGAAGATATGCAGAGGCGATGACTTCCTTTGTTCCTTTTATCCTTATCGGTGGGATAGTTTTAATTTTTGGAGCTAAGTCTATTTTTCCTTGGACCCAATCAGAGGTCATTCACTCTTCTCCATTGTTGGAGGCTAAAACAGCTTACTTAAATATTCCATTTTTAGCAGTGAGGATCCTTGTTTTTGCTTTGGGTTGGTTGGGATTCAAATGGTTTATTGTTGGGAATTCTTTGAATCAAGATCAGTCTGGAGATCCCAAATTAACTTTGAAAAACGTAGGCTTATCCATTGCTTTCGTTTTATTTTTTGCTTTGACCTTTACTTTATTCAGCATGGACTTGCTCATGTCCCTGTCACCAACATGGTATTCAACTATATTTGGTATTTATTGTTTTTCGGGATTGTTTCAAAGTACTTTTGCAGTTCTCACTTTGATTCTTATTTTTTTGAAAAGATCAGGATTTGTAAAGGGCTATGTTAATGTCGAACACCAGCACGATATTGTAAAATTTATGAAAGGTTTTACGGTTTTTTGGGCCTATATTGCCTTTTCACAGTTTATGTTGATTTGGTACGCCAATATCCCAGAAGAAACAGAATATTATATTCTAAGATCTCAGAACGGATGGTTGGTTATTTCTTTCCTATTATTAATTTTTAGATTTGTGGTTCCTTTTATTGCTCTCTTACCTCGAGGGCTCAAAAGAAATGAGAATCATGTTATTGCTGTTTCTATCTTAATTCTCATGATGCAGTATTTAGACATTTACTGGATGGTTTACCCTAACTTTAATGAGGGCTTAATTCAGTTTGGTTTTTGGGAAGTTGGTGTCTTTGCTGGTTTTGCAGGTTTATTTTTATTTGGTCTAACCACCTTTTTTAAGAAATTTTCATTGGTACCGTTAAAAGATCCAAGACTTCACGAGGCTATTCATCATCATGTGACTTATTAGATCTAAAATTTTAGATTTTAACGCTCATTTTAAGTCTAATCTGCGCTTTGAGTCACAATTTTTGTGAATTTTTATTGGTGGAATATATTTTTATGTTAATTAAGAATGAAAAAGGTTATAAATGGTTTATTAATGTCTCAAATTTCTATTATATTACCCGATAAATCAGTTAAATGTTTTGACCAGGAACCAACAGTATTAGAAGTGGCAGAGTCCATTGGTCCAAGGCTAGCCAAAGACACGTTGGGCGGAAAAATAAATGGGAATCCAGAGGTTCTGGATTTAAGAAGCAAGCTCAAAGACCAAACTCAGTTGCAAATTGTAACGGTGAAAAGCCCAGAAGCAAATGAAGTGCTTCGGCATTCCTGTGCCCATATTATGGCTCAAGCTGTACAAAAAATTTGGCCCGAGGTGAAAGTCACCATTGGACCCGTTGTTGAAAATGGTTTCTTCTATGATTTTGATTCGCCTTTTTCGTTTACCGAAGAACATTTTGAAAAAATAGAAAAAGAAATGCAAAAAATCATTGATGCCAATGAACCTTTGGTAAAAAGATTTCTTTCTACCGGTGAGGCTATTTCAGTTTTTGAAAAAATGTCAGAGCGTTTTAAAGTGGAGATTATCAAAGATCTGGCTTCCAAGGGGGAAACCCAGGTCAGTATTTATGACCAAGGCGATTGGTTTGATTTGTGCCGTGGTCCCCACGTCCAGGCAACGGGTCAGGTAAAGGCCTTCAAGCTATTAAGTGTTGCTGGTGCCTACTGGCGGGGGGATGAGAAAAACCCCATGCTCCAAAGAATCTACGCCACAGCCTTTGCTGACAAGAAAGATCTAGATCTTTACATCATGCAATTGGAAGAAGCAAAAAAACGAGATCATCGAAAGCTTGGTAAGGAACTAGATTTATTTATGTTCCATGAATGGGCCCCAGGTTCTCCTTTTTTTACAGGCAGGGGAACGATCATTTATAACCAATTAGTAGGTTTCATGAGGGAATTGTATTTGGAGTTTGGTTATCAAGAAGTGATCACTCCTCAATTTTTTGATGTGAGCCTCTTTCATAAATCAGGTCATTACACCAATTATAAAGAAAATATGTATTTCATGAAGGTAGATGAAAGAGATTTTTCGGCTAAACCGATGAACTGTCCTTCACACTGCATGATGTTCCATGCAGGAAAACATTCTTATCGAGAGCTGCCATTAAGAATAGCTGATTTTGGCCGACTTCATCGATTTGAAAAATCGGGTGCTATGCACGGGTTAACGAGGGTACGTACCTTCTGTCAGGACGATGCCCATATATTTTGTCGGGTTGATCAGCTCCAGCTTGAAATCGAAAATTTTATGGTCATGCTCAATCGGGTATACAAAACTTTGGGAATGGATAATTACAAGATATTTTTAAGCACTCGTCCAGAAAAGAGAATGGGTAGTGATGAAGTGTGGGATAAGGCTGAAGGGGCTTTGTCCCAGGCATTGGATAAGCTGGGATTGCCTTTTACCATCAATCCTGGAGACGGGGCTTTTTATGGTCCAAAACTCGATATTATGTTTGTGGATGCCATTGGAAGACCTTGGCAACTAGGAACCTTACAATGTGACTTTAATTTGCCTGAAAATTTTGATCTTAAATACACAGGTGAAGATAATAAAGAACATCGTCCTGTGATGCTTCACCGTGCGATTCTGGGCAGCCTCGAAAGATTTATTGGGGTCTTTTTAGAGCATACCGCTGGTCATTTACCACCTTGGTTGTGTCCAACCCAGGCGGTCATTCTTAATGTAACTGATCGAGTTAATCCATTTTGTTTAGAGATAAAAGAAAAACTAAACCAAGCTAAGGTACGTGTGGAGTTTGATTCTCGAAATGAAAAATTAAATTTCAAAATTAGAGAAGCGCAAATGGGAAAAATTCCCTATATGATTATCGTCGGAGACAAAGAAGCCGAGATGAGAAAAGTGTCCCTACGTACTAAAGATGGAAAAATGTTTCAAGAGCTTGATTTGGATCAAGTCGTAAAAAATTTAGAACAAGATATAAAAAATAGGAATTTAATTTCTATCTACATGCAAAAGCAGGAGGTTTCCCATTAACAAGTTTGAGAATCGTGGCGAGTTAAAAAAAGGTGGTTTTGATCGGTTTAAAAAGAAAGAAGACAAAGATGGATTACGAGTCAATCGTGATATCCGAGCCCCTCAAATTCGTGTGATTGATGATAGTGGGCAAATGTTAGGGGTAATGACAGTTCCTGAAGCCTTAAGGATTGCAGAAGATAAGGGATTGGATCTTTTGGAAATTGCACCAACTGCAACACCTCCAACTTGTAAGATCATGGATTATGGCAAGTGGAAATATGAAAATAAAAAGAAACAGGCTGCTGCGAGAAAAAAGCAAACCGTCATTGTGGTCAAAGAAATTCAAATGCGACCAAGAACGGATCAACATGATTTTGAAACCAAAATGAAACATGCCAGAAATTTTCTTTTGGATGGAGACAAAGTCAAAATCAATATGCGATTTTTAGGAAGAGAATTGGCCCACCAAGAATTTGGTATGAATTTAATGAAAAAAGCGGTGAAGTTCGTTGAAGACTTAGCCCTGATTGAAACTTCTCCACGTTTTGAGGGCAAGCAAATGTTTACACTCTTGGCTCCAGACCCTTTAAAGATAAAAGAATATGAAAAGAAAAACCCAAAGGTGACCAAAGAAGTTCTCCCCGAACTCAAAGATGAACCTGAAGACCAAGAAGAAGAGTGAAGATCTATATCTAATATGGATCTAATGTGGGAAGTCTGGTAGATAATCAAAATGAGTCCGGTAGAAACAAAAAAATTTGTAAATTGACAAAAATGCATTTTACGAATGCATTTTATTGCATTGATCTGAAGTTGTAATCATTCTATTTAACTCTGGAATCGATTCAACAAGAGTAACAATAAACAATATATTTTTGACACAAAAAAGGATTTCAATATGAAAACAAAAGGCATTATTTTAACTTTATTCTTTGCTCTAGCAAGTATCGCACAAATGCGCCCCCTTCGTTCCGGGAGCATTTTTAGCCCTGTGAGTTCGCAACAAATTCCACAGGGGACTCCACCTAATGTGCAACAACCTCCTATAGAGTCAGCTCAACTTTTCATGGGAAAGAGAGTCGCTATTTTAGCTTCCCATGGTGTTGAAGAAAGTGAAATTGTATTCCCTTACACTTATTTAATTCAAAGGGGGGCTCAAGTGGATATTTTAGTTCCAGATTGGACTCCCGAAGGGATCATTACCTCTCGATTTTTGATGCCGAGTCTTTTCGTAAAGGCTTCTGGGACTTTCACTCAAGGCTTACTGATCAAGTATGATCTTGTGGTGCTTACGGGAGGCGCTTGGAACGCTCAGGTGGTAAGAAGTGATGAAAAGGCCTTGCAACTAGTACGAAGTCAGTATCAAAAAGGTCTGCCTTTAGCTGCTATCTGTGCGGGATCCTCTGTATTAATCAATGCGGGTCTCACTCGTGGCTTTAACCTCACAGGGTCGCCAGTAATCAAGCAAGATTTAATAAATGCAGGAGCTCGCTATCAAAATTTACCTTTGGTTATTGAAAGAAATTTAGTGACGAGCCGTTCACCTGACGATCTTGGTTATTTTGTACAAGGACTAAAGCAAGTCTTAGTAACAAGGTAAAATCAGAGAAAAAAAAGCATTGATTTGGAAGACGGGTGCCAAACGTCTTCCAGATTATTTTTGATAAAAGCTAATGAAGCTATAACTTCTTTTCTATGGATGAAATCTCTTTCTCAGTTTGAATAAAAAGCGAATCAATTTTTTCGTATTGAATTTTAGCTTCTTTTTGCTGGAATGAGAATTTAGTTTGAATTTCATAAATTTCTTTTAGTTTTAAGTAGGCTCTATCTATTTCACCAAATAGTTCTTTATGAACGACTTCATTATGGAGGGTTAGTGATTTCCATCTATCGATTAATACAAATAACTGTTCGTCGATTTGAATCCAATCAGACTCATTCCAATTGGAATAGGTGTTTTGATTTTCCTTCCGATTCCTATTATTTTTCCCCTGAGTGAGTTGAATTTGGTTTACCCTCAATTCATTAAATTGTTTTCGAATTATACCAATTAATTGAGCCGCTTCAATCAGTTCCCCTTTGCTTTTTTGGTTAATTTGATCTTGAATCACTTTTAATTCTTCTAAGTAATTGCTGTCTTTCTTTCCACCAATAAAATAGGCCTTATGTGCTAAGGTGATTTCTCTTTCATTCTGGTTTTTTATTAAATTATTTTCTTCAAGAGGCATGTTTTTGCATTTCTGACATCTAACCATGACTTGATATTCGCCTTCAGCCAAAGGACCTCCTTCTTTTCCATACATAGCAGGGGAGAATGCGATACCGTCTTTAACAAAGAGTTTTGATTCAACAGAAACGTTGTTTAAAGATAAAAGTGTTCCAGGCGTACTCCATACGTTCAATTTTAGCTCTGTTCCATCTTGTAAATTCGTACCTACGGCAAAATAAATTTGCAGACCTTTTGATCTCTCATTATTGTTTATAATTCCGATACTGGCCGCAGGACCTGATTTTTCTAATGATTCATCAATGGCTGAAATCAATTCTCGGTATTCATTCCTAGTCAATGACTTTTCCAAATATTCTCTATAGCTACTTTTTTTATAACTATTTCCTCTTGTAAACTTCAATATGATGAAGAAGCATGCCAATAAAGCCAAAACCAAAAACAGAATGATCTTGTTTGTTTTGAACTGATTTATATTCTTGGCGGGCTGGACTTCTAGGTTTAAAGAACACTGATTCTTGTCTTTTGATATTGTTTCGACCCTTGTGTATTCATCGGGCGAAAAATTTATAATCTCTTGATGGATTTCTTTCCAAAATTCGTCGCTACTATTCCATGAATCTTTATTTTCCAATTCTGCTTCTGACTTTGCCTTTGAACCTAATTTTGAATCTACCTTTAAACCTACCTTCGATTCCAATTCAATAGAGTCATTATTTGCATAAAGAAGCTCTAGGTCATAAACTTGTGATATTGCCTTCCAATCATTCCAGCCTTCATGCCAAACGAAATTTTGCGAATTAATTTCATTTTTCTTTCCCATATTAAGTAATTGAATAGTGGAAAGGGGGCCCAAGCAGCCTTGATTAGTACTTACATACCACTTTTTTGAATGGCTTTTATTGCTTAAATCTAAATCCATCTGCTTTAAATCCGTTCACTTTAAATCCGTTTATTCATTCTATTAGATTTTGATTTTTAATAAAAGGCCAACTAGACTTTATCTTTAGATAGTCTGAGCTCCATTTTTGATTAACTTAATTATGACTCTTCTATTTTGACTTTGGTTGATAGGATTTGGAATGCCATTTTCGTCTCTGTTAGGCACAACAGGTCTTGCTTCACCGTATCCGACGGCAACAACATTTTCTGAAGAAAACCCGAAAGTTATCATATATTCCAAAACCCTACAGGCTCTGATGCTTGAAAGTTCCCAATTGTTTTTATATGTTCCTCCAGCTGACAGAGGAACATCATCAGTATGTCCCTCGATGACAATTCCAAAATCCGAAGCTTCTTGCTTTATAATTGGTAGAATTTGATTTAAGATGTTTTTTGCTTCATTTTTAAAATCTACAGACCCTGAGCTAAAGAAAACAGTACCAATAAAGGAAATGTTCACTCCCGTTTCATTTGTTTTTATTTCGACTTGATTTCCAGCATTTATTTTATCAATAGCATTTTTTATCTTATCAGCAATATCTGCAAATGGTTTTTGATAATTTCCTCCAAACTGTTTTGATAGTGATTGCTTTGCTTTTTCAAACTCATCTTGATCTACTTTTGAAAAGCTTAATAGAATAACGAAGAAACCGACCAAAAGAGTCATTAAATCAGCATAGGAAATTAACCAATTGCTTTCATCGTGGTCACCTCCGCCACCATGACCATGATCGGAAGAGAGATCAGTGATATCGACTTCTGATGACTCGCTTTCCTCATGTTTCATTTCAAACCTTTTTTGAAGCTAGCTCGTTCAGAAGGCAGCAAGTGGCTTTTTAAATACTCCTCAACATATTTAGGGTGTTGCTTTTGTCTGACTAGTCTTAATCCCTCGATAACAATAATCCTTAAGTTTTCATCATCACGATTTAAGGCGGAAAGGTTTTCGGCAATAGGGATCAAAACCAGATTGGCTAGTGTTAAACCATAGAACGTGGCTACGAGTCCTACAGCCATCGCTGGACCCAACAATTTTTGTGCATCTTTTCCACCAAGTGACTGTAGCAATGTAATCATTCCCAGAGTGGTTCCCATGAGTCCAAATGCTGGAGGAAATTTAGCTACGGTTTTAAACACACCGGCATCTTGATCATAGCGTTTTGAAAGCGTTGAAGCCCTCTTTAAGAGGATGCCATCTATTTCTTTTTCAGACATCCCACCCTGATTTATTAATTCCAAGGCATCAGAAAGAAAAGGTGTTTTAATGGTTTTCACTTTTGTTTTTAGATAATCAGGAGTGTCTCTTACTCCCTTTGCCAGATCGACCAGCTCAGTGATCACCATTTCTCTTCGGACTCGGTATTTCCCTAAAAATTTCGCGGCAAAAACCTTTGCTACCTGTACATAGAACGGCAAGGGAAAACACATGAGAGCAGCGGCTGCAGTACCTCCGAAAACAATAAGAATTCCATGCACATCTAAAAATACTTTTGGTGAGGCGCCTGAGCCGAAAATTCCAAATATTAAAATAGCTAAGGCAGCTATAAGACCTGATAAAGAAGAAAAGTTCATTTAGACCTCGGAGATCTCATTTTATTTTTTTTTTGCTCCACTAACAATGAGACTCATAAAAAACAGGAAAATTTAGACTTAAGGAGGTCGATTCTGAAGTCAATATATGAAATATATTCCCGCCGTAAAGGCAAGTTCACTGAGATCTGTCTTAACAAAACCTGAAGAAGGAGGAGTCAAACCATATACAAACTCATATCTATAAACATAGTTGGGTTCAGTTTGAATGTCCCATCCCGCATGAAATCCCATAAAAGCACCTGATCCACTTACTACGGGCACTAAGTCGTTGGAACGAACTACTGTTCCATTGGCAATTCCACCTTCTAAGCCAAGGAAGAAAGCATACCTTTTGATTAGCATTGTGGATTGTTCAGATGCGGATTCAACCATTGATGGCGCCGGACCGCCAAAGAACCAGCGGTAAGTGATGCCGGTAAACCCAATCCCAGATGAAAATGGTGAAAACAAAAAACCGCGATTGTGTCCAAGAGTCAGGCTGTTCGTATCAGAAATGAGTTTTTCAACAAAAAGACCAAAATATCCTGGTCCATCACTTCGATTTACTTTCAATTCAATGCCACTAATAGTTTCAACGCTGGAAATTCCTGTGCTCCCCAAGCCGAGCAATCCTCCAACCCTATAATCAGCTTGAGAAAAAATAGTGGTAAAAAGGGCAACAAAGAAAACAAGCTCTACTTTAGGCCGTTTTAATTGGAATAACATTATTTTCCCCGGGCTTCTCAGAGTCTATTTGTTCAAAAATCTCTTTTAAGTTTATTTCTTTACTTTCGACAAGTTCCTTTAATTTAGTTAATAGCGATCGTAAGTGGCCATCCATTTCTTCTGAAGTTGATTTCGTTGGCTTATCCACTTCATCAATGATCATTTCAGATAAAAACGGGGGAGATAAAGTGATAATTCGCTCCTTACTTTCAGGTTTAACACGAATGTAGCTTAAAGCCTCGTCGGAATTGGCTTTGCCAAGTAGTTTTGAAATTTCCTGGTCCGGCCAAAGATGGATGAAAGCCAAACTGGGATTGTTTTTTCTATATTCAATTAAACTATTTCCTTTAATCTGACCTAACAATGTGATCTGTTCCTTTTCGGTGAGCATAGATACTATTTTTTCAATATTCATTTTAAATTGAATGGAATCCTTGGTATCATCGGATTTCATCTTACCCATAATCGTAGTATCCATGCCTTTTAGTTCAGATTTCGGGATTTCAGTTAAATTAGCAGCACTTTCCAAAATCTTTAGTTTTTCTTCTTCAGACAATGGTTTAATAAAACTTCTTCTAACTTCTTCTGGCAAATAAAGCGATACTAATGTTTTCATTTTGGGATTTTGGTCCATAAGAAGTTGATTAATAACTCCGGCATCGACACTTGATAAATATCCGAAGGGCTGACTTAATACTTCTGGTCCTAAATTTAAAACACTAACTAAATCCCAATATAATTTTTCCAAAGTTTCGATTTTTTCTTTGGTTGATATTTTAGACATCCTGGTAAAAACATTGGCAACATCACTCATTGCATCAATAGGAATGGGAAGCCTTCCGATGTCTTTTCCAACGGCCTCTGAAAAGCATACAAGTTTGAATAAACCCTCTTCACCTGATTGGCACCAAGACCTTATGATAGACTCAAAATCTTTGGAAAGCTTTGGAACTAATCCAATTATTTTTGAATTTATCGATTCTAGCTCTTTACTGTTTATTAGCTTCATTTTTTCATCAGAGATTTCACTTTCTTTTTCGGTGACTCTATTTGAATTATCTTTATTTTCTCCAATAGCACCTTCGGAGGTTAATTTAATAGAAGGAGAATCTCCTTGGTTTTGTTTACTTACTGAGGATTTCGAGGTTGTTAACCGCCAAAACAAAATCCCAACTAGAAAAGTTAAAGCTAGGAGTGCTGTCCCAATCAGGTGTTGAAACTGATTCGCCCAATCCCACCATTGCTTTGGCGGAGACTCAACCTTTTTTTCTTGAATTGATTTCACAAAACTCACTGAGCTTTTTCCAGCTTTTCCAAACTCGGTTTTTACCCGCAGGGCTAACCAACTTTCAACATCTTTTTTTACATCAGCGCCAAGATCCTCTCTCAGGCCAACAGAAATAGATGCTGACTTAATTCTTTTTGTTGTTAACAAACTGACGATGGCTTTTTTTTCTTCGCCCACGCCAGATTGCTTGATTAATTGCTCAGGATCTAAAACACCAACTAATAAATCTTGAGGTATTTCAACCTCTGCTTTTTTGGGAGGTTCTTCGGACGGAGGACTTGGGGCATTTACTAATTGAACTTGTGCACCAACGTTGAAGGAATTTTTTTCAACAAGAGTTGCCAAACCCTGGGAATATCTTTTGATCAAAATTTCTTCTAAAAGGGCTTTGGCCCCAATTTCATCAGGGGTTGAATCATCTGCAGCCAAAGAAAGTCTACATAAAAAGAAGAGAGGCAAAATCAATGATGAATAAATGAAATGCTTGTTAAATTTCATAAGTTGGATCCCTTTGCATTGGAACCATTTAGAGTTTTAATTTTAGCAATCATCTTTATAGCATCATCAAGTTCCGGATCATTTTTAATTGCTTCTTCGTACCATTTCAAACTCTCAACATAATTTTTCTGAGCAAAATAGATGGAAGCTCTCATTGAAAGTGCGCGCGCAAAATTTGGGAACGGAATGATTACTTTATCAAGTTCAATTTGCGCCCTTTCGAACTGCTGCAACAATGCCAGTTTTTGCGCCACAAAAATATGATCCAAAATTTCTTTAGCTATTCTAACTTCCTTTGGCGCATTTCCTGGTTTTAGTTTGATATCATATTGAACTATCATGGTCCCAAATTTTGTAGCCGGGACGGCATAGGTCTGAGGTAAAAAACCTTGTTTTTCAATAATAACATTAAAAAACTCACCCGGACCTACAGAGTTTCCAAGTGTTTTTCTCACCTCAGTCAGAGGTAGTTGTAGCGGTGTTTTGCCTATCGGTTTTTTGTCGCTTGATTTAGGATCTTGAACAAAAACGTCAGCTTGAAGAGGATCGCTTTTAACCACAAAACTAGGTGTTGAACAACCGCACAAGAAAATATAATTCAAAATGCAGAGAAAAATAATAGATAAGTCAAACCAAGGATTCTTTGCCATCCTTTTTAGATTCAATCAAAATCTTCGTTATTAAAAGTCCTGCGCTAAACATTTCTGTGGAAACTGGAAAAACGTCAAGAGATGCCACCGCAGCAAGACATCGATTCTATAGGGAGTAGGAAAGCAACAATGATAAGGTCTGGGCGGAGGCAGTTATGTTAGGGTTTGACTGATAGGTGAAATCTAAGAGTCTGATTCCAGCCTCAACTCTATGAAGGTTTGGTAGCAACCAACTTCTTGAGTAGGAAACGATATATCCACGTTCCTTAAAATTGCTGATTCCACTTAAGGGAGAATATCGAAGCTCGAAGATTATATCTTCTTTTTCATTTACGATATACCTGGCTCTTCCTCCAACTTCAGGAGTGACTAAATCCTTAAATCCAAACGGCGCGCCGTTTGAAAGCATCGTAAAGTAGTCTAAACCGACTAAGGCTTGTTTCCTCCATCGAGAGTTTGGGGACCAATGAAAAAAATAGATAATATCCCCGTTAAATTGTAATAATTGAGGACTTAAGCCATTGCTGGAAGACACTGTTAATGCAGTCATAGATAAGTCGGAAATTAATCCAAATTTAGATTTTTCCTCAGGACTGTGGAACTGAACGGCCAAAACTCCAGTCCAAGCTTGATAGCTGTTATAACCAGTCTGCTTGTAACTGATTAAGGCACTTCCTAATCCTAGCCTTAAGGCATCCCAAGGACTTACTATTTTATACTCCTGTGCATCAGGAGACACGATATAAACTCGCTCCCTTTCAATTTCTTTTTTCGGACCTCTTACAACGATCTCGACTTCGTTGACTCGATCATTAAGATAGGCAAACAATTTGTATGAACCAGGTTGATCTGAAATTGGAGCAAGAAATTTCTCTTGGATAAATACAGACCAACCAGGACGAGCAAACTCAATTGGAATTTGAACCAAGGGTCTAAATTTTTGATCTTTAAAAATCATGGTGACGGGAATGGTGCCTTCTTTTATCAGCAGGTCAGAAATTCTTTGGTTCACATTCTTATCTCTAATGAGATGGGCCACCCAGGTACTTGAATTATCGATAGTTGGACTTTTTACAGACTCTTGCAAAGGTTTTTGAACTTCATTTTTTTCCTGGGCAGAAACGCCCTCTAGTACAAATATCAAAAGGAATAAACAGATGAATCTAAAAAATATCATACTTTCATAATCTCGTTAACTAATAATAAAATCAAATATTTCTTATCCGTTGTGAGAAATCTTGCTTATATTTTATTTATTATTGATTCTAAGTGTCTTTGTATTTCTACTTGCCGGAGTTCTGATGTTATCCGCTGGCTGATTATTCATTTTGGGGTAGTAGAGGGTAAACCCAGCATAGATTTTATTCGGATCAGTGATGAGTTGAGGGTTGTTTTTCCAAAGAACTTTCCAGTTTGATGTCGTGCCATAGAGTTTTTTGGAAATTTTAACCAAACTATCATCTTTAATAATAAAATAGGCCTCTCCATTTTTTTCGATATACACGTATTCAACCCCTTCGATTAGCAGTACTGTTCCAGATTCGAGTCTATTGAAGTCCTTAATTTTTCCCTTATTTGTCTGATAGATTTCACGCCATCGATAAATGTTGGCATATTTTTCAAAAGCAATCTTCATCAAAGTATCACCTTGTTTCACTTCGTATCTTTCAGTTTTTGAATTCGAGGGTTTTCGATCTTTTTTATTGGAAGCATCCTGCTGCTTTTTTTTGAAATCTGAACCACTTAATCTTTCAGTTTCAATCAATTGCTTGGTTTCTCTGTTTCCAGTTTCATTTTTTGTTTTCCCCTGCATAATTTCTGATATTTCTGTGGCAACTTCAATGGGAACTGGAATTGGATTAGCAACTGGCGCAGCTGTCGCGCGGAATGCCGACTGATTCTGGTTGGATATGGGTTTAGAGGAAAAAAAACTACATCCAGTTAAAACCAATAGAACTGAAAATACAATCAATTCTACTATTAATTTGGCTTTAAATTCATGAATCATTATTGACTCCAAGTCTTATAAATCATTGCTATCAAGAATCTTATTCTTAAGTCGGATTGGTCTTGTGATTCTGAACGAGACTGGATCATTTCTAGCAGAATGTCTTAATTTTAGAATATTTTCAAAAAACTGTCTCAAGTTTGGATTTTGTTGGCCGACATGTCTCAATATGACTCTCAAGGAGGATTCGTAATGGAGATTCTAAATTCAAATTCGGCGCCAAAAAAATTCAAGGAAAGTTCCATAGAAAAAGTATTTTCCCATATTGAAGGTCTTGAAGAAGAGATATGCCGATTACAGCTAAAGATTGATTCGATAAAGAATGACAATAAAATCCTAACAAAAAAGAATGAGCAGAATCAATTTAATAAAGAATTAGTGGAATCAACAATAAATAAATTTAACTCTGTAATGAATGAGTGCCTTCGAATTGATAGTGAATATCAAAGATCAAGTCGAGAAGTGCATGAATTACAATCGAAAATTGATACCTTAAATAGTGAAATAACAACTGCAAAGATGAATTCTAGTGACGAAATTCAGAGAATAAAGAATAATTTAGGTGAAGAAATTCAAAGAATTAGGACTGAAAAAGAGGAAAATAGTGCTAAAGTCTCGAATTTGATTTCGGAAGTGGATAATTTGAATTCTAAACTTAAATTGTCCATGGAACTAAATGAAAAAACCAAGCATGAGTTAGCTCAAAATACTGCTCACTTAATTGAGTTAAAAGCTGAGAAACAAAACCTGAGTAAAACTCTTGACGAGGCCAATTCAGAGCTAGACAAAAATCTTTCTCTTTTAAAGACAATGGAAAATGAAAAACAGGAACAGTACTTAAGACATGAGAGCATAAATGCTTCCTTAGAGGAAAATATTTTGGCTCTTAAAAATGAAGTCAGTAAATTGGAATTGGAGAATGGCACTTCAAAAGAAACCTGGATTATGGAAAAGCAATACTATGAAACTGAAATTAACTCATTGCTGGGTGAAATCAGTTCTTTGCTGAGTGAGAAGGATGCGGTTAAAGCCTCTGCAAAGGAAAATCAAGATCAGTTTGAAAAATCAAAAAAATATTTCGAAAATGTTGCTAGCCAATTTGAATGCGAAATATCCAAGCTAAAGGAAAAGAATTCGGATTTGATTGACTATCAAAACAGTTTATCCGGCACTTTGCAGCACATGTCTGAGGAAAAACACACTTTAGAACTCAAATTAAAAGAACAAACGGAGCTTCTTTCTAAAGAAAAGGGTGCTCACTCACTCATTGCTGCACAGTTAAATCAAAGAGAAAAACAGTTTTCTCAATTTGTCTTATCTCAAAATCAAGAAAAATCGAAATACCAAAAGATTGTGTCCCAGTTAGCTAGAGAAATCCAGCAAGCCATTACCTTGCATCCCTTAAATGATTACCTTTCAGTTACAGAAAAGGAAATCTCTAGGCTCGAATGGGAACTTAAGATCACTCCGACTCTTTCAGGAAACAGAAAATCATTAGAGACTTCAATTGGCATGCTCATAGAGCAGCGAGATCACCTAGCACTATTAATCAGAAAGAGCGAAAATCTTTTGCAATCAAAAAGTAGTTCCCTTGAAAGAATTTTAAATTCAGGAATTTTGAGCGAAACTCCGCCAATGCCTCCATTAGCATAAGTTCAATTCTATTGGGAATGGGAACTATGGAGAGAGATTAACGGTTATCGCTGACTCTAGAAGGGACAGTTCACCACCGTTGGGATCCGCTTTCATCATGTACCTGTCATTACCGATTAAGGAAAGCGGTGCCACTGTTTGCTGGGATAGAGGTGCCATTGTACTAAAAGATAAATTACTTCCAGAAATGATACTTGTTCCTGCCGTGCCGCTATCCAAAACACCACCAGTAAGCAACATAAAGTCTCCTGAAAGTCCAGCTGGCGCTGAGGCTATGACTCGAAAATTGAATATTGGATTTGAAAATTGGCTAAGATCAATCAATGTGCGTCCTCCTTCCATTATAGAGGGTGTGAGGAGAGAGCCTTTTGCTAATGAATTTCTAAATATGAGCTCAACTTTGCTAAGATCCGACAAGGATATCCAGATTCCCGCTTTATAAATATTTACAGCTCCTAAATTACAATCTTTAGTGCATCTCATTGCCACTTTGAATATATTTAAATCATTTGCAGGACTTGAAAAATTTTGAATTTCATCATTAAAAGGTGAATTAACAATCGTTAACGCACTATCTGAAAATTCTATTTCTGTGTCTTCTACAGGAAGTTGAAGGTTTTGGTTAAACAAGGAGACAACTCCTTTGCCGCCATTTGAACTAACGATGACTTCAAATTCCCATGGGCTATTTGCTATTAACTTTGAATACTTGGTTAAATCTCTGATAAATTCAGTTGAACTATTTAATACAAAGTAATTATTATTGGTTGTACTTTCAACGGGTAAACTACCATCAATGCTTGATGGTGTCCTAGATGAGGCTAAGAGAGGGATAAAAACTTTTGTTTTGCTGGCCCCTACTTGGGTAACCAAAATTCTTGCCTGTTCAATTTTGACATCTGAATTATTTGTAGTTGCGCTAAGCTTCAATTGATAAAAATCAAATCCTGCATTTGGGATGAAACTGCTTCTTAATCTGGTAAATGAAGAGGTTCCAGAAGGTATGATGACAGTTGCTTTGGTTATTCCAGAGGAATCTACAATTTCGACATTTGAATTGTTGGAATCTGCATTTGTTGCTAGGATTTCAAAGTCATAGGATACGGTTCCATCGTATTCTGAAGTATCTAAACTTACTTGCGCCCTATTAAAAGTAACCGCCATCACGTCCGAGGCCAGTGTTTGATCAGTGAGCTCTATCGGGACCTGAAGATTCATAACTTTAATTGCAGAAATCGAACTTTCACTTGAAATAGCTGATTTTATCGTTCCAGAAAATTTGGCTTCAACGACATAGTAGTATGTTTTACCATTAACAATATTTGAATCCAGGAGACTGTTCGATGCTGTTGTCCCTACAGAACCATAGGGCCCTCCTGAGGAATCGCTTCTGGATACCACATAAGAGCTGGCTCCAGCTAGGCTGCTCCAAGATATTTGAACTTTATTTGCTACATTTGATGTACTAATAGAAGTTGGTCCTGTTACCATTCTTATTCCAACTTCATTTGATTTTCCAGATTCAACGCCTGAAGAATTTACCGCACTCACTGTATAATAATAATCTGTTCCAGCGGATAGACCAGAATCTGTATATTCATTTAAAGAAGCACTAAGCGTGTTAATTAATACATGTCCTGATCCCGAAACTGGGGATCTATAAATTTTATAGTTGGCAGCTTGACTAGAGGGAGCCCAATTTAAGACAACATTGCTTGCGTCCAGGGAAAGCAGAGAAAGACTTGCTGGAATAGCAATGGATGATCCAAAGACAATATCGACTGAAGGGGCAGACCAGGGATACGGATTTCCACTTGGATTCCATGGGTCATATCTATAGTAATAATGCTGACCAGCTGTTGCTGTGAGATCAGAGTATCCCGTAGGGGCAATTCCAGTAGCTATGATTTCAAAAATAAATTTGTTTGTGGATCGATAGATGTCGTAGGTTGCCGCTCCGGCGACGCTTCCCCAGCTGAGGTCAATACCTACACCCGTTGCAACGACAAGAGGGGCGCTGGGTGGGGTGATTGGAATGAAGGAAATTTCTGAGGAACAACCAGACTCAAGCAATCCATTTAATGCCGTCACACAAGCATAGTAAACGGCCCCTGTGGTCAAACCAGTTAAGACGATGCCAATGGTTGCTGAACTACTAAGTACGGCAGTCCCCCAGGGGCCACCACTAACCGAAGAAAGATATACTTTATATAAATTAGCACTTGATACCGATGTCCAACTTAATTTAACACTAGTTGAAGATAAGGTTTCAACTAGGGCAAGTCCCTGAGGAGCAGCGGGGGTTATACCTGGTGTGATTCCCTTAGTTGACTCGGAAGTCCAAGAATATAAGGAAAAAACAGCTTCTAGTTTGTAAAAATAGATACTCCCGTTCGTCACCCCCACGTCAGAAAAAGAGGTGCTGAGGGTAGAACTCAACACGGGAGTGTAGTTTATCAAATCAGAAGATCTGTATAAAATATAGGAAGTGGCACCTGCAAGGGCCGTCCATGAGAGACTAATCTGGTTATTTCCTTTTTCATAGGATGGTTGTTCTGGCATATCCACAGGTAAACCTTGGATGAAATTAGATTTATTTGAAACCTGGGTTCCCACTTTTGATTCCACTTTGAAATAATAATCTGTATTACCAATCAATCCCCCGACAAAAGCTTCATTAGTAGAGACTGTTGTGGCGAGAGTGTAAGGACCTGCTGAGGTTGTCGCTTTGTATACGTAATAGAGAGTAGCATTATTAATTTTTGCCCACTTAAGTGAAATGGATGAGGCGCTAGAGGCTACAATAGTTAATCCCGAAGGAACATTGTCACTTGTAAGTTGGGCGTTTACTTTGCTTGAATGCTGTCCAAAAGTTCCATCAGGGAAAGAGGGTCTTACGGAATAAAAATAGCCTTGCCCGCTCAAAGCAGGGTGAGCGGCCGGGGACGAGCTAGAATTTACGAAAGGACTTGATGCTACTGTATCAATGAGTGAAAAGGATCCGGTTTCACTTAAACTTCGATAAATTTGGTATTGATTGGCACCCGATACCGATGAAAAATTAAGTGTTATTTGACTTGCTGATGCCGTAGCCGTGACGTTGGTTATACCAAATCGATAAGATTGTATATTTGTGGGTGGTGACTCTACCTGACCCCAAACACTCACAACCTGATAATAGTAGAAATCTGGAGTTGATAAGTTGTCGATATAGGAATTTACATAAGAAGAGCCAACATAGCCATAAGGGCCGCCTAAGGCAGTAGATCTGTAAATATTAAAATAATTATATTTTTCTGGTGCAGACCAACCCAGAGATGGATTTCCACTTCCCTTATCTTCGGTAATTTGCAAGTTAGAGGGGACCCCAGATGTCGCACTTGGTGTCCTACCCACTTCGGTGCCGTTTCCTCCAGTTTGATTGTTCTGGTAGTTTGCTAATACCATATAGAAATAAGCTGTTCCATTCAGTGCTGTATTGTCTGTGTAGACTGTCCCATAGACATTCCCATCGAGGAGGACATAATTTGAGTTAGGCCAACCGGCTTGGTCTGAACGCCAAACTTGATAGGATTCAGCAGGATAAATGTCTGTCCAGGAAAGAATCATTTTATTATCCCCTGGATTGACAACAAAATTAGTACCTGAATAATAAGAAAACCCTACTGTTTGGGAAAGCGGAGACCTTACGTAAGCAGAAGATGGACCCCATAGGGTTTGGACGCTATAATGGTTCGCTCTAAAATTGGTATCGTTTGTGTTCAAATTGCAATCAGTATATGAAGTTGCGGATGTCGTTATGTAGTCTTGAGTCGATTGAGGAATAGCACTTCTTCGAACCATAAAGGCACTATAATAACTTGGTGCTGTCCAAGTTAAGGTGATACCAGGATTTCCGGCACAATTAGGATTCTGCATAATTAAAAATCCTTCGAGATTTTGAGGAGCACTAGGGGCACTTAAAACTCTGGCTACAGCCTCATTGGATTGAACACTCACTCCATTGGGATTCGCCCCTTTAACAACATAAAAATACGTCGTGCCATTTGATGGAGTTGTGTCTTTATAGGTTGTACTTGTAATTCCTGACTTAATTTCAGTATAAGGGCCTCCATGCTGGGTCGATCGCAAAACTTTATAGTACATATCTGGAGAATATCCTTGCCAAGAGAGTTCAACAACTTTGGCTCCTGGTGTCGCAGCTAACATTGTTGCAGTTTGAGCGGCGCCAGCGGAAACAAGACGATGGGCTTCGGATGAATTATTGCTAGTTCCTGTATTATTAGTAGCTGCAACCACATAATAATAGTTTTTATTGTTAGATACGGAACTATCTTTAAATGAATTACCTGAGTTGTTCCATTCGATAACCGTATAAGGCCCTCCACTTTTAGTTGCTTTTTTGATTATATATTTTGGAGAAGGACTAGCCGTATTATCAGTATTCCAATTTAAGTTCACAGATCCATCTATATTTTGAGTGGTCATTAGATTCGCTGGACCAATATCATTATGGAGAAAGTTAACTAATAGGGAACAACTTGATCTATTTCCAACCGCATCTTGAACTTGAGCATAAAAAGGCGTCGTGGTATTGCGATTACTAGTAAGAAGGACTCCTGAAGAAGTAAATTGAGCCGGTGAAACTGATGTGATCAAGTTAGTGCATAAGGAATCTAGATAAATGGAAACGGAAGCGAGCGCCGTGAGATTTTGAGAACTTGAAATGACGCCCACAATGTTGGTCTCTCTGGTATAGGAAGGCGTCATGGGAGTTGCAGATGCCAAGGATGGATTTCCAGGAGGAATATTATCAAAAAGATAATCTAACAAATAGGCACAATTTGATTTGTTTCCTGCGGCATCAAAGGCTCTAGCATATACTGAGTTGACACTATTTGGAACCAAGGTGGATTGTATTCCTGTTGTGGTAAAAGAATTGGGCGTTCCTGAACCTACTTCATTAATACATAAAAAGCTGTCATAGAGCTTTACTTGGTTCATAGGTAAAATCTTGCCAGGAACATTTATCACGACTGAGCCTAAAATGCTTGGGTTTGAGGAAGCATTATTTGGCGAAGACGGAGTTGATGAAATAATTAAGGGATCAAAGAGAGGAACATTGTCGTGGGTGTAAGAAGTTAAAAACGAACAATTAGAATAATTTCCATAGACATCAAGTGTTTTAGAGTAAATTGTTGTCACGCTATTGGGTAAAACATTAACTTGAATTCCTTGAGCAAAAAAAACATTCTTTGTAGAAGAACCTATTTGCTGAGTGCAAGATACATCTTTAAAGAGATAAACTTGAGCCACTGAAATGGGGGCACTTCCAACTATGAAGGGTGTGGTTGAAGTTCTGGAGGGTGATAAGGGTACCGAACCTATAAAAGTGGCATTAGCTGCTGCGGCCGTAGAGTAACCATAGGTGGCAATTTGTGTACAAGTTGAGACATTGCCTTCTGTATCTGTCGCTGTGGCATATATCGGCGTCAAGTTTATCGAGTTAGGTATGTTTGGTGTATTTAGTTGAATACCACTTCCATTAAAGCTGCTAGCCGTTCCTGAACCTATAGAACTATTGCAAGTAGAATCTGAATAGAAATCTAAGCTCACTGTGGTTTCAGAGGCTGTTCCAAATATCAATGGATTGGGAGTCAAATTATTGGGTGAGGCCGGTGTTGTTCCTCCGAATGCTGGAATATCTGGCGCAATGGTTTGATTTTTAAAATCTAAAAAGTAGGTACAAGCAGAACCATTTCCTGCAAAATCGAATGACTTTGCATAAATTGGCGTGATTGAATTTTGAACAACAGTTGCAAAAACTCCGCTGCCTTCAAAATCCATTTTGCTTCCAAGTCCTGTCTGAACAAGGCACAAAGGAGAATTATAAAACTTAACAGTTGCTGTATCTACGGAAGCGATTCCTTTAACTTGGGGGTAAATTGTTAACCTCGTCGGGGAGGTTGGGTTTGTCGAGTTAAATACGGGAGCTAAGGGTGCCACATTATCAAAAAGATAACTTGTTAAATAACTGCAAACAGATGGGTTGCCATTTCCATCTAAGGCCTTAGCGTAAATTGTTAAACTTACATTTTGATTCACATTTATTGAAAATCCTATTGAATTAAAATCAGCGGCTGTTCCCGAAGAAATCAGATCGGAGCAGCCAGGATCTTTATATAGGGCCACAGTTTCTGAATTCGAAGATGCGACTCCTTTAATAGTTGGGTTGGTTGATTGATTGTTCGGAGAAGCTGGAGCCGTTGATGAAAAAACCACAGGATCTGGACCGCTGGATATATGTTGATAGGTTGTCAAAAGTTGGCAGATAGATACTTTATTTAATGGATCTCTTGTTTGTCCATAGATTTCAACTTGACTGTCCGAAGGGACATTTAAAATGATTCCAATTAAACTAAAATCATTGGCACTTCCATTTCCTAATAAGGTGGAACAATTAGGTTCCTTGTAGAAATAGACCTTCGAGTTTGGTAATGCCTTCCCAAAAAGTGTTGGCGTCGTTGATGTCCTTGAAGGGGAAGCGGGAATCATCTTAGAAAGAGTGGGAGGTTCTGGCGGAGATGAAGTGAAAGTATAACTTCCTAAAAAATGACATTCGCTTGAAGTGTTTGATTGAATATAAATATCTGTTTTTTTATCAATGAAGACTTGGATTTCGATACCGGTGGTCAAAAAATCTTTTTGTAGACCTCGACCAATGGGGTCGTCGGAGCAATCTAATTTGGTATGAAAAATGACTTCATTTAATTCTACTGAACTAATTCTTGGCAATGATCCAATAACCTTTACAAGGGCTTTTGATTCTGTATAAGAAACCAAATTAATGCTTTCAAGAATGGCAGAAGTACCACTATTTCCCTCTGGATCTGAAGCAATAGTGCATGAAGACAAGCTAAATGACATCAAGATCAACTCAAATAAAGTAATTATCCTCTTAAATTTAATGTCCAATCCACACTTCCAGTTTGTTTGAAATACTATCAAGAACAAGGACATCACTGACATTATCCCCATTCAGTTCGCCAACACCTATTGCAGATAAACTTCCTTGAGAAGAGTAAGTGGTTGAGGTCGTAAATTGACCGCTTCCAGTACCCCATAATACAGTGAAAGTGTTGTTGTAACCATTGGCAACAGCTAAAGAAAGTTTTTCATTTCCCTTGAAATCTGCAGCGATGAGGCCGTTTGGATCTAAGCCCGCTGAAAAAACATTTGGAGAATTAAGAGCTCCATTTCCTACACCTATAAAAATACTCACAGTACCTTCTGCAGAATTCGTCGCAGCAATATCTGCTTTTCCATCATTATTAAAGTCAGCTGCCAGCAGACTTATTGTTCCCATACCCGAAGAATACTCTACTTGAGTTTGAAAGGTTCCATCACCGTTGTTAAGAAGTACGCTGATAGAATTATTATATAGATTGGCGACAACGATATCTAGTTTTCTATCACCATTTAAATCTGCCGCAACAAGACTGGTGGCACCATTACCAACAGGATTTTCAACTTTGGTAAGAAAGGTTCCGTCACCATTTCCTAATAGGACACTTACCGTATTGCTGGATAGGTTTGCGGTAGCAATATCTAAAAGTCCATCATTATTAAAGTCAATGGTAATTACCGATGAGGGGCCAGCTCCCGTTGTATAATTTACCGGGGCAGCAAAGCTACCATCGCCATTACCCAGATAAACTTTCACATGCCCCAGATTGGGACAGGTGACAATCAAATCTTTAGTTTTGTTTTTTCGTAAATCACCTGATGCAATGGCATTTGAATTGTCACCTGTATTTAACGTGGATGTGAGATTGAAAAGTCCATTTCCTAGACCCTGAAGAAGACTAACCGTTTTACTATTGCTATTAACAACAGCAACATCTTGAATTTGATCTTTATTCAAATCAACGATGACCATGGCTACAGGATTTGCACCAACGGTAGAAAGATATCCAAATGAAAAGTTGGATCTACCGGGTAAAACTTGAATCTGCTGAGAGCTAAATCCAAGAATCAATAAATCCTGACTTCCATCGGTATTAATATCAAAAGCGGTTACCTGATTTGGATTAGTCAATGTGGCCACGTTTGCAATATTGGTAAAAACTCCGTTTCCAGCGCCAGAAAATACACTCACACTGTTATCAGATCCATTACTGATAACTAAATCAATCTTGCTATCTCCATTTAGATCTTTAGCTATGATCGAGTTTGGGTTCGTTCCTACAGAAAGATCAGTTCCTGCATTGTAATGTCCTGTCTGATCATTGATAAAAATAGAAACAGAACTATCTGAATTATTAACTATGGCTAAATCGGCAAATCCGTCACCATCAAAGTCCGCCGCTGCCACAGCTGTAGGTGCCACCCCAGTTCCGTAGAGTCCAAATGTGGAAAATGTTCCCGATCCATTATTTTTTAAAACGGATACGGTGTTATCACCAGAATTGACTACAACTAAATCCAGTTTCCCATCATTATTGACATCAACATAAGTTAAAGCCCCTGGTGAGCTGGCGACATCGTATGAAACTGGAGCTTGGAAAGTTCCGTTTCCATTGCCTTTTCTCACAAAGACTTTTCCAGATCCAGCTGAGGTGGTTGCTATATCAAGTTTAGAGTCACCACTAAAATCACTTACGACGATTCCATAGGGAATGTTTTCATTGGCATCGATAGCAATATTAGCAGGTACTTGAAAAGTGCCATCTCCATTTCCAAGAATTATTTGCAAAGAATAAAAAGCTGAACTTCCGCAGGTAACAACCAGGTCAACTTTGGAATCAGAATTAAAGTCTCCATTTGAAATCCCATTAGGAGAGCTACACAAAGAAAGGATCTTTGTCATTTTTTTGAAATTTCCTTTACCTGATCCCAACAAAATGCCAATACTTGGATCACCTGAATTGAGTGCCGCCATATCTTGGATTCCATCTCCATTAAAATCTGCCACCACCATTCCTTGTGGATTTTGGCTAATCCCATAGAGCGCTCCAATGTACCCCGCAGAACTTGAAAGAGTGAGTTCATTAAAAAGAAGTGAGGTATTTCCAGTGGCGTTCACATCCATTAAAACGCCCGATAATGGTCCTACTTTAATTTGGTTTGATAAGGCTCCTGATCCCATTCTTACATTGACAGAAACAGCACCAGCAGAATCAGAAAATTGAATTGGATTGTCAACGATTTCGGCATCTCCTAATAGTTTTTGAAAATACAATGGGTAATTGAAAATTCCATTTCCGTATTTATCTAC
The DNA here is from genome assembly GCA_017302835.1 of Deltaproteobacteria bacterium. Classification (NCBI taxonomy): domain Bacteria; kingdom Pseudomonadati; phylum Myxococcota; class Myxococcia; species Deltaproteobacteria bacterium. The sequence goes on along the minus strand of JAFLCC010000004.1, from coordinate 179,579 downwards.
TATTTTTGCTTTTAAGGCCGTTGGCAAAAGTTGTCCAAGGTTTCCGGTTTGATTGTCTCCACTTGGTGATCCCATTTCTAAATGATCTGGGTCTCCGGGAACAACAGTTATTTGTATTTGAGTTGTTTCTCCTATGCTGTCCGTCACTGTTAAGACATCAATTCCTCCGGCAACAATTCCAGGAGTGTAGGTTTTTGTGGATGAATTGTAGTTACCACCCGAAGAGTTTGTTGAAATAGATACGGAAAAAGACTCTGTACCTCCACTTAGTGTCAATACCTGAGGGGTATTTACTGTCAGAGTTGGATGGGATGGGAGGACTGTCAGAGAGTGTTTTTTCCATACAAAGGGTAATGTGGAAGAATTTCCGGCTTGGTCTACTTGAATAATCGACAAGTTAAAATCTCCATCAGAAGCTTTGGGAAGACTTAAACTAAATTGTGATGCCTGACAGGTTGTGGATCCGGCTCCGTCCCCACTGAGGCTAATTGTCGCACCTGTTTCGCAGGCTCCGGAAATAGTCAGAACCCCCTCGGCAGAAAAGTAGGGATTAATGGCCGGTGACTTAATGCCGGGACTCGAGACGCTTGTTTTCCGCACCCAAAGTATTGAAACAGGGTTAGAAATAACATTGTTTGGACTTGATTGGGTGATTAAAAAGGCATAAACACCATCAGTGTTTTTATTCACTCTGAAAGTAAACATGGAGTTTTCGCAGATTTCTTGTGCATTAAAGGATCCTGATAAACCCACCGTGTATCCAACCATACACAAGCCAGAAATATCTAAAAAGTCGCTTTGAGAATAATAGGGACTCGTCAAGGGAAAGGCAATTGTTGGAATATTGACGATTGGGGGAGTGGATGATTCTGCAGATTCTGTTGGAATAACACCGGTCGCAGATCCTCCACTTCTGCATGAAAGCGAAGTCATCAAGCAAAAGCCTGAAAGAATAGCGAAAGTTAATTTAATTAAACGTCCTATCAACTTCAAGAAAACCACCTCTAAAAAACTCAAAGTTACTTCAGTATTCGAGTCACTCTGTTCGTGTTTGCATCTATCACATAAATATAACTTCCAGATGTCTCACCAGTTACATAGTAAGCATTGCTGAATTGCCCCAGCTTAAATCCCTGCATGGCGGCACCCCCTTGGCACCAACCTGGTGTTTTTGTGCTGGCACCAATGCACCCCGTTTCGCCGCCAACAATGGAAACACCTGGTAAAACTCCTCCTTGCCATCCAATCATATTTCCTGATGATAAATTCATTTTCCAAACAGCTACGCCAGATTGACCATAACTACACATGCTATAACCAGTTCCATATAAATTTGTACCATCAGTCCAAAGCCCCATGGGGTACTCGCATCCTGGGTTCCATCCACCAACCACGGCTCCATTTGACTGCCAAGTATTGGTATATTGATCCCATCTTGAAAGAACTGCAGATTGCCAGGTTCCATCTAAACTAATTTTATCAATTCTAAAATTGTAAAAATTAGAAACATATAAATTTGTTCCATCGGAAGTAATTCCACCAGGATAACCGAATGCAGATAAAGGTGAACAGCCAGTGCAATGAAAAAATCTAAATCCGCCAAATTTATCGCCGGAACCACTAGATTCGGCAGAGGTTCCACCCGTGCACCAACCTCCTGTAGAAACGTTGTAAGAGCCATTGTCTACTGTGGAGCATCCTCCGCTGGGAGCTGACCCAATACGCCCAATCCAGCCTGTAAAGGCGCCTGTTGAGGGGTTATAAGAAGAAATTCGATGGTTTAAATTATCAACAACGTATAATTTTCCAGAGGCCGCCACATAGGTGATAGCGCTAGGGTAATTTAACATCCCATCGCCGGTTCCAGAGCCACTCTGACCGCCGGTACACCAACCAGGAGTGAATGTTCCCACAGTGGCACCCACACAGCCGCCGGCACCTCCTGTTGGTGAAGTTGCGATATTTCCAACCCACCCAACAAAAGCTCCCGTTGCGGCATTAAATTTGTTGATTCGATGTAAAGCCTGATCTGTCACATAAATATGGGTTCCATCTCCAGTAATTCCGTTAGGAATTTGCATCAATCCACTGATTTGACCGCTTCCAGCGAAGTTAAGAATATGGTACCAAGGATTAGCCAAGGCTCCTGTGCACCAGCCTGGAGTCACTGACATAGGATTTGTTGTCACACAGTCTGAGTGTGTTCCTCCTGTGGGCGTAGTTGTGACGCCACCAATCCAACCAATAAGCTTTCCGGTTGCTAAGCTTATTTTTTTAACTCTTCCATTTCCCCAATCTGAAACGTAGAGGTAAGTGCCGTCACTATATCCTCCCATCGGGGAATAAAAATCATTATTTCCAAAACCATACAATTCAGCCTCGGTAGTAGCGTCATTTGACCACTCTTCAGGGGCCGTGCTTGAATAGCCTAAGGAGCCAATGTAGGCTCCTGTCGTCATATTATATTTTTTAATTAAGGCGGTTCGGTAATTTCCAACGAGAATATTTCCATTGCCGTCATTTTCTATAGAATAGCTTTCCTCAAAAGCCTGTTCGTCCATTCCAGATTTTGCAGATCCGCCTAAACACCATCCAGGGGTGTTGTCGTTGGTTCCAAGAACAGAACAATCACCGGTATAGCCAAGCGCCGATGTGAGTGAACTAGTATTATTGACTTTACCAAGCCAGCCATTAACTAATCCATCGCTATCCACAGCGATGACTCTTGATGTGTCAGCAACATAAAATAGATTTGTAATTGTATCAAAAACAAAATCGATAGACCCATTCCAATTAAAAGACAAGCTTGGTAGTCTATCGACATACGCTCCCGTAGAGGCATTATAATAGTTTATAGTTCCACTAGAATCATTATGAAGAACATAAAGAAAACCATCTTTTAAATATATGGATCTTGGAAAGTTAATTCCTCCCCTTAGGCTTCCTATTCCTGTGGCAGTATTTGGATTGATACTTTGAAAGGTACCACCATAACACCATCCAGGCGTCGTTGTTCCAGAAGATAAGGAGGTACAGCCCGAAGCACCTGAGGTTGGTTGAGTGGTATAGGCTTTGCCAATCCACCCTGCAAAAGCACCACTAGCTAGATTAAATCTTAAGATAGCACCGTAGGTACCGACGTATAAATACGTGCCGTCATTTGCGATGGCATTCGGGTAGTACATGTAACCATTTCCATTCCCCCACGTTGATGTGGAGCTGGTGTTTGCGGCATTATTCCCCCCCTTGCACCATCCAGGCGTAATACCAGAAGATGTGCTTGTACAGCTTCCTGGACCTCCAGGACCAATTCCCGTGGGTGTTGAAGCTATTCCTCCTATCCAGCCTGCATAGGCTCCAGAATTAGCATCATATCTGGTGACAATGTGGGAATTGTAATTGGTTACGTAGACGTAAGTGCTGTCCACTGTCAATTGTCGAGGTTTATATAAAACTCCAGAGGTTGAATTACTTGAAGCATAAGATTGACCACCTAAGCACCATCCCGGTGTGACGTTTCCCGAGGTGGTGGCGATGCAACTTGCTGAGGAAGGCAGAGCTGGGTAAAGCGATTTCTTGCTTCCTGAAATGAGTGCCGCTGCATTATTTGGATTAGAAAATCCACCGAGCCATCCGACATATCTTTGATTTACGTAATCAAATTTAATAATTCTTTGGCCAGACTCATCCACTGCATATAGAAACGTTTTAGATGAATCAAAAGTTAAATCTCTAATAGTCGAAGGAGCATCCATTCTTGCCGAAACCGGGCTGACTCCTGTTCTAAACCAGAGGAGTTCTCCAGCGGAATCCAAAAAACTGCCAAGAGTTCCAATCCATCCCTTTTCACCAAGGATTGTCCAGTTTGTGGAACCTGAATCTAAAACTGCCGCCGCATCAGACGCCGCAATTGTAAGGGATGCGGCAGGGTATTGGCCTTTAAAATAGAAGATTTTAGAATTATCTCCTGAATTAAAAGTCAAACTACTTATTTGGGTGCCGCAATGACTATCACTGTAAAATTTCCCAGCATCAATAAATCCGGCGGCGTAACCTGATTGGGCTAGATTGGCTACAATCGAATTAATAGCTGCCGTGATGTTAGGTACAGTCGCTCCATCTAAGGTGTTGACTGTAAATGGACCTGCACAAACCGTTGTTTTAGAGTTTGCCGGTGTTGGCCCGGTGATTTGAAATGCCGCAGGGGAAATTCCTATGGATATCGATGCTGAATTGCTCATTAGACCATTGGGATCTGACAGGTGAACAGTTAAACTTTCAGCTGTTGTGTCTGAGAAATAGACCATTACCGATGGACTCCCTTGGGGAATAACAAGTTGTGTGTTCAATGGCGAACCGCTGCAATTGTTTGTATTGTAAAAAGCTCCAGTTGTTGTCCCGCTAAGGCCATTGATATTTATTGTTTTATTTGTATCTGCATTTACAAGATTATTTTGCTCGTCTTTGAGTGACACGGTGTAAGCCGTTGAGCATCTTCCGGCAACAACAGTCGTGGGGCCGCTGAAAATAATTTTAGAGGGTAAAATAGAAATTGGTTGATTTGAAGAAGTCGAAGTCATAACGGCTGCGTTATCTGTTACATTGAGATTCAAGGCCTCAGACTTTGGATCCTTTAAATAAATATTAATTGGGTAAGTCCCTGTTCCTGCAGTGATTGGCAAAGAGACATTAGAGGGAGTCAGTAGCTGCGTACAACTTGAGTCTGAGTATATTTGCGCACTTGTACCGATTAACCCTGTGATTGAAACACTCGTAATGGCTGGTAAAGGTCCGGGAGTGCCATTCTCGCCCCTTGGAGTGATAACAATTGCGGGTGAACAAGCTCCTGCCACAACTGACATCGGTGTGCCTGAAGCAGCTGGAGGTGAGGGCATGTTGGCTGCGATACTAATCTTGTTCGGCAATACATTCATTGTAAAGGTACCAGTGGTTAAAACACTGGAGGTATCACTAAAGACTAAATTTAAGGTTTCGCTGGATAAGTCTTTTAGATACAAAGTTTTCGTATTTGTGGCTGCTGCAAACGTTAGAGTTGCTGAAATGGGTGAACCGCTGCAAGTACTGCTTGTATATAAAGAGCCACTACCTAAACCTGAAATTGAAATGGGGGTGTTTTGAATGGCATTTGCTGGATTATTTCCGTTGTCTTTAAGCTGGACCGTAATAACTCCGCTACAAACATTTGAAACCACAGAATTTGATCCTGAGGTCACTGTTATTTTTTGCGGAGTTCCCGAAGTAATATTGAACGAATTGCTATAGGAGGGAATATAGCTTCCAGAACTGGCTAGCAGCTTATATCCTACTGCAGTCTTGTCAATTCCTAAATTGCTAAACGCAGCAATTCCATTAACTGCAGTAACAGTTGTCGTTCCTGAAAGCACCGCGCCGTTAACATTCGAGGCAATGGATACGGTAATTGAAGATGTCGAAGCCGCACCCGTATTAACCACGTTACTGTTAGCATCCATGATAGCTATTTGAATGGGGGCCATCCCTAAGGCTCCGCCTGGCGAATTTACGGGTTGAACAATATAGCCAAGCTTTGTAGCGACTCCAGGAACAAAAGGTGCCAAAACCGAAAGGGTTCCTAAACCCGCCGGAGATGAAATCGTTAAAGATCTAAAAGGTGACGAAGTGTCTGCGATGGTTGAACTTATTGATCCTGAAGAGCTTCCCGTTGAGTCTGTAAATGCCGAAGGTTGAGTTAGATTGTCTCCTGAAATTGAAGATGCAAAGGTGGGTTTAATACCTGAAATCGGATTATTATATTGGTCCTTTAAAGTGATGATGACGGAATAGGAGGCATTGCCATCCGCTACCAATGGAGTTGCAGGAGGTACGGCAGGGGAAATACTGATGGAGGATTTTGTTGCGTCTACTGGTCCTGGAGAAATTGTAAAACTATCCGAATCAACTGTTAAGGGCGCTGAACCATTTGTTTGATTTGAAGTGTCTGATTTTGTCGCCCTTAAAGACTTTAATCCCGCCTCTTGGAAACTTAGGCCCGTAAATGTGGCCACTCCCTTAACTGCTGTAACTGTAGATGTACCAACAACCACTCCAGCTCCAGGAGGTGCAATGGTCAGGGTTACCTGAGCCGTAGAATCAGGTCCTGCAACAATCACATTACCGCTACTGTCTTGAATAGAAACAACGGGTTGTCCTGGAATAGCCACGCCAGCGCTTCCACTTGTTGGTTGTGAGGAAAAAACAAGTTGTGAAGCCTCACCTAATGGAATAAAAGTAACTGTAGTTGTATTGTTATCTTGAAACCCACCAATATCTAAGACAACTCTGCATTTATAGGTTTCTCCTGGTATTAAATCAGAAATCAAACTTTGCGAATTTGTCGTATTTGTAATTGTAGCAATTAGGGTTTCTTCAATAGCAAGCAATCCAACTTTACAGTAAACTAAAATCTTATCTGCATTACTTCCATCAGCATATTTAAAAACTGCCGTTGTCGAACTCTGAACTTCTACGGAAGAAATACCTCCATAAGGTATGGCTCCAATATCGACTTTATTTGGATCATTAACTTGGTCTTTTTTAAATGCATTCACCCTAAATGAATAGAAAGTCTGGGGAGATAAATTGGTGATGGCCACTCCCTCTGCTGGTGCTTTTACCGTTTTAATTAATTTTGGATTAAAGGCTAAGCTGGTATCATAAACGGCATAACCAATAACATCAGGATTTGTTGATGGCACCCAACTTAATTGCACTTTATTGGAGGAAATTGTTTGCGCTGAAGCCAATCCAGCAAATTCTTTTGAAGCTCCTGTATCCTGGTTCATCTCTTGTAAGATGGTTTGGCTCAGATTTTCGTTTTTTGGTAAAACACAAGATGCCAGTGAAAGCAAGTAGGTAACCAACACTAAATGGCGGAAACTATTCATTAACGTTCTCATTGTTCCTCCTGGATCAATCAAAATTAATCCTATCAGGACTATCGGAAGGTTAAGTTGATTACTTAAGTAATGGTAATATTTCCCATTTTGAGATATAATAGTTGTTTTTAACCGTATTTTAATTGAATCAATCTGAGATTTTAAAAAAATAGAATTTTTTCTAAGCTAATTTTATCTTTAAGGAAGTCAAAGACCATGGCCCAGAACGGAGCTAATTTTAGTTCTGGACTTAATAATTGCTGTAAAATCACCGAGAGTTTTCTGAGGAAAGTTTCAGAATGGACCCTCAAGATCCTGGGAGGATTTCAAATGGTTTTGCCAAACCGATCGAGCGTTTTTTTAGGCTCGTTGATCATTTTTTATGTTTTGTATTTTGGTGTTATAGAGCCAGCCGTCAATCCTGCTTTATATTTAAATTTTCATGCCCTCATGATAGTTATTTTTGGAACGGTTGGGATCACGTTGGTATCCTATCCTTTTAAAAAGCTTGCCGATCTTGCTGATTTTATTATTTTTGGAGTTTATCTATCGGGAAGAAAGAGAAATAGAACCCAGTTTCAAATGGCCATCGAGCTTGTTGAAGCCACTGAGTCCTATTTTCAACAATCTAATATGTCAAATTTTGAATTTAGTCATCCATTTACCAAAGAGTGCTTTGTGGCTCTTTCTAAAAAAAAACTTTCTACAAAACAATTGATGGCTCTCCTGCATAATTTAAAAGATTCTATTACAGATAGATATTTTGATGATGCAAAAACCTTGAATGCAATTTCAAAGTTTCCTCCAGCATTAGGTCTTTTAGGAGCCTCCACGGGGATGATCGAAATGATGCAGCAAGTGGGATCTGCGGGTGGAACGGAGCAAATTGGAAAGGCCATGGCCACGGCATTAGTTGCTACTTTTTGGGGGATTGCAGGTGCAAATTTTGTCATTCTACCACTCAGTGATTTGGCACTTCGGCAAGCGGAAGAAGAACAAAAAGTGAGGGAATTTGTAATTGATGTTATTTATTTGATAAAAGAAAAATACTCCAGAATTCATATCTATGACTTCATGTTAAGTAAATTTCCCCTGAAGGAAAGAATAATGTTTAAAGATGTTATCAAAGAGATAGTTCTATTGGATGCTTCAGACGGCAAAGATGAAACCCCAGATGAACATATAGGTGATAACGATAAAACAGTTGCGTTGGAAGTTTATGACTTCCAAAAAGTAGCAAATAGAAAGAAATAGATATGCCATTTGACTATTCAGGTCACAGAAAAAAAAACCACCAGATGCATCACGATGAAAAATGGCTAGTTAGTTATTCTGATTTGATGACATTGCTATTTGGTTTTTTTGTTTTAATGTATTCAATAGCGAAAGAAAATACCGGGAATTCAACTGAAAAACTGTTGGCAATTTCAAGTTCTTTAAATGGCGAGACTAAAAAAGTGAGTCAAAATAGAAAAATAACTTCAGAAGAACTCGATAAAATCGAGAAAGAGCTAAATATTTTAAAAATAAAAACAAGTGATATGGAAAAAGAAAAAAACAATTCAGTAGATGAAATAAAAGTTTTAAAAAGCAAGGTGGCTTTTTTTGATAAAACAGAAGAGGAAAACAAAAAGTTAAAACAAATAATTAATGATTTAGAAGCAAAAAATAATGTCATTGGTGAAGACGGCAAACCGATTGAAAGAATGAAAGAACTGAGTCAGAAGTTAGAAGAAATGAATAAAGAGCTTAAAAAGTCAGAGCAAGATTTGTTTAGGCTTAAAAAAACAAATGAAGAATTGAAAACTAAAAACTATATGCTCATTTTTTCAAAGTGGGAGACAGAAAAGCACGACATTGATTTAACAGTAAAAAATCCATTAGGGAAACTCTTTAACTTTAAAAATCGAAAGTATGAAGGGATGTCTGGGGAATTTGTTCTAGACTCAAGATATGGTCCTGGAGCTGAGATTTGGACATCAAATCAAGTTATTCCAGGCGAATACGAAGTAAAGGTGACGCTTTATAATCAGTATGGAAATGAACAGGATGCTGTCGTTAATACAACTATTATCATTGGTCTAGAAAAAATTATTTTCCCTGAAGCTAAATTGAGTCTTGGTAAAAACCAAACAGTTATTTATAAAGTCAAAGTGAGTGAGCTAGGTAAAATGGAAGTGCTTTTGTAAAATAAATTACCAATTGACCATTTTTAGTCTAGTGCTGTAGTATATAAATGTGACTAAATTAATTTCCTTTTTCTTAATGGTGTTTTGTTTTTCCTCTGCTGAAGTCCTTCCTAAATCACCAGTCAGCAACACCTCCAGTAAAAAAGTGAATACAGATTTTTTAGGTACAGATTGTGATTACTGTATTTATTTTGGTTCAGGTATTAATTATTTAGTGTTTCAGCAAAAACCACCTCAAAATATAGAGCCTGTAGATTTTAGAAACTTTGGCGGACCCTCTTTTTTAGTTGAAGCGACCATCAAGATAAATAAAGATTTTAGATATAAAATGGAGTATCAAAATCATCCTACTTCCAACATGAATTCAAACTCACTGGTATTAAATAATAATCATGTTAAGTGGTTTTACACAAATATTGGTGGTGAGTACTTGATGCCTGAGGACTTTGTTTTTTTAAAGTATCAATGGAAACCAAGAATTATTTTTTCATATCAAATTCATTCGATGCCTTTTATGGTTCAAAATGAATCTGGTTACACTATAAATAATGAAGGTGTTGACACCCTATCTGCTGGTTTTCATTTTGATATCTTTGCGACTAAATATTTAACATTTATATGGAGAAATAGATTGCAGGTACCAGTTCGAAGCCATGGCGAATTAAGAGTTCATTCGGGGGTATCTCTTGATGGGGTGATTGGAATTGTTAGAGTTTTTTCAAAAAAATGGTCTTCTACCTTGTATTGGGGTGGTCAGTATCATCAATTTGATTATTCTTTCAATAACAATTCCGGAAAGTATATTTTGGGAAATTCGCAACTCAGTGTCGGCCTTGGTTATTCTTATTAAATTAAGATGGGGAGATAAAATGTGTAAGAAAAGTCTTTGGTTTGTCATTCTATTTTTTTTTAGTTATGCACCGCTGAGTTCTTTTGCTAAAATTGAACTTTATAAAATAAAGAATAAAAACCCCTTGGACGTAGAACTCATGAAAGATTTTAAGGTTATTAATGAAAAAGAACTTTTTCAGGAGGTTTCAAAAGATATAGGAGTTCCCTTGAATGCATTTTCATTTTATGTAGAATTGGAAGTTCCTGCAAGATTAACTCTTGAAGAAGTTACAGCTAAAACCGGAAGAATTTCTTGGTCGGGAAGAAATATAAAATTCACTTCGTCTTTTTTAGAAAATGAAATTGAAATCAAAGATAGTATGGGTGTTAAGTTAAGAATTAAATTGACTCATAAATTTGATAAAACTCAGATTTTCTACCATCAATGTGGATCCGCATTTCCTGAATTAAAGGTCGAAAAGGAAAATTCGCCGAATTTTGCTGTAGGAGTAAATTGCATCGAAAGACCACAGAAACCTAAAGCTATTGTTATTTCAGTGCCAGAGGATGCTGAAATTGTTTCATCTTCTTTTTTTGATTACAAAGGAAAAGGTGAACGATGGCGTTTGTATGAGCTTCCAAATACAAATAATGCTGATAGAGTTATTGGCAGTATTCTTATTAAACATAAGGGAGATTATAAGTTTGAGATTTTGGCTGCGAATGCAGAATATGATAAAAATCAGAAATTTATATCGGGACTTCAAACAGAAATTGTAAACTTAAAAGAAAAAATAGATTCATTGACTGATAAAAATAAAACCCTATCTGCCTCTGAAAAATCTTATATTTTAAAACTGGCGGCATTTATATCTTCGACTTTTGATGTCAACTTCGCACTGGGAATGGACTCGCTATCTTTACAGATTGAAAATGCGGATTATGGAAATACCAAGAAAAGTAGTTCTTCTTTTGCAGCTCAGGTTTACGCTCGGAGTAAACTCTTGGCTAATAAATATCAAGTCAGCGTAGGGTCTTCAACCACATTGCCATATGGGGTAAGTGAAGAAAAGCTAGAGTATTTTGATTTTAATACTAATTTTGGATATTTGTTGTATCAGAAAAAATTTAATATTCTTGCAAATCTATTAACTTCCTATCGAAGTTTTTCTCATCCTTTTAGTAACACCGCGATTCAGGTGGGGCAAATGGGTTTAGGTCTTCATTTTTCATATAATATTAACGAGTTTCATAAAGTCGATTTTTCCGTAGGATCGCAATCCCTCGGGTCCAATGTTATTAAAGGTCATACTATGTTGAAGCTTGGTTATTCCTATACTTTTATTGGAATTAAACCATGGGAGTTAGGAATCTACTACGAAAAACAATCTTTAAATGTTCGCAATTCTTCGGGTCTTTCTCGAAAAGCTGATTTAGATCAGTTGATGTTTAATCTTCAATTTTAATCTTAGAACCCGTATTAATAGCCTGTTTAAAATGGCTTGAATTATAGATCCATAATTAATGGATCTATTTGATACGTTTCAATTGGATTCCTTCCTATCTTGACCTAGCCTATGTAAAGTAGAAATGGAAATAGCCAGGAACTGAGGCGTATTGATCTTTGAAAAATCATTTTGATACAGACCTTTGAACATTCTTTTTTCAATAATTTCAGAGTTGTAGAAAGTGTTAATAAAAATTGATATCATAGTTGAGGGACAGCAACTTAAAGAGACAATTTAAGGTAAATTGAGACGAGATTGCAAATTTTTAGAGGGGGAAGAAGAATGAAAATTACTTTATTTGAAAAGTTAATTCAGTTTTCTTTATCCAGCTTTTTGATCGGCTTGATTTTCATAATGAGTGCTTGCTCACCGAACAATAGTACTTCAGATTCTTTACCTGAAGCAAATTCAGGTCAGACAACGGAAATAGGTGAGAATCAAGACGGCACTGTGAATATTCCGGCAGGAAAAGAAATAATTAATTGTATAGTGAACGGTTTTAATAGTGAAATTTGCAAACTTTCCACGAACATGTATTTTTATTCAGCTGAAAATGGTGGGAGGGGGCCTGATCGTTTAACTGATATCGAGATTCGCGATAAATCATCAGATTTAATTCCAGTGGGATGGTTTCCTGGAGGGACGCATCTTAATTTTTCAGATGCGAATTTAGTTGCTGGGAATATTAAGAAAGATGTTAATTTATTTGGTGTTGTTGGCACCCTAGATATTTCGCGATCGGATGCTTGTGATATAGGAAATTATCCTATCACTTTTGGGGTAGGCGGGTGTGCCCTTTCAAAAGATTTGTATATATATGATGTTCTATTTGGTGGGCGATTTAATCTGTGCTCATTAAACAATAGCACCATTCCTCAGAACGGATGTTGGGTTGATTCAGCATCAAAAGTTTATACTTCTCCAGTCCAAAAAACGGTTTCTCCTCAGTGTGCTACTTCTATGGAAAATTCACTAACACCTATTCCTGTAGGAGGAATGTGTTGGGCCAGACCAAGTCTTTTTGTTTATGATTCACCCTATGGAGGAAGGTCAAATTTGTGTAAAACAGATGAAAGCAAAAATTCTACTTCGTGTTGGGCCGATCAAATAAATACAGTAAGTAGAGGTTTTGTTACTTCGAATCTTTTGAGTAACTGGTGTTCCTGGAATTCACAAACAAATTCAGATTGTCGAGTTCGAATCAATAGCAATAATTCTGAAGATCCTTCTAGCATTGTTAGTAAGTCGGCAGGATATGTATACCTTCAAAAGTATGGAGGTAGAGAAGCGCTTTGTTTAAAAAATAAGAATGGTTTTTGTTGGTTGACCGTTGAAAAAAATGTTTTGGAGCCCAATTTAATTCCTAGTGTTATTAAGGCTGGTGTCACTATTTTTGGTATCAAAGGCAAATTTAGAGGCGAAGGTTCTTGGAAGTCCGGTGCCCATCGAGATTCTTACGCCTACCCTCTGGCTATTTCTGACGAAACCTTTGTTTATTCAGGAATTAGCGATAAAGATGCAGGGTTATCAGATGGGTATCGCGAAGTTCCTATGGCTAGATTGGATAATGATGGAACCTATGCTACCGAAATTTCTGGCGTCGATCGATCCGGTTGGGGAAACGCTTCTTGCGGTGTTGGAGCCAAAGATGCCAGTGGAAACTCCTGGACCACGCGTTCTCGAATTTCTGACTGTGCCAACGTTTTTGGTATTAATGCTGTTTGGGATGGTACCAATCGTGGAAATGCGGGGCAATCTAAATGGAAACTGGTTTCTCGCCGTGGCCAAAGTCTTGCCAATAGAGGCCGTGAAGTTTGGTTAGATGAAAATACTGGCTTATTGTGGAGTTCTCTTATCTCAACGAATGCGAATTGGTGTAAGGCTTCAGGTAATAATAATATAACTGGAAATATTGCCCAAGAAAACGATCCAAACGATTATTGCGATAATTCACTTTATCAAAACACCTCTGGAAATGCGATAAGTGCCTGCTATGAAGGGACAGGGTTTACTGAATTGGATCCATCCGAAGAAGGTAAAAGTGGTCTTTCTTCGTTATCAACACCAGCTGTAGGTTGGCGGTTACCAAGTGTTTATGATTATGAAGTGGCCGAGTATAATGGGATTCGATTTGTTTTACCTGACATGGGAAAAGCGCTTTCTGGTAATTCAAGTTTATTTGAATGGACGGCCACAATAAATAATTCAAATAAAGCAGAGGCATGGGCCTTTTCAACTAAACTCGGAAACCATAAGTTTATCAACCGGGGGATGACAGCGGGGGTTCGATGTATAGGTCGTACAAATATATTGGAATAACCATTTTCTTTCTTCTACAAATTTCTTGTGAAAAGAAAGACCAAATTGAAAAAAAAGAAACTGCCGCTGTTAACGGAGATGCCAACGTTTTACCTTCAAATAACAACACCGTTGTTGTGCCTGTTCCTACCACTTCTCAAAAATGTATAGAGGGTGCAAGTGCCGCAGGTGAGTGTATTGTGAATCAAAAAGGAAGTTATACCTATGATTCTGAATTTAATGGTCATACTCAGATAGGAACTAATCTTATTGGGTCAACAGGAAGTAAAAGCGTCACTGTGCCCGTAGGTTTTTATGAAAATAAAACGGTCACTTTGAATGATTTAGATTTAGTAGCAACAAATATTGCCAAAGGTAAATCCATTTTTGGAGTGAGCGGAGATCTGGATAATCAATCGTTAGCTCAGTGTGTTTCATCAAATTTAGTCAATGGAATGATAAATCCTTCTACCTGTATTTTAAAAACAAATAATAAAAACGCTTATCAGACTCCCTACGGAGGGAGATCCCAAGTTTGCACACCGGTAACTACAGCGGAAACAGGGACTAGTTTTTCCGGGCCTTGTTGGTATCAAAGTGGTAATAATTATTTTTATCCAAATCAAGTTGATTTTAAAAAATGTGATGTCAATTCTATTGTGAAAAACTACTGCGAAGTTAAAGAAGGAGATTATTTACATACCACGGCCTATGGTGGAAGAGCTGCTGATTGTGTCGTTGGGCAGGTTCTCACTTCAGCCTGTTGGGTCAAAGTAGATACAGCCAATCCGAGTACCTATAAAATAGTTTACAGAGTAAAAACTTGTAATGAAGATCCTGCGGTTGATGATGCTATTAACCAGGTAGCCTGTTTTCCAAGTAAAATTGGAAATTGGGTTTATGATCAGCCTTACGGGGGAAGAGCTAAAAATTGTGATGATGATAATTCTGGAAATTGTTTTTTTAATTTTTCCACCAAAGATCAATCAACTGGTTATTTGGTAGCAAGTAACATCAAGGCCGGTGAGCAAATATATGGTGTCATGGGAACTTTTGTTACGGAAGGTTTTTACTGGGGTTCTGGAGCCCATCGGGATCCCGGAATAAAGAGGATGGTCTATCAAGAACCACCAGGACCTCGGCCACCATCGCCTCCCTTTAGTGAGGTTGAGGCCTCTTATAATCCGTTGTCGGCAGCTCCTACAAGTTATCGGTTCATTCCTAAAATTGCTACTGACTCTGAAGAAATTTCTAATAGCAATAAAGTTAATCGAAAACTAAATGATAATGTGACCCCATGGGGTGATACCAGTTGCGGTCAAAATAACGGAACTATGGATGCTAAAGAAGCCAACTGTCGGACTGTTCTTGGGAGTGTAAACACCACTTGGGATGGGATTTTAAAAGGAAATGCAGGACAGGGAAAGTGGACGTTAATTTCTCGAAAAAATATTTCTCCTGGAGTTAACTATGAAGTTTGGAAAGACAATTCTACAGGATTATTATGGAGCTCCAAGGTATCAGGAACTATCGGTCTTACTTGGTGTAAGGCCTCTGGAAATAGCAATAGCAATCTCATTGATGAGAAATTTCGTGAAGATGACCCTGCAAATATATGTGATTCTTCTGACGGATACCAGAATAATTTAAATAAGCACCCTATCAGCGCTTGTATTGAAGGTTTTAATGGATTTATCGCTGATGATGCCTCGGCCACATATGGATTTATGAGTACGGGGACAAATCAATCTGGTAAGGCTGGGCTTGCCACCTTGCCAGTAGCTCAAAAAAATAATGGCAGGGTGTTTTGGCGTTTGCCTACAATGTACGACTACATGTTAGCAAATCACAATGGACTCAGATTCGTTTTACCCGATGTTTCTGTCGGAAGTGAGGAATGGACGGCAACGAGTTCTTCGGCGGAAGTGGATAAGGCATGGGTTATTAATATTGGAAATGGATATCGAAGGATTCAACCAAAAACCTCTGAACTGAGTGTTCGTTGCGTGGGGAGGTAAAAATGAAGAAACTCTATTTTTATGTTTTTTTCTTGTTATCAGGAGTCTTATTCTTTGGTGCTTGTGATTCTCGTGTTAGCGATCCTAAAGATGGTTTACTTTCAGATGGAAGCTCCACTCAAAATCCAAAAAATTCTGATTCAAATTCAACAGTCCCTGGAAGCGGAGGAAGCGGAACGGGTGGAAATTGCTATGAAGATCCTTCCATCGGCAGAACCTGTACTTCGGAGGGAGGCGATAAGTTTGGCGACCCTAATGTAAATGGAGTTATTTCTGTTGATTTATTGAATTTAAATAATAATGAGTTTTTAAAAGGTGGAAATTCATACTATGTTAAATATAGAACTCATATTTCTTATGCCAAATTTAAATCTGTTTACAGCAAGTTGGAATTTAAAAGAGAATCAGATGCTGATTGGAAGTTGATAGCCGACAAAATAGTGTCAAATGATAACGAAATTGTTTCCTACAAATGGAATATTTGTCCTCATGTTGAAGGTAAAAACTGTTTGTTGGATGCTTCCGGAAATCCTATTTTATTAAATGGTCTTGATTTTAAAATTCGAGTTACGAGTAAGCGACTGGATAATCAATCTGGAACAGTACAGTCTAGCGGTTACTTTACTATCGATTCCATTTCTCCAAGTTTGGCCACGTCTCAACCCTCACCTAAAAAAGGTTTTGGAATTAAGCAATCAAATCTAAATGGTTTTATTGAGTTAGAATTATATGCAGCCAGTGATAATTTAAATAGAGTGAGTCACTTATGTCTTAAATTAGAAACCACAACTCCCGACCAGAATGATTCCTGTTGGGTTTCAACAATGCCTTTTAACCCTGTGTATTCTGTAAATTCTCAACAAGATATGACAATTGTATCCATTCCTGTTTTTTTAGGATTTACCGCCAAAGCAAGTCTTAATTATTATTTGTGGATAAAAGATCAATCAGGCAATGTATCCACAATGACATCGAACACGGTTGATGACGTGACAACCTATGGTTTAGCAGGTAAAGACAAAGTGGTTCTTTCGCAAAGCTCAGTTTCTCATTCCGGGTCTTCTTTTTGGAACCCTGATACTCACACCCTGACTCCTACTTTTGATGCTGATTTAACATTAAATTCAAATGCTTCGGCCTCTGGAACCATTGCCAAATACGCCAGTGGAGACAGTGCTCTTAATATGGGGGATCCTGGATCTTTGGTTGTTACCTCCGCTGGAGTGGCCTATATAAAACATAATGGCACACCAAAAGGAATTCTTCGTTTTGATTTAAATAATGGCACTTATTCGGTATTAATCCCTCAAGGAAATCATCTGACGGGGGGAACGGCAACAGCTCGGGTTTATGATCCACTTCGTATAGCTTTGGATTCAAATGAGGATTTATGGGTCATGGATAAAACCCAAACTGGAGACGTCCTTATTTCAAAAGTAACCAATTTATCAACAGCTAGTCCTCACTTTGACGATCTCATTGGTGGCGGAAGTCAAATAACTTCTGATGATAAATCCGCTACGGATTTAAAAATTACCTATTCTGATAACTTGCGATGGTTTGGAAGTTTTTCTTCTTTGCCAGACGGGTCCTTGATGTTCTCTAGTGAAGATCCGGTGAAACAATTAAAACCTGCCAGTGGGAATGTTTTTAGTCTTCGTTTTTATAATCCAAATCGGTCTGAAAGCCTAAGAATCAGCACCCTGACAATGAAAACGGTCAACAGTAAAGGTGAAGAATTAACTACCGAAAATGGGGACTCGTTAAAAGATTTAGAGGTCTATGGAGTTTCTACTGCTGTTTTTGATTTTCAAACTAGCGAGATTAAAAAAATATATTTAAGAGCTTGCGCTCCAACCGGTGTTGGCGCATCTAAAACTTGCAATGATTTGGTGAGCCTTGTCTTTGATGGCAAGGGACAGTTTCTAGAGCAGATCCAATCTTTTACTCCTTGGCATTGGGGAAATGTCATTTTCTCTTCTCATCGTTCAGGGCAAATTTTTATGATGAACGCTCTTCAGGGAACTTTAAGTAAAATTTCAAGTAATGAAGCGGGATCGAGTTGGCTCTCACTTCTTTCTGATTTTGGCGCAGGTGCCAGCTACTGTGCCAATGATACGCCTTCAGGAAATTGCCAAGTTCGTATTAAAGATTTTTTTGTAACGGAGTGGGGAAGAGTCTTTTTTGTAGATCAAAACAGACTTCGTTTTATTGATGATGATGGAAAAGTAAAATCTATCTTGTCGTTTAAGGCAGGTGAATAATGAGTTTCATTAATCAAAGGGTAACTTGTAAGTTACACAAAATCGTAGGCAGCTGTGTTTTACTATTACTTATGTCCTGCTCAAGTCGGGTCCAAGACGGGGACCCAGAGAAACTTTTTTCACTAATGCCATCAGTACCAGTGACGGGGGATCCTGGTTTGAATAATCCTATTGATCCTGAAATAAACGTTCCTGGTTTAAATATGAAATCATTTTTGGGTGGAGAGTACGTTAAGGGTGGGAAAACGCACAAGATTAAATGGTACCTTGAACCCGTTGATGCAAAAGATGAAGGACTTTATTCAACGAAAATAGAGTTTAGTCGAACGAATGGGGCGACGTGGGAAGTTGTCGCCGATTCGATTCCGAGCATGGGGGCGAGCCTCATGGAGTATGATTGGGAAGTCAGCGATTTATTAAGTTGGGAATCTAATACCTACAAGATAAAACTAACAACGACAAATGCTTTTGGAACCAGATACACCAAGGAGACTGATGGCAACTTTACAGTAGATAATTCGCCACCAGTCATTTTAGCAAATTCTTTATCTGTTAATGATCAGACTTCTCAAAATCTTGGTCAGGGTTTTACTAAAATTGAAGTAAATCGAAGTTATATGGGCGTGTCTTTTGAAGCTTCGGATTCTTTCAGTCCAGTAACTGAATACTGTATTAAAGTGGATTCTTCAGTGGCTCCTACCGAGGATGCTGAATGTTGGAAGATTTTTGCAAATGTCGATATCGAGCCCTCAAAAAATTTAAAAGTCACCAAAGCCCCTATTTTTATTGGTTTTGTTCCTTATTCTCATGAAATAAGAGTTTGGGTAAAGGATTCGGCGGGAAATATTTCTGTTATTGAAAATGGTACTGGTCTTCAAAATAAAGATAAAACTTCAATCAATTTAGTGATTGTGAAACCCCCTGAAATCAGAGAAGTGATTGCGGCAAATACGAAGAGCCCGTCGATCCCTCCATCAAGGGAAGAGCTGAGTGTTATTTCTGGTTCAAGCGTTTTTATAAAATGGAAAATCTTACCAAATGGAAAAGGTCAGCTTAAAGAAACCAAAGGGATAGTCTTAGAGTATACTATCGACGAAGAAACGTTTTTACCGGTTACCACTGATAATATTATAAATGTTCAAAATGGGAATTGTTTTGCAGATGGAGATGATCAAAAGTATTCAGGGTGTTATATTTGGAACGGAGCCAATCTGCCTGTGGGAGGCTACTTTCGTGTGAGGGTTCGTGCTGTCAATGATGTTGGATTAGTGAATTCCGTAGCGACCCCACCTATGAACAGTGGAGTGTTTAGAAATGTGGCAGGCAATACGGATAACAGTCTTGGAAATAGTGGAGAGAGTGCTATTTTTTCATACGCTGGTGGTGGTGGTACCGAAAGAACAAATCCTGGATCTATTGTGGTCACCTCTTGGGGACGTGTTTACATCAGGGATGACAAGTTTGGAATTCTTTCTGTTGATCCGTCTGATGGCGAGAGCAAAGTATATATTAAAAAAGGAAATCCATCGTTAAATGTTCAACCCGGTGAGGATCAGGATATCAGTGAAGCGCAAACTGTGCCCTTAAGAATTGCATTGGATTATAAAGATAGACTTTTAATTTTGGAAAAAAACAGAATCCGTCGAGTCGAGAAAGATGGAAAGATTTCAACCCTTGTTGGAGTCAAACCTGGGTTGGAGAGATTTAAAGATAGTGGTTTGGTTTCTGGTACGGATAAGGTTGGATGGTTTGATAAGAACGCCGATGGGCAGTTTAAATATTTAACAAGTGAAGGTTGTTTTTCAACCTCCAACACAAAGGGAATTCCTTCTTTATATTATGATTTTTTAAATACAGATGCTTATAGTACTTTCATGTGGCCATTACCAAATGGGGATATTTATTTTTCATCGGCTCCTTTGTTTGATAAGAAGGTACAGTCTGAAGTTGGGAAGGCTCCTTATATTACCGTTTTTAAAAACAAAGATTTAAAGGGTAATTTAGTGAATCGAATTTATCCAATAAGACTTTGCGGCGTCGGCGCTTACAATTCTAAACAAGACCCATACTTTAATTTGAGTGAAACCAATTTACGAAGTGTGCCAGGTCTTTTATTCAATCCTTCAAATAGCTATATCGAGTCCATCGCGGTTAGAGGGGGAGTCCCTTTAGCAGATAATAAATCCATCATTCCTTCGGGGCTCACCTTTAACCCAAGAAGTGGAAAATCTCGTGGATCCAATACGATTTATCCTAATCCTATTGGAAAATGGGGGTATGCAAGTCATTTACAAAGCAGAAAAGGCGCCTTACATGTGATGCAAGATGCTTATGGTGTGCTTCGGTATAATGCGAGCCTAAATACATGGGAAAAAGTCTTTAGAGATGGTCGAGGGCAGTGTTTTGATGAAACTCGTGCTTCTGATTGCTATGTGGATATACTTGATTATTATTTAACCGATGACAATATTTCCTATTTTTATGATAGAGGTCGAGTTCGAGCCATTGTCAATAACAAGATCAGGACGATACTAGGGCAGTCTAGAAAATTTGGCAATGAGGGAAGTCCCTTTGCCGCTAGATTTAATATGATAGAACATTTTGGAGTTTGGGGAGCCAGTGGAAACCAAAAGATCATTGTTTTTGATACCAGAGAAAATGCCATGAGGGAAATTGAACCAGGACAAAGAATCCGCCACATTATGGGAAATGAAGGTGAAGGAAAATGTGATATAAATCCGGGTGATGGGAATTTAGTCTGTCAAACGGGTTTTTACTCATGGGGAACTTCAAATTCAGCCATTGGGAATTCCTTTAATTCAAGTACCAAAGCTGGGGATATGAAAATGTCTGGCTCTGTATATAAAATTCAATATTGGGATTGGAGCACAGGTTTTGTTGTCGATCCTGATAATGGGGATATTTTTTCGCAATCCTCAGGTGGACCCAGAAATGGAATTGCACGTTTTTATCGAAACGCTTCAGGAGATAGATTTGGTCAAATGATTTTGGGGGCTTATAATAATTCAAAGACTTTTTTATCATCAAATGCAACATCGTCCTGCAATAATAACAATGGTATGAACTGTGATATCTCGACGGTCTCAAGATCTCCTTATTTCTCATCTGCATACCCTGCGGTGATACCAGCCTTTGGTATTGACTATAGGACGGGAAATAAAACTATTTTAGCGACTACCCATGACTGGAGTTATGCAAACACAGATTCAAAGGGTAATCAACTGGGGTCTTATAAACAGTGCTATATGAAAGCCCTGCGACTTCCAACAAGCATTCCAGATTTGAACCCTATCACCTCTACGAATTTGTCTACTTCCCTGGTTCAACATGTCATGGGAAAAGATGGAGACTGTGCTGGATATAGTGGCGTGACTGAAAGAATCTCAAATGTCGGTGGCACTATTCTAACCGGTGATAATAATTTTCCAAGCTGGCATTCGACAACTATACCTCATCGATTCATACCTGGGGAAGATTCTCTTTTTATGAGCTGGAGAGGTTCGAACTCCATTCTCAAGGTAGATTTTGTCAGGCAAAGTGTTGTAGGAGCTGGTGATAATGTCATAATTGGCAGTCGGGTCAATTCCATAGCTGCGGCCCTTCCGCATAGTATTTTTAATTATAATTTTAAAAAGACTGGAGATAATAAAACCGTATTTTATTATTGTGCTAGCAACGCTAAACTTTACAAATTTGTTGTGAGTGGAGCTAATGGTTCTGGTACCGCTACAGAGCTAATGTTACCTTCGAGTTCTATGGGTTGTAGCACCAGAGGAAAAACGTTGGAATGGACAAGTTCTTCAAAAGAAGCTTTTTATTTTGTCTATAAACAAAATGGATTAGATGCCATTGGAGAGTATTACGTTGGTTCGAACTGATTACTGACAACTTTTTAGCTCTATTCTTTCGTTTGATGAATTGTTCGAAAAAGTGAGATTGCCAATTCCACACTCGTTCGTAAAAGTTAAAACAGATGAATTTGCTGGGATATTTTCACCGGAAAATGAAGTTGAAATCATTCCGTTCGTTGGGTAACAGCAGGATTCATCACCCCAGGTAACAGCACTAAATAAGTTATTAGCTATATATTTAGAAGTTGCATCATAGACCAAGACTGTTCCATTTATAGTCCTAGAGGATGATCCCAATCCATTATAGATTCGATTTAACTGTGTTCCCGTTATCGTCAAATCAAGTTGAATATAAAAATCAAAAAGTGTACTTCCAGCTTTATCCGTATAGGTCTTATGGAGTGCTGAGGCTGAAGGGGACATCTCGACGGTTCTCGATTCCCCTAACCTTGTGATTTTAACGCCCCCATTTTCAAAAGTGATGCCTTGGTAGACGCCACCCAAAGTATCAGTTTTAATTTGCCCAGAACTTGGCAGCGTCAGGAGCGAAGAAGTGGTGGTGCGCAGAACATCATTGCCATTAAGTAAGAACCCATTATTACAATCTGAATTTTGAACCCATAGTTCTGACCATCCCCCAGAAAGAAATCCATATTTTACTCCATTTTTCCAAACGGGTGAATCATTCCAAAGAAGAGCACCCGCCGAGCCATCGCAGGATCTATAACTATTGATTTCTTCTGTAGAATTAGCTTGGATAGTGGCTTCCGCCAAAGCTTGAATGAGAGTGTCATATTTGGTCACTGTTTCAACAGGTCCACCACTTCCATTGTCTTTTTTTTGTGAGCAATTGACTAGGGCAAATAAGGAAATAAATAATAAATAAAATAATTTTAATTTCATAAAATCCTCGTTTGAAAAGTAAAAAGTTTAAAATATTTCGGCTTAGCCAATGGCCATTAATTTCATGTTAATACTTCGCTTCAACTAATTAAAATTTCATTTTGAAACAAACGCCAGATGATTTACGTTTTGGAAACAAATATTTAAATTTTGGTCTAGTTCTGCCGAGCTCTTCGCGCGAGTTCTGAGAAGTTAAGAAACTTCAGGTAGATTGAAATGAAAATTAATATTTAATTTTAAATATTTGAGTCTTTCACAAATAGTGTGGTTTTCTTGAAATGAAGCTAGAATATTAAATTTCGATCCAAAAAATGAAATTGATTTTTCTAAACTGAATCAATTTGACTCAGAAAATGACAAGAACTACGCTTATCGCTGTGTCAAAATAATTTGTGGAAATCATAATTATGCAGTTAAAAAGTAAGAACAATCAAACTTTAATTGGGGGATGGATTGAGAAGACCAAAAGGATTTAGTCTGGCAGGAGTGATTGTAGCCACAGGAATCGGAGCCATCATTATTGGGTTTATTTCGGAAATGATCATTTTCCAGTACAAGGATCAAAAATATTTATCCCAAAAAATGGAGATTACTGATTTTACCAATACTCTCCTTTCTACATTTGCCAAACCTTCAAATTGCAGTTGCCAATTTCAAAACAATGTAACCAATCCAAATTTAGCCAATTTTGCAGCTCTTCATTTTGATAGTACAAACACGACGGGAAGTGAAATCATTGCTGTTACAAATCTTTACTCTGGTTGCTCTGGTGGATTGAGCTCTCCATTGCTTTTGGCTAGTAATAATCAACCTCTCTATGGAGCTAGAGATTTGATTGTAGACACCGTTAAATTGATAAATTTAAAGCCCAGTGGAGGAGGAGCCAATCCCAGAGACTGGCAGGGGCAATGGCAAATTCAATTTAAAGTAGGCCCGGGCTCTTTGAGTAAACCTAGTCCGCCTGTTCTTGTGACTCAAAAATTTACCATAGATGACACCAATCCCTCGATTGCATTGATAAGCTCTTGTAATGGGATTTCAACGGGGACAGGAACCACGAATTATTTAGCAAAATGGAGTGGAATTTCAGGGATGTTGATGGACTCGGGTATTTTTGAGGAACCAGCCTTGAAAAGAGTCGGCATTGGTACCGTAGCCCCAGAAGATGCTCTGGAAGTTGTGGAAGGAGCAGGAAGAGGGATAACGGCTACGAGATATGGGCAGGTTGGTCCTAGGGGAGGAGCCGTACAAGTCAGAGGTTCTCGCGGGACACAAGCAGCACCCACAGCCGTTCAAGCCGGAGACTATCTGGGCTGGTTTTATGGAAGTGGGTACAATGGTGTTGGATTTACAAACCACGCAGCGCCAACCAGTATGGCCATTCAATCCACTGAAACTTGGGATGCCACAAGCAATGGAGGAAAACTCGTATTTAAAACGATACCCAACGGGGCCACAGCTTCAATAGATCGAATGGTCATCAATGAGTCAGGTAACGTCGGTATTGGGACGGCGACGCCATCAGAAAAGTTTGAAGTCGATGGTAACATTCGCGTGAATGCTTCTGGCGCAAATGGTATTATTATCCAAGCGCTGGCAGCCTTCCCGAATGATCCCGGCGACCTGCAATGGAAAGATTTTAACGGAACGCTTCGAGCAAGGATTCACTCTAACAATCAACCACAAGCCGACCTTTACTTTTATGTGAATGGCACTGATCGGATGATAATTGATAATGCCGGAAAAGTCGGAATTGGGACTACCGCTCCACGAACAGAACTTGACTTAAATGCGGGGACGATAAGTGGCGGTTTCCCTGGAACTCACGGAGGCACAACGGCTCCGGTCTGTTATGACGGAACAACTGGAGTCATGGACGCTTGTGTTTCCCTTAAAAAATTTAAGAAAAACATTCAACCTCTTGATATCGGATTGGAAGAAATCCTTCGTTTGCAACCCGTAGCTTATGAATTGAAATCGAATGGATATAAGGAAATTGGTTTTATTGCTGAAGAGGCAATCAGAATCGATGAACGTTTTGCTCAGAAATCTAGTCTTGGAAAAATTGTGGGCGTTAAATACTCGCAAATGGTGGCTCTCCTAGCAAAAGGAATTCAACAGCTTCATTCAGTTGATAATGTCTTGAAAAAAAGAATTGAAGAGCTTGAATTAGAATCCAAAGCGCTGAAAACCGAAATGAAAACCCTGAAGGATTATGTATGCACGAAAGACCCTGCTGCTAGTATGTGTGCAGTTAATTTGAATAATTAAAGAGTTTGGATTTCTTTACTCGAATAAGT
The DNA here is from genome assembly GCA_017302835.1 of Deltaproteobacteria bacterium. Classification (NCBI taxonomy): domain Bacteria; kingdom Pseudomonadati; phylum Myxococcota; class Myxococcia; species Deltaproteobacteria bacterium. The sequence goes on along the minus strand of JAFLCC010000004.1, from coordinate 154,482 downwards.
CTTATAGAATCTGAAATCCAAATATAGTCATCATCTGGAAAATTATGAATGCCCATGATTAGCCAAAATTGGTTAAAAGCAGTGTTGGAATTATTTCCAGGTGAAACTGTCGGAAGCCCCGAATTTAAATCAGGTTGAGAAAAAACATAACTCGCATTCATTCCGTTGGTTAATAGATTGATATCAAAAGCAAGCAGTCTTTGATTATAATAATCAGGCGTTAGCAGAAAACCATTGAAAACGGTAGGACTCCCTCTTACCCCCCCGGAAGTGCCTTTCAGGAATCTGTTTGCTGAAGTGCCGGAAAGTACACTTGTAAAGTCTGGTTGGCCAATAACAAAGTCAGCAGCTTTACCGTTAGAAGAAGGAAAGGAATTATAAACCATGATTCTATTATTTCCATATTCGACAACATAAAGACGGTTTCCATCCCAAGTTGCACTCCAAGGATATTTGGAGAGCGTAGAGGAGGTTCCTCCTGAACAAGAAGTGAAATTTGGAGCTCCTATAACCAAATCCGCTGACCTTTTTAAGTTGGTTAGTGACACGTCAAAAATCAAACTTCGATGATATCCATAATCGTTCACTACCAATTTATCATTTACGACAACAAGGCCTGTCGGTTTGTTAAGTCCAGAGTCAGTACAGCCTTGTGCCGTTGATGTTGTAAAATTTGTCTGTCCAAAGGCAAAATCAGCATTAGCTCCGTTGGTTAAGGGAATTTGGTTCCAAACTAAAACTCGATTATTTACATTATCAGAAATATACAATCTGCCCTTAGAGTCAAAGGCGCAGGAAGGATCTAATCCAGAAGAATTTACCGACAATGTATTTGCAGCAGGTGAGGCACCCCCCTGATTAGCGAGATTCGAATTAAAATCCATTTGTCCAATGACCGAAATAGCGCCAGAGGTTATATCAGATCGATTAAAAACCAAGAAACGTTGATTTGCTACATCTGAAGCCACAAGCCAATCAGCATAAGCACAGACCCCTGAAACTCTGCCAAATCCATTTTTATTTGGAGATGTAACTTGGTTTGGATATCCCGTTGTCATACTAGGTTGCCCCCAAACCTCACTTGCACTGACTAAGGCGCCTTCGGCAATATTACCTGGAGTGGGCGGATTTGAAAACTTAAGAAGACGAGAATTCATCGAGTCTGAAACCCATAGGGAGCCGTCAATGTAAGCAAGGAAAGTTGGTAAGGAAAAAGTATTTGAAGTCGGAAGAAGTTGCCCTCTATTTGCTGAAGACTGAGTAAATAATGCCTGTCCAAATATTGCAGTGGCTGAAGCTCCAGGAGACGATGGAATCGTAGAATGGTATACAATTCGGTTGTTATTTGTATCACTTATATATAAGGAACCATTTACTATTAGCATATGTCTTGGACGGTTGAGACCTGATTGTGAAGTGGAGGCGGTGTTACTTGTAAATGATGTTTGTCCTATAACAACATCAGCAGGAGCATCATTACTATTTGGCAAGGAATTCCAAATGAGGACTCTATTGTTATAAACGTCGCCAACCAACAATCTGGTTCCATCACTACTTAAATAATATGGAAAATATAAACTTTTATTTGAAGGGACAGTAGTGCTTCCTGTGCGATTGATAGAGTTAGCGTTGAAGTCTGCTTGTCCAACAACAAAATCGGCAGAGACGCCATTGGTATTGGGTATTGAGTTGTAGATAAGAAGACGATGGTTAGACTGATCAGCAATGACCAATTTCTGACCAACAAAAATGACCCCTGTGGGACCCCAAAGAGTTCCTGCGTTTGGAGTTGATTCCCCTCGATTTCCAAGACGTTGTTGAAAGTCAACCTGTCCAATGACGATGTCAGCAGATTGAAAGGAGGTAGTTGGTATGGAGTTCCAGATGAGTACTCTGTTATTATTCGCGTCAGCTACGGCGAGTTGGGTTCCATTTGAGGTTATTTGAGTTGGATTCAAAAATCCTCTTGCTGAAGTTTCGTGAAAGCCATTGTTATTATTAATGATACCAGAATTGAAATTCGGTTGGCCAAGAACAATTGAGGGAGTGCCAGAAATTGAGTTCTCAAATACGATTATTCTATGGTTGTTGTTATCAGTTACAAAATATTTATTTCCAATTTTAACCATATCTCTTGGACTGGACAAAGTGTTCACTTTTGGATCATAGGTGAAGTTTGGTTGGACGGCATACCAATTCGGTTGGCCAATTACAATCATATCAGGATCATAGGAGATTGGAGAAGATGGAGACTGATTCTCAGGATTAGTTGATTCCCCTTTTTCGATTACAAGGCTGGAACTCAACATACAGCCGATTTCTAGGAACATAAAAACACACAAAGTCAGAAAGCGTGAAGCTACAATAAGGCGACTCATGTAGAAATCCTTTATCATGATACTAAGATCGGAATTTTTTGTATATTCTTTAGATAAATTTCTTTCATGTTTCAATTTGCTACAAAGAATGTTTCAAACAAACTCAAAATCGATCGAGCGAATTTATAGGATTTATCACCCCAAGTATCAGCACCAAATGAGTTATAAGATTTGTTTAAACTTATAGGCAAACAAAGGTGTTAAAAATTAAGTCGTCTGTTTAAATGTTCTACACTTTTCACCATGGGTAAACTGATTTTTGAACTTCACTTGCGATTGATTATCATTGAAATGGAATGATTTTCGCAATCGGTAGTTAACTTATGGCATTTTTTAATAAATTCTTTTTAGTCATTTCTTTATTGATTTTTAGTTCCACGAATTGGGCCAAAAATGAGACTGCTATAAATCTGGACTATTTAGTTACTCCGGAATTGTCCTCTCCATTTGACATCCCATTAGATACCTTGCGGGAACAAAATCGAGCCCTGGAATTACGAATTCAACAAGCCATGGCAGAAATTACAGTCTTGGAAAAGGAGTTATTTGAAAACAAAAAATTTTTGGAACAGCATGGATATTCTGCGGAAGGTTTTATGGCTGAATTTCATCGTCGTTCCGAGCTTTTATCATCAGATGAGAAAGAGCTACTCGACAAAGGAGAAGACATTCCTTTTGAATTAAGCAATAGCAGATCGGTTGAATTTCGAAGCCTTTACAATCTTGTCAATGTGGGAGTTCATTTAGGTGGTGAATTTATTGACCAATTTGAAGATTACGACCAAAAATCACAGGACTTGGAAATAGCTGTTGGTTTAAAGCTTTTGCGGCAAGAAATAGAATTTTTACGATCAAGTCCTGTCGAAGGTCGTCGTTTAGAATTATTGAAAAAATCCTACGATGAAATTATCAAATATAAAAACGACTATGTGGAGAATAAAAATCAATATGGTCAAGCCAAAGATATTTATAGAGTCACTCCATTTAATAAGTTCATCGCAAAAGTGAGAGCAACAATCACAGATATTCATCATTATGATAAATTGGGAACCAAAAGTATTTCAAAAGTATTTGTTGAAGCCATTCTAAAACAAGTAAAGAAACTAGGTATGTCTATGCTACCACTTGCGGCTCGTTTCGCTCAAAACCATATTCTAAATCATCAACCGGACGAAAAAAGCGTACCTATCACGGCGGTTATAAATCGAGGTGTTCGTTTGTTAGGAGCGATAAAAGGTGAGCGAGTTTCCGTTGTTGGTAAAGAAAATTTGCCTCCTTTGGATGACCCAAATACAGTGAATATCATTTTTCCTAATCATGGAGACGCTTCCATTGATATGCATGGAATAGCCAAATTGAAGTTAGATAATGCCATATTATTTATGGCAGCTGGAAATTTCTTGCCAGATAAAATTGCCCCTGGGCTTATTCAAGCTTTGAACAATAATAAAGGAGTTGTTGTCGTTGGGAATAGAAATAATCCCAACCCAATTGATCCCATTGATAAATTGATGGATATCATCGGGACCACGGGTAGCCGATCGGTTATCCTATTTCCTCAGGGGATGAGACCAGCACGAGACAACGCCGCTTCTCCCGTCCGCGAAGGCCCTTTTCAATTGAATGGTCCTATTCGCAGACTTCAACGAATAAGAAAAGTAAACATTATTCCCATCACGATGGATTATTTTACTCCATATGGTCTTAACGGCGGAAATTCTGATCCCACGATTGTGGTACGAATTCATCCAATGATTCCAGATAAAGTCCGTCGTCGTTTTATGTCTCTCGGTGGAGTCAAAGCGATGCCAATTTTGCTTCAATACGGCTTGTTTGAAAACTTAAGGACAAGTAAATTGCCAAGCGGGGAGATCGATCCCCATGGGAATGTATTTTGGGGGAAAGTAAGGGCCTCCCAATTGGATTTAATTCTTACTAACTATTTAAAAGCAACTCCCAGAGTCATTTCAGGGCCCTCCTGTTTATCTTTTTATGCAAGTTATGCAAGATAAGTCATAGTTAAATTGTCTACGGCCAACTTTTCCTGCATAATGGTTTGGGGCCTTTTTGAAACTGGAATGGAAAATTAATTTCTTATGATCAATAATATAAAAAATTATAAAAAAGAAGAATCCGTTCAATTAGAGATTTATTCAAAAATGTCATATGCTCAGAAATGGAAAGAATTCCATAAATTAAGAGAAGCTGCATGGGTTTTGAAAACTGCTGGAATAAGAGCCATTCATCCTGATTGGAGTGAAGAGCAGGTTCAAGCAGAAGTAAGGAAAATATTTTTATATGCAACCACTTGAATTTTACACCGAGTTTATCGCCCCACTAGAATTAATTGACATCCCTTACTTCGTAACTGGATCTATAGCCTCCATCTTTTATGGAGAACCAAGACTCACTCATGATATCGATATAGTCATTCATTTATCTCCAAGTGAGATTTTAAAATTAATTTCATTTTTTCCCTTAGAAAAATACTATTGTCCGCCAGAAGAAGTTATTAGAATAGAATCTAAACGTCGCCCCTATGGACATTTCAACCTTATTTCAATTGCGAGTGGATTAAAAGCTGACATTTATCTTGATGCCAACGATCCCTTGCACGAATGGGCTTTCAATAATCGAAAACGAATAAGTTTAGGAAATAATTTAGAACTTTGGCTAGCACCCCCCGAGTATGTCATCATACGAAAATTAGAAATAGGAGACCTCTACAGCATTATTGAAAGTGAGTGGCCAGAAAAAAAAGAATCTCTTCATTCCAGAAATCAGTACAAATTAAGCCAAAAGTCTAGATGTAGTATAAATACTCAATAGGCACTTAAGGATTGATTTACTTTTGTTTTCATAAACTTAAAAATGAGGTCATGAAAATAGTTATTTCTTTAATGTTAGTGTCGAGTTTATCAAGTGCTTTACAACTACCAATATGGCTATCGCTATCGGCAAAAGCTCAATCTAAAACAGAGGAATCGATAGCCAGTCGGTCTTTTACACAGGATAAATACAATCAATTGTTATGGAATGAAAAAGATCACAATGACTGGTATGAGTGGTGGTATTTTAAGGTCGTAGATCCAAAAACAAAAAAATCTTTTTACTTCTGTTATGGGTTGGTAAATCCTTGGGATAAATTAGGAACTCGTGAGTCCTCTAAGGTTTTTGTGAATGCCGGTAATTTTTCAGGAAGGAAAATTGTTGAGGAGCGATTTCTTCCCAATCAATTCGTTGCCAATGTGGGTAAGTTAAAAGAAGACGATATTATTTTCAAGGCAAGCTCAGGTAATCTCATCACCCCCACTTCTTTTCATGGAGATATTATTTCAGAGACCAGTGAACACGTGAGTTGGTCCATTCAAACTAAAAAAACCTGGAGTTTCAATGCTATGGGATGGACCATGTTTATTCCAGAGATCTCAAATATATATTGGTATCCAGCCCAAGCAAATATGGAAATGACTGGTTGGATAAATTTTAATGGAGAAAGAATTGAATTAGATAAAGCTCATGGTTATCAGGACCGAAACTGGGGACGTTCTTTTCCTAAATGGTGGGCGTGGATTGTTTCAAATAATTTTAAAGATTCTCCAACGACGAAACTAGCTAGTGGTGGAGGGATGCCTAACATTAAGGGTATTGGTGAAGTTTTTGAAGGCTTTACGTTAGGAGTTTCCCATCTCGGTCGGGATTATAAATTTAGGTTTCCTGATGGCGACAAAATAAAATTAGATATTCATTTTGGCAAATGGCATGTGGATGCCATTAATAAAAAAAATCAAAGAGTCATCATCGATGCCTTTGCTCCAAAAGAAAAGTTTATGCTGCTTCCTTTTACGACCCCTCAGGGAGAGCTCTTTAAAGACTATGAAGCTCTTAATGGAGCCGCAAGGCTTAGAATCTATGAGCGAGAGAATTTCTTTCGGCCTTGGAAACTCATCGCAGATCTTGAAACCGATGAAGCTGGAATTGAATATGGATCCTTCAATGAACTGGCACTGCAAGAAGCTTTCACTCAATCTGTCCATTTGCAATAGCGAAGAGGCATGTTTAAGTAAGTTCTCAGATTGAAATAAGGACTTTAGCTTTTTCGGGCAGGGTAGCCTCCGTTTTTCGGTTTTCCAGGTGGCTCAGCTTTCCCCCAGGGGCACCGCGCAGGTTTTTGAATTTTGCATTGCCAAAGCCTCATGAAGAAATCACAAGCAAACTCAAAGTCACTGATTAATACTTTGAAAAATCCCAGAACGCTCATCACTCCAAAACGTTTGAAAAATTACAAAGAGCACGGAGGTCAGACTCCTAAGGCTCGTCAGCGCAGGAAACGACCCCTATCTGTTAAGGAACCCTTGCATTTAGTTCTGCGCAGTGATTACGCGCGCGGTGCCCGCAAGCTGACTAAACACCAACCGATGATTCAGGGTATCTTAAAGAAAGCTGCCGGTCGGTTTAAGATTTCCATTTATGAGAAAGCCATCAATACCAACCATATTCATCTGCTGGTAAGAGGGAAGACCCGCGAGTCCTTGCAGAACTTTTTTCGTGTGACCGCTGGTCATATAGCCCAGAATATCCTTAGAGATTTTCCGCTTCAACCAGGGGAAAAAGGCCAGCCCGCGGGGCATGGGTCAGTGCCGGTGGGCGGCCAGAAAACGGCGAAGTGTCCCCAGCCACGCGGTGCCCCTCCGGCGGTGAGGGAGAATAAGTTTTGGGAGACTCGGATCTATTCAAGAATCGTGAGTTGGGGAAGGGAGTTTAACATTATCACGACTTATATTTATCAAAACGTTTTGGAGTCCTTCGGAGTGAGGACAAAAACCAAAGATTTAGGTGGGAATTCAAGTTGAAACAAGGGCTATCGCTTTTTCAAAAATATTCCGACGATAATGTTGAATAAAAAGACAGTTGTTTGGATATTTGCTTGTACGAGTTAAGCTGCTTACATGCAGTTTTGTATTCGACGAGGCCAGCCTATTTCTCTCCACTGACGACAAACCAGAAGTGATAGAACTGGGCCAGTGGATTTTTTGCAAGGAGAGCCAGATCGGCGATGGCGGATTTTCCAAAATCCCGGTCTTTGGGATCAAGATAGACGTTCAAACTGGGCATTAATGTTTGAACTAAAAAATCAATATCAGCACCTTTTCCAAGTATAGGCTGGACTTCAATGAGAGTGTTTTTAAATCCACTTTGAGTGAGCAAGGGGCCAAGCTTTCGCCCCACATTGGGATCTCCGCCTAGGCGTCGCTGTCCTTCTTGAATTTGACGCCAAAATTCTGGAAAGCTTTGCGGTGCTGGTTCGAAAAACATGCAATCTCGATCAGCGTCTTCAATGAGAAGGCGACCTCCTGGTTTTAAAATTTGTTTCAATTTTGTTAAGGCCAAAAGGGGATTGTCAAGATGCATGAAAACCAAACGGGCATAGACAAAATCAAAACTTTCATCAGGAAAGGGTAAATCATAAATATCCGCTTGTTTGAATTTTAAATTAGTTAAATCTTTATTTTCCTCAATGGCGGGGATTAATAATTCGGGACTCCGATCAATGGCTACGACCTTAGAGTCAGGAAATTGTTCAGCCATGATTCGGGCACGGATTCCTTGAGCCGTACCTACTTCAAGGATCTTTCCCTTTCCAGGATAGCCATGTCGTTTTAAGAGATCGGGAAAACCATCTAGTCGCATTTGGGCTCGTTTGGCTAACATGCGGGACTCCATGGTACGGCTTTCTAATTTTTCAAATTGATAAGAACCTTTTTGGTTGCTATGGCGATTCATATATTCCTCACATATCTAAGTTCTGGGAAGTTTCCCTTAAAATTAAATTGTTGTGCATCTGTTGATAATTGGGCTTTACAAAAATCTTGAGCCTGTACTCCATGGGTTTTCATATTGAGAGCGGCAATGATAACGGGGCGGTGCGAGCGGTAGGTAGATTGTTGCCAACCGAGTTTGTTTTCAAAAAATTGATAACCCATTTTCAAAAGAGTATTTTGTCTGGGGGAGCCGTCAACAAAGGTTCCTAAGACCAAGGGTATTTGGTGAAAATCAGCGAATTTTAAAAACCAATATCGTAGGAGTAAATTCATTCCGATGGATTGGTGTGATTTCAAAGTGGCGGCTCGGCTCAATAACAAAACGGGCCATTCTAGTTTGGCTTTAAAATCCAAAGGACATTCTAATTTTTTCTCGAGAAGGCTTTGATCATTGATGATTTCACCTCGCATGGTCGAAACCAAGGTCTCTCCAATTTGGGCGTACATCACAAAACTGTCCTCATCAGAGGCTTTCCATTTAAGCGTTGTTAGATCGACAGAATAGCCCTTGGCTTGAGCGTATTCTTGCAGGCGCAGAGATTCAATCTGGGATTGTTGTTGGGAAGTTGCGAAGCCAATTTTATGACTCATGAGAAACCTTCTTTCTTTGTTCGGAGCTTGCTCGTAAGAAAATGCGGTCAGACAATTTCCCCAGGCAGCTTAGGTTGGTAAAACCAGGTCCTTGGCTGAGACCTGCCAGCATGGGTAAATGCAGGGAAGGGGTCATTCCTTCCACAGATAAATCATTTTGAATTTTCATCATCAGGTCTTTTTGGATCAGAGGTCCGCCCAAAGCCTTCTTTAAAGCTTCAAGAGCCCGTTCCGACAAATAGCTTTTTAAAGTGGCCACTTGATCAAATCCACTGGCCAGAATAACCGTTTTGTAGCATCTTAGGGAGATCTGTTGAGCCTGCTTGATCTTCACCTCAACGTTTTCTTCTTGGTGGGATATTCCCACCACCCGGCCGGGAATAATGGCGTGCCTGACTTGCTCATTGAGTAGATTCATCGCATGGACTGAAAAAACACCCAAATCCGTTCTTTCGATAAAGTCAATGCGGTCCTTTATTTCCAGAGCGCTCCAGTGATGTCGTTCTGGCTGACTATAAAATTGATTTTCATAGTAATTTTCTGCGCGTGTAGAAATAAATCCTTTGGGGGAAATAATGTCCACTCGCAAATTCGGAGCGTATTTTGAAAGAGCTAGCAATGCAGAGGCGGCATTTTCACCGGCTCCTACAATGGCAATGGGGCCATAGGATGGAAAGTGATTATTTTTGATGGCCTCCCAAAAAGATTCCAAATCAAAAACAGAAGGCAAATCTTGCGTCTTAGCTTCGGCTAGAAAGTCCTTGCGTGTTTGTCCTGGCCCCGTGAGCATCAATCGATCGGCCTCTATCTTTTCGTGAGAATTTTTTAGTTGAAGCTCCCACCGAGTGCCCGTGGGATTAAGGTCAATGGCCGTGACTTCACCTACAAGTATTTTTACTTGTGGCTCCAGTTTTTCAGAGACCCATCGTAAGTAGCCTGCCCATTGTAAGTGGCAAGGGGCCGGACGGCCACGATCGACCCAGTCAGAAAAACAATTGGTTTCAACCAAAAATGAAGTCCATGTAAATTGTAAAAGTCGGTGGCGAATCTGCTGATTTAAAATGGGATCTCCCACATCTGTTTCGATAGGGAAAACGACATCTTTTTCGGGTGAGGTTCCTAATTTCATTTCTCCATTAGTGTAGCCAAAATCACCTGACCAATTGGCAGCGACCTTGTTTTTTTCTATCAAAATAACTCGGTCAACAGGGAGTCCAAATTCTTCAAGGACCTTGGCTTTCACCGCTGTCGCCAGGCCCTTCGGTCCAGCCCCAATCACCACCATGGTTTTTCGATTTGATTCAAACATAAAAGAGATTTCCTATTCGATGGCCAATTTCTAATGCAAATTTGAAGGCGGTGCCTCCCCAGCCAGTGGCCAGTAACAAGCGAGGGTGTCCCATTAAAAAGCCAGCGGCTCCTTGACGGTTTGGAGAATAGCAGTCATTGGCCGTGATTTCGGTAAAAGAACTTTCATTCCAAGAAACATTTAATAGTCGTTGAGACTTGAGATGGGATAGAATAATTTCAGAACCATGGCCTAATCGAGCAAACTCTAAATTTTCTCTGTCAAAATAATTTGGAAGTTGAAAATCAGTATTTGGTTTTGAAGAACGATAGATTTTGAGTGATTCAATACTCAAGGTATCGCTAATTCCCAGATCTTTCATCTGCGGAACCAGGCGCGCTCCACCGGCTAAAATTAAGGTCTTGGCCGTTATCACGGCATCACTGCTAAAAATTTTATAACGATCACGAAAAAAACAAAATCTTTCAACAGAGAAATCATCAACAAGGGTAAGTCCTGAATTCTGACTGAAATTCAATAAATCAGTTGCAAATTGCAAAGGCGAAAGATGAGAGCCCAGGGGCTCATAGACCGCAAGCTGATTTTTTGACCACAGAAAATCAGGAAATCTTTCTGAGCCTGTGTCTGAATTCAATATTTCAAATGGGTAATTTTTAGATTCAAGATAATGAAAATTTTTTTCGAAGGATTTTAATCGATGGGAAGCAAAAAAGTAAAGGCTGCCATTGAATTGGTTTTTTTCTTTAAGAATCTCTTCCTCTTGATAGGTTTTTAAATGAGTTAAATTATTTAATGCTAACTCCATATGATCAAGGTTTTCATGGAAAACTCTGAGAATTCCACCGGAACTGGCAGTTGCGCTTTGTGTAGATCTTCCTTGATCGATTAAAACGGCATTTCGAAATCCCCTGCGGCTCAATTCGGCAGCAATGCTGCTTCCGATACATCCGCCACCAATGATAGCCATATCAAACTCCATGGATTTCATACAGAGGTCTCCCCGGGGCTATGACTTTGCCCCAGCTCTTCGTTCTCGTTGGTTGGACTCCCTGAGAATTGGTCTTTCCAAATCTCAGGCAACAGCCTGGCGGCTTCTGTTGGCATAAAGGGAGTTAAATGATTTGCCAATGACTGAAGCCTTAAGAAATCATCCTGAGGCAATCCAAAAGAGTTCACGGTGTGATCCAAAAACTGATAGATCCTCCGAGCAGCCTGTCGGATGTCTAATTGATTGAGGCTCAATAAATAATCTAAATCCCTTTTTAAGCGGTGGCACTCAAGGGCTACTGAAGAAGACAAGTCAGGATGGGTTTCTCGACTTAAATGGATAGCTCGTTGCCTAGCTGTCTGCAAAAGCTTTTCTAAATTCTGAGAAAATAGTTGAAATTCACTCAGTGAAAAATCTGAACTTTGTTGTGAGGGACGAAGGTAGCTTAAATAAAATCGTAAATGATCTGTATTTCCCGCAAATTCATCAGCCCAGATCGCATGGTCCCGGCTCGTTGAAAATTTTAATCCGTCGAGCAATAGAAACTCATTGGTGACCACTGCATTTGGTAGTTTAGTTTTTGAATTCAAAGCCTTTAGCAATGAGGGTATAAATAATAAATAATGAAAGCTATTATCAAACCCAAAGAAGTGAACCCACGTTGAAGAGCCAAGAGAAAAGGATTCATACTGGGCCGCCATTTCAAACCAAACATGAATGTTTTGATCGGACTCAGGAAATTTTAATCCCCGTTGACTGTTCGAAGGATGAGAAACTAAAACCTTAGCCTCCTTTAAGTTTTGAACCTTTCCAACGAGCTCTCTGATTTTTGGGGACAAAGGAAGAGCATTAAGGTCCGATTCAATCAAGGGAAGGTAGTGGCCGAGATTGAAAGTGTAAACCTCAATGTTTTTTGTCTGAGCACTCCGCCCACAACGATTGCATTTGGGTGAAAGCAATTCATGAGGGGGAACGACGATGCCGCAATTTTCACAGCCTCCGCTGCTGGCCGAAAGGCAGTGAGGACAGCTTCCTTTTACCAAAGCATCGATAAGGGTGATATCACAATTTGAACAATGGGGCAGGGAAATAAATTCTTTTTGAATCACGTCCTTTGAGACGGCTCTGTTAACCAAATTTAAAACTTGGAATTGGTAAGCGTGATTTGATTTTGGTTCGATAAAGTCATCAAACTGAATTTGCAGATGGCTCAATCCCTTTAAAATTCGGTTCCTGGTGTTTTTTTGAAAGACATCCACAGGGACTCCTAAGTTATTTGATTTTTCATGAACATAATTTTGATGATCATCCGTTCCACAGTGGGAATGTAAAGAGACAGATTGAGATTTGTGATAGCGAGCGACGATGTCACTTGCTAAATAAGGACCACTGATATGTCCCAAATGCAGAGGTCCATTGGGAGTCGGTGGAGCTACGGTTAACAAAACATTTTTTGGAATTTCAGGAACCTCATAATCTTCGCTATAAACTGACAAAAATTCTAAAGTTTCATCCCCCATATTGATCAGCTGATGATTCGCAAAGGGGGGGATCTGTATTAAATCACCGCTAGACACTAATTGGTTTTTATTTTGAATGATCATTTTCCCGAAGCCTTTCATGATGAAAAAAATTTCTGGTTCGAAATGGTCATGAGGAGTGGTTTTTCCGTCTTTTAAAATTTGACAGAATGTGGGAGAAAGGCCCTGGTGAAGATTCCTTTTCGGCAGAGAGCCACAGAGGATTCCATAAGCTTCTTTATAGTCGACTTGATTCTTAAATATAATATCCATATCACCTTCTTTCTGGATTTGAGTCATCGGCGTAACAACTGTGATGACTTAAAAAAGGTGTACCTTAATTTATATATGAATAAAACTGATCTATTTTCAGAATAACTGTTGAAAAAAATAGAATGATTGGTAAAAAGACTTCAATGGATGTGACCATTGAATATTTAATAAGGAGTCTTCATGAAATTGGATCAGCTTCAATATTTCGTCGAAACAGCAAGGCGCCAACACATAGGACAGGCCGCGCGATTTCTGAATATATCCCCCAGTGCCATCAGCCACAGCATCGCAGCCCTTGAAGACGAGTTCGGTAGAACTCTCTTTGAAAAACAAGGCCGTCAAATTAAACTCACTCAACATGGAAAGCTCCTCTTAGACCGGGCGGAGTTTCTGCTGGCAGAAGCAGGGCGCCTTCGTGAAGAGTTATCTTCAGAAATTTCTTCCATGCGAGGGCATTACCGTCTTGCCGCAACTCATACCCTTTGTTCTGAATTCTTAACTCCGACATGGATGGGGATTCAACAAGCCCATCCGGCCTTAACTGCGACCCTTCAGACTCTCAGATCGGGCGAGGTTTTGGCCAGAGTGGGAACTGGAGAGATTGATATGGGGATTTGTTTTTCCCCCCAGTCAGGCCCTCACCACGAGCAAGAACAATTGCATCAAGGAAAGCTGGTCATAGCTTTCAGCAAAAGACATCCCTTTTTGCATGAGCGACGGATCGAGGATCTAGAAAAATATCCTTATATTGCGGCCTTGGCCGCACAAGGTATCGAGAATTGCGAAAATCATCCCGCTTTTCAAAGATTGCGGATGCAACCAAAAATCGTAAATATGTACGATAGTTATGATGTGGCTATCAAGGCCATGCGGCACAGTCAGGTTTGGACGCTGATTCCTGATTTTCTGGCTTACAGCCATCGCTCTGAAATAGAAACCTATATTCCCCGTGGTTGGGATGCCGATTATAAAATTGTTGCCGTCTGGCCTAAATACCGAATTCGTACCCAGGCCCTGGACCTTTTGATTTCATTGGTTACTAAAAAAGTAGTCACGGCAGCGTCACCTCATTTCAAATAAAGGATTTGAGTCAAATTAAATGGTTAGTAAAAATAAATGATTTCGGTGAAAATAGATCAATATTATTCATCAATAAAATGGGTTATCCCATAAGAATGAAGAGTTCATTTCTAAAATGGTCTACGGTGATGATTGTGTGTTTGACAGCTACGGGTTTATCGATGAGGGGTCTAGCCCTACAAGGAATCCCCGTTTCTGAAAGTTTAATTTTTCGAGGAGTTATTTGTTTACTACTTGTTTTTGCTTGGGCGTTTAATCATCATATTTCGTTGATTCCCAAATCAATCAAAACCCAGTTCCTACGTGCGCTCATTGCAGGTTTGGCCTTATCATTTTTTTCAATAAGTTATTACTGGTTGTCGGCCTCGGCCGTATCCGTACTTTCAAACATAGATGTTCCCATGTTGATCTTGTTAGGCTCCTTGGTAGGGCAGGTTTCGACACTTAGATCAAAATTACTTTCCTTGGTCTCAATTGTTTTACTTGTGATTTACGGAACAAATATTCAGCACGAAAAAAATTGGCTCTTAGGAGTTTCTATTTTGGGATCTGGAATTTTTCTACTTTGTTTTGGTTATTATTTTATTAAAAAAAGCATGCATGATGAAAATAGAGTCATCACTATTTTAACTCCTTCCCTGGCGATTATTTTCTATGGTTTTTTGCAAATGGGCATGTCCACTTCCTTGTCCTGGTCTCGCTCTTGGGATTTCTATTCAATCTTATTGGCTACGTTATCGGGTGTTGGTATGTTCGGGGCCTATTATTCAACGATGGAACTCTATGCTCAAACGGATATAGCCACAGCTGAATTTCCTACATTAATATCAGCCTTAGCCATTCAGCCTTTGGAGTCACTATGGTTTCACCAAGATTTTGTTCTATATGATTTTCTAATTTCATTGCTTTTTGTTATCACTACGTATTTTATTTTAACGAACGAAAAAAATAAAGTGGAAGCTTTAGATCTTCCTCAGGTTCCACAAAGTTTGGAGTTTACTTGTGGAGCGGCTTGTTTTGAAAGTATGTATCGTTATTTTAAGGGAATTTCTTTAGGTGAACTTCACTTCGCAGAAAAATTAGGAACTCTCGCTTTAGGATACACTCAACCAGAGAGAATTGCAGAGCTAGCTGCTGATTATGGATTTTTTGTCGAGCTAGCTAAAGAAGCCTCAATTGAAATGTTAAATGAAAAACTTCATGAGCAACGAGTTATATTTGTTACTTGGTGGGATGAAGATGCTGGTCATTATGGCTTGGTCAAGAGTATCAATAAGGATTACATTTTCTTAATGGATCCATGGGAGGCCCGTCAGGGAAAGGATAAACAACTAAAGATAACTCAGTTCCAAGATCTTTGGAAAGCCAGAGGAAGTGTCATGGTTTCGATAAAGCAATTGAGTTTATAGCTATTGACAGAAATGAAATGGGGATTTAGTTTTTATGAAGAAGGATTGATTAAATGAAATTATCTTTAAATCCCTCAAAAGAGGCACTCGCTCATCTAGAATTGGCCTTAAGTATAAAAAAACCGTCGGATTTGGAAAGAGATGGGACAATTCAAAGGTTTGAATATTGTTATGAATTAATGTGGAAATTAGCTCAACGTACATTGAAAAACTATGAAGTCGAAGCGGAGTCTCCCAAAGCCACTTTTAGAGAGATGGGACGGTTGGGTTGGATCTCAAGTGTGGAAGCTTGGTTAGAGTTTCAAAAATCAAGGAATGAAACCAGTCATGAGTACGGTGAAAAACTGGCGAAAAAAAGTTATGAACTGGCAAAGGTATTCTTACCCTTAGCTAAAGAATTGTTTTCAATCTTGCAAAAAAAAATAAATGAAAACTAATTTTGGTTTATCTCCCAATGCTGAAGCGGAACTTAAGGAAATCTTAAAAGATTCCATGAAATTCAAAAAAACATTTAGTATCTTCGTATTTGGGTCCCGAGCGAGTGGGAAGCATAAAAAATATTCTGATATCGATCTTTGGATTGACTGCGAGCCTGAGTTGGATTCAAGAGAACTTAATTTACTCAGGGAAAGGTGTGAGGAATCTAATCTGCCAATAAAGGTTGATATTCTGACAGCCAAGACTTGTTTGAAAGATTATGAAGCTTCGATAACGCAGGAAAAAAGAATTTGGTTTAAAGATAGCGAGTCAAATGGCAGAAATTAGAGAAAATTTTTCCCAAAGGCCTCAGGCAATAACTTTGCAAAAGTCATTTTCTTAAATTCCTTATTTTTATTTCCAAAGTAGATAATGGTTTTTGGATCACAGAACTCTGCCATGATCTGTCGGCAAAACCCACAAGGTGGCCATTTGTCTTTAGTCGATGAAACAACCATCAAGGTTTTAATGGGAAGTTTCATGCCCTCAGAAACCCCCTTCCAGATAGCCACCCGTTCAGCACAAACCGTTCCTCCATAGGAAGAGTTTTCTATATTGCAACCTGAAAAGACATTTCCAGTAGCATCTTCGAGGGCAGAACCAATAAAATATCCAGAGTAGGGGGCGTAGGCACTTTTTTGAGCTGAATAGGCCGCGAGTTTAAGTCTATTTAAAGCAGAGGTTGAAGATGGTTTTGCCGGGATGATTTTGGGATTTTTCATAAAGTTAGGATTACCTCTGATTTTCATAATTAGTCAAAGACAAAGCCTGCCTGTGTTCTGATCAAAAATAGCCTGTCATTATTTTCAACATATTTTTTATACATCGCAATTGAGAGACCAGTCAGCAATCTTGCATTATGCTTTGACCCCTAAAGCGAAGGTCTGTAGATTCATCATGATAAATTCTTAAGATCTTTACATGTAACAAGGAATCGGAATGAAGCAGAAATTCTTTATCACCACAGCAATTGACTATCCCAATGGAGCTCCTCATTTAGGGCATGCCTATGAAAAAGTTGTTTCAGACTGCTATGCTCGTTGGTACCGATTGATGGGAAATGACGTTTTCTTTTTGACGGGAACTGATGAAAATGGACAGAAGTTAAGCAAAGCGGCCGAGCAAGCGGGGGCTTCCTCTACCCAAAATTATGTGGACGAGAATGTCCTGAAATTTAGGAAGTTGTGTGCAGATTTAAAAATTTCAAATAATGATTTTATTAGAACCACTGAACCAAGGCATTATCAAATTGTCGCTTGGTTTTGGGAAAAATTAAAAGCCAATGGGGATATTTATTTAGATCGCTATAGTGGTCATTACTGTCTTGCCTGCGAAGCTTTTTATACAGAGACCCAATCCAAAAATGGGAAGTGCCCAGTTCACGAGACCGATCTTCAGTTTATGGAAGAAAATGGTTATTTTTTTCGCCTTTCTAAATACCAAGATTGGATCACTGAATATATTAAAAATAATCCAGAGTTCTTGTTTCCTTCGAATATTCGGAGTGAATTATTGAGCCGTCTCGATGGCGACAAGCTCTTGGATCTTTCTATTTCTCGACCCAATCAAGGATGGGGAATCCCCGTTCCTGGTGACAAAGACATGGTAGTTTACACTTGGTTTGATGCTCTTATAAATTATTATACGGGTGCTGTTATAGATGTGAACTCTCAAGATATTTCAGCTCAAAAAAATTGGCCAGCCAGCATGCACGTCATAGGAAAAGATATTTCATGGTTTCATTCGGTGATTTGGCCATCCATGTTGAAATCGGCCGGTCTTGAAATTCCTAAGCAGGTTTATGTTCATGGCATGGTCTTGGGTTCCGATGGCAAACGTATGTCCAAGACGGCAGGGAATGGGGTTTCTCCCGAAGAGTGTTTAGAACAATTTCATATTGATTCTTTAAAGTATTATTTATTAAAAGCCATTCCATCAGGACAGGATGGAGCTTTCTCGACAGATGAAGTGATCAGGGCTCATAACAATGAGCTAGCCAATGAATATGGCAACTTATTAATGAGGGTTGTAAAGCTTTCCTTGCGAAGTCTAGGCTCCATAGTGAAACCTAGCGATGTTCAATCCCCCGAGACTCAATCCAAAGAATCTGTGAATCTCAGCGGTGCTGTGGATTTTAAATTGGACTTTTACGCCAAAGTCAAAGAAGAGATGCAAGAGCGAGAACATCACCGAGCACTGAATACCATTTGGTCAGGAGTCAGGCAGTTGAATTCGTACATCAACCAAAAAGAGCCATGGAAAATGAAAGATGACCCGCAAGGTGTTCAACGTGTGATGTACACGGCCTTGTTAAATTTAAACTTTATCACGGTATTGTTGACGGCCTTTATTCCTGACTCTGCCGAAAGTGCGAGAAAATTATTAGGAGCTCAAATGGATAAAGAAGAGTCCTTAAATTTTGTGATGAAAGAATTTCATTTGAGTGATGGGACTCCCTTATTTCCTAGAATAGAAACCAAAAAAACTTAATGCAAATTGTTTGCGAGAATTTTTTTAGTTATTTTCATAAAATTTTATTTTTCTGATTTTTTGGCTGACATTTATAATGGAGATTTGTAGCAACACTTTTTTCGAATTTTAACTTCCTTAACCTTCTCTAATTTATCGTCGGGAACAAAAATTAATTGCCATGATTCTTTATTTGTTGCGGGCTCTGTAATTTTATAAGCGTAAATGGTGTCGCTGAAAAAATAGCTGTTGGGTGTACCCATAATTTTACGAACTGCGAGCATATCTGTGCCCACATATACTTTTCTTTTGATTGCATCTGTTGCCATGGGGCCCCTGTCTTTTTCTGAAGCATTTCTAAACTTCTCACCTACGAATGTTGAAATTCCCCATTTCTTTTGAGCCTCGCTGACCGTTAAAAAGTCAGATCCCCAAAATGTGTCGCCGAAACAGGTGCAGTACAATAGAGTTGTATAGATAAAAAAACTAAAGATTATTTTTTTCATTTTGGCTCCTCGGGAATGGTCAAACTTGGGTTAATCACATTAAGTTGTTTTTTTCTTAATGCGTCTAAGCCTTTTTGTTCCAGATTTTCAATATTGAATTTGTTCTCATTTATTAGATTTTGGGCAGCCTCTATCCCTGATCGATTATTCGAATTGTCCATGATTCTTTCATTATCTGGTTGAAGTCTGTTATCTTCATGTGTAGTTACACCGCATTTTAAATGTAGAACAATTGTATAACACAGAAGGGCAGTTAAAAATACAAAACCTTCGTTCAGAACACTTCTGACGCTTAAAGCCTTTTAATATCTCGAAATGTTTTTAATCTTTGTCCCAGAAAAACAAATTCATAGTGACCGCAATATCCACTATAGCGATCGCCCACATTAGCTTTAAATTTTCTTTGCCAAGTGTATCCAGATACGGAGGTCATAGGTTCAGGATAAGTTCGCTTTTGCCAAGAGCCTCCAATCTGACAGCGATACCCAGAGACTGAAAAAACCTTTGATCCTCATGGAAGACTTTGCTTTTAATAGGTTACTTCGAGAGAGGCAGTAGTGGAATTTTGGCCAGCACCATACTGATTCGATGGGGTCGTACTTACTGAAGGTTTTTTGTTTCCTAGAAGTTCCAAGATTTGAGCTGCTGGAATGAGATTTAACCAGATGAGAAGGAATACCATTTTTATATTCAAAAAAATTTCGTAAAAAAACAATCGTTTCTTTGCTCACCATTTCAATAAATCTCCAACTTTCTACCTCCAACTTTTTGCATTTATCTATGCGAGTATAGAGTCAAAAATAATACTTCATTTAGGGGTTTTTGCCAGTAAAGTAAAAACAGTATTTTGGAATGAATTATTTTCCTATGAAAATAGGTTAGAAAAGATAATATTTTGACAGGGATTCAAGGTATCAGGTACTCATTTTCTATGAAAGCCTTTGTTTTAGTTTTCTTGTTAATTAAATATTTTACTGTTGAAGCGCAAGTAATTACCCGTAAGTACGTTGAGGGTAACACTTTAAGTTATCGAATTTCGAACACTCAAGAAATAAATGCTCATTCCATTTTTGAATATCAGGGAGTGGCAACCATTGAAGTAAAGTCAAATGTTGAAAAGTGGAAATGGTCCGAAATATCAATGAATCATAATCCTTTTCCGTTGCCCCCAGATTATGTTCAGATTTTAAGTCTAGATTCATCTTTTTCAATGGAAGTTCCACCCGCCAATATGAGAATAGGTCCTTTGTTAGATACTCTGAACTTTTATGCAAACGCAATGATTGCATTTAAACAAATCAATCTAAGAATGCCGGGGGATAAAAGTTTTGTTTCTGAGGAAGGAAAAGCCAACTCATGGACCAATAGGGAACGAAATGTACTTTTTGGCCAAGATTGTTTAGATTTTGAATTGGAACTTGCGGAACTAAGTGTTGAGTCCGCTATTTTCATAGTTAATAATATTCCACCCAAAAAAGGCTGCAAGGTTGACTTTCCACTTGGTTGGAACTGGTTGGAGATGAATTCAGATGATCAGAAAAATAATTTCTTTCAAGTTGAATTGCAACCTAACGGTAAATATCAGGCTTTAGCAGGGGTTGAGGTTGTTAAAACAGTACTACATATTGACCGGCAAACAGGAAAAATTAATTTAGCAACGATGGAAAATCCTGTACATGCAGTGATGTGGGAATGTGGTTTATCAGGAACCAACTGCAATTCAGGAACTCCACTCAACATACTTCGAAAAACAAGGTTAGAAGCTATTAAATGATTGTCGTAAGCTCGTAACACTCGGAAGGTAAAATTGAGTCTCAATAAAAAAATCGCAATATTTTTTTTCTTTATTTTGATTTCGCTTGGGGCTATCGCCGACTCTATTTTAACTGGGCCTGATAGGTTAGTGGTTGACATCAATGCCGAGTTTTCCTATCAGAATTTCGACATAAAAAGATTCTGTCGCCAATTCTGGGAACCAAACTCTTTATCGATTTGTCACCAGTTGCCTTGGTATTATGCTTTTGGAAATTCAATAAAAATCAATTCAAAATTTCAGGTCAGTAATGGTCCTTCTGGTTTTTTTGATTTTCTAAATTTGGCTTATATTTGCAGCTCTAACAATTGTAGAATAGGCCTAGATCTCCAGCCGGTATGGTCTCAATTTTCAAACGAATGGAGTAAGTCCTCGATTTACTCAGGAAGATTGATTGCAGCCCAACCGCTAACTACGGATATGCGAGCTTTTTATTCTAAAAAAATGCAGGACTGGTTCGAAAAGATTACTTTTCTTTTTTCTATTAAGAAGGAAAAAACTCAAGACGTGTATTTTTTAAACGATCTTAAAACTGCAAAGAATGTTGGTTTTCAATTTAATCCAATCGTATCAGGCGGTTCACGAGGCAATTATCTTGTGTTTGTTGGTCAAAACCTTCCACCGTCTTATTTGTTACACGAGTTGGTACATTCTTATACCTCCTACCCCGGAGAGTGGTGGAAAGGTCATGGGCATTTTCCCCATGCCATCCTTAACGAAGGATTGGCTGTATGGGTTCAGCTTCAAGAGGTTTGGCATGATGGTATCCCATTTGAAAAAGTAGGAACTCTGTTTTGTCATGATCTTCAGATTGCAAGTAAAAACCTAAATGGAAATATTCTTCGCCTCTTCGATAATAATCTATTTCGAACTTTTGATAAAGATGGCTATCATCCAAGTTATCTTGTTGGAGCAAGTGTGATACATTCGTTAATTAGCCGCATTCAAATCTCTGGTCTTAAAACATTATGGAACAGAATTGGCCACATTCACGATCCAGAGGTTGCAGCACTAGCGCTCAGTGAAGTTGTCAGTCAAAGAGAGCTTTTAGACGAAATGAATATATATTTCCAAAATCTGGCTTCAGATATTCAAAAAAACACAAATCACACTTGCCTGATTGAAGGTACAAAAAATCAACTAATCCAGTTTGAATAGACATTTATTTTCAATGAAAGAATGGGTTTATGATTCGATAAAATGTTGGATCAAATAAAGTGGAAGAGTTAAAAGTGAGTATTCTAAGTTCCCTTTTTCCATTTGATAGCTTACCTTTTCAATGGTTCCTTTAGATAAATTAAAGCGAATAGCTTTTTTCTTTTTATAGGGAATATCCTTCATCCATTGATGAAGAGATCTAATTTTTCCAGCAGCTCCAGCTTTGACTTCAATGGCTAGGATGTTATTTTCTTTTTCAATTATAAAATCAATTTCTGCATTTTTTTCTTTTCCTTCGCGCAACCAGTAATTAAGTTTGGGTTCCATATAGGGTTGATTTCGATATAATAAATGCTGCCCTACAAACTGCTCTGCAATTAAGCCTTCTGTAATTATTTCTTGTTCGTTAAAGTTTTTAAAATTTTTCAAAATTAAGCCGTGCAGCTGATTCATCAGGCCAACATCGAGAGCTAAAATTTTAAAAATAGAGTCATCTTCACTTACTTCTAGTGGAAGTCCAGAACAGTTGGAATGCAGTACTTTGGCTATTACTTTTGCCTGAGCTAAAAGGTGTAAATTGAATTTTACATTCCTCGTCAGATCGTCTTTTGAGATATTGGAATATTTAATTTTTTGACATGGATTAAGAAATGAATAACGAAATACTTTTTGAATCTTATCAAGGTGAGTTTTTTTTGCATATTTAACAAAATCATTCTGGCAGGTTTGAAGGATTTGCGCATGGATTGGAGCAACGGAATCAACCCCATTTTCAATATAATTGGCTACGGCTTCTGGCATACCACCAATAAATAAAAATTCACGAATTAATTCTAGTCCTTTTTTATGAAAATCATCAGAGATTTTATCTAACTGATTAAAGCTAATTTTCGATAGTTTTTCTAAAAAATAAGTTTCTTTCTTTGCTATTAAAAACTCATTAAAATTCATCGGCCCCATATGCAAAAATTCAATTCGCCCAACAGGCATCGAGTAACTATGATCATTTAGCATAAACTCGAGCAGAGACCCAGCTGCAATAACAGGTAACTCTGGAATTTCTTCATAAAAATATCTTAAGCAGGGCAGGGCTGCGGGGGTTGCTTGGATTTCGTCTAAAAAAAGTAGTTTCTGTTTTGATTTACTTAATTGTAAATTCAAAATATCTTCAATAACATCGATAATTTTTGTGGGATTATTTAATGCAAATAGAAAGAATCAAAGGCTTACGACTTATAGTTTTATTGAACCATGCGTGAATGTATTCTTCCTGCTGTCTGAACAAAAAAGCCCCCTTTTTTGTACAATAATTGTCTAAAAAAGGGGGCTTTTCAAGACATTTTTTGTTAAAAGTGCGATTATAGTCAAGGCGGCTGCCTCGTGATGATTTCGTCATGGCCGGCATCGACTGTCGCAAGATTTATCTTTACTACATTACCGTAATATAGTATATTTCAAGGAGGTTTAAAGGATGGCCACATGATTAGGGACTTTGGCAACAAGATCGCCTCTGACCTTTACCACAATGGAACTTGTAAGGGATTGCCCAAGCAGTATTGGCAACGTGCTATTCATTTGCTTGAGGTTATGGAGGCCGTTGAGAATTTTGAAGAGCTAAAGATGAATGGCTTCCCACCGAGTGTCCGACTTCACCCGCTTTTAGGTAAACGTAAAGGGCAATGGGCGATAGACATTCATAAAACCTCAGGATGGAGAATTACTTTTAGATTTGAACAAAATGAATTCTTTGATGTTAGAGTTGAAGATTATCATTAGGAGGAACTGATGGAGAAATACCCTAAAAAACGATCCACAAGAAAGCCCTCTCATCCTGGAGAGATTCTAAAAAGTCTGTGGCTGGATGAGCTGGGCTATAGTCAGTCTTATTTTGCAGAACTTCTGGTTGAAGCATCGGGCGGATTGTCAAAGAAGTCTACGTTGCAAACGAAACTCAATGAGGTCATAGGCGGTAAAAGAGCCATGAGTGCTGAATTTGCTGTTCTTATTAGTAAAGTGCTTAAGAGCAGTCCTAAAATGTGGATGAACCTACAGATTCAGCTTGATATTTGGGAAGCTGAAGAAAAGGCAGCATAAAAAATTTTTCTATATTGTCAGATGATTTTGTGTTAAGAGGTCGGGTGAATTGCTTTCTATCTCTTAAACCTCTATTCAAGGATCTTGTTCATGTGGTCTTATTTTGAAAAAGAAAAAACTGTGGCTCCAGATAATTTCAATCGATGGTTGATTCCTCCAGCGGCTTTGGCCATTCATCTATCGATCGGCCAAGCCTATTCCTTCAGCGTCTTTAATATTCCCTTGACTCAATTAATTGGCGTTGATCATGCCGATGCTGCTGATTGGAAACTTTCGACGGTAACTTGGATTTTTTCCCTGGCCTTTGTGATGCTGGGTTTGTCGGCGGCTGTATTTGGTAAATGGTTGGAAGAGGTTGGTCCTCGAAAAGCCATGTTTCTTTCCACACTTTGTTTTTCTGGAGGATTTTTTCTTTCCTCCATTGGAATTTATTTTCATCAGATTATGTTGGTTTACTTGGGATATGGAATTCTGGGTGGTATCGGGTTGGGCCTTGGTTATATTTCCCCGGTATCCACATTGATGAAGTGGTTCCCTGACAGGCCAGGAATGGCAACGGGACTAGCGATTATGGGTTTTGGTGGAGGAGCTATGATTGGTTCTCCCTTAGCTATCACGTTAATGAATCATTTTAAAACGGCATCCTCCAATGGTGTTCTTTCTACCTTTGTTGCCATGGGTGCGATTTACCTTGTAATGATGTCTTTTGGTGTGGTGAATATTAAAATTCCTAAGTCGGCGTTGCTTAAGCCTGTCGTCAATAAGTCCTCTCTCAACGAAAATAAAATGGATACAGCCAAGGGTGTTTTGAATGTGAGTGTTGAAAAAGCAATTCGTACGAAACAATTTTGGTTGCTGTGGGTGGTATTGTGTACCAATGTTACGGCGGGTATTGCTCTTCTTTCCCAGGCGTCGCCCTTGATACAGGAAATGTTTGGTGGGTTGGTGACTCCTGCGGCCGCCGGCGGTTTTGTAGGGCTTTTGAGCATTTTCAATTTAAGTGGAAGGTTTTTGTGGTCGACATTTTCTGATCGTTTAGGAAGAAGATTAACCTACGCTATTTATTTTGGATTAGGTTTATTGTTATACGCTTTGATACCCACACTAGGAAAAAATCATCAATTGATGTTGTTTGTGATCACTTGCTGTTTGATATTGAGCATGTATGGTGGGGGCTTTGCCACGATCCCTGCCTATCTGAAGGATATTTTTGGGCTCTATAACGTAGGAGCCATCCATGGAAGATTACTTACAGCTTGGTCAACAGCCGGAATCTTGGGGCCTGTTTTAATCACTTATATCAAGGAAAGACAGTTGGCCCAAGGGGTGCCTCTAGCTGAAAGTTATTCTTTTACATTGTATGTGATGTTGATAGTGCTATTGATTGGTTTTATTGCCAACATGTTAGTGAAACCACTGACTGAGAATCAAAAATAAGGAGTTAATGATGTCTGAAAAAACACAACTGGTTTATTCCTGGCTTTTTGTTTTAATACCTCTAGGTTGGGGTATTTATCAGGTGGTTCTTAAATCCCTTGCACTTTTTCAATAAACCTCTAAATTTTAATTTAGAGAATGAGCCTGAATAAAAAGTATAAAAAAAATTTCAAATTAATTTCTTCGTTTAAGCCTGCCGGGGATCAGCCCAAGGCTATTGAACAAATGATCGAGCACTTTAAGAAGGGCATTCAACATCAAACCTTTTTAGGAGTTACAGGAAGTGGTAAGACCTTTGCCATGGCCCATGTGATCGAACAATTAAATGAGCCAGCTCTCATTCTCGCTCCAAATAAAACATTGGCAGCTCAGCTCTACAGCGAGTTTAAAGAACTTTTTCCTGAAAATGCAGTAGAATATTTTGTCAGCTACTATGATTATTACCAACCAGAGGCCTATTTACCTTCGACCGACACCTATATTGAAAAAGATTCGGCAATCAACGACCAAATTGATCGGATGCGACACTCAGCAACCAGGTCATTGTTTGATCGCAGGGACGTCATTATCGTGAGCTCTGTTTCTTGTATTTATGGCCTCGGCAGTCCTGAAGCCTATGAAAATTTGATGGTCCATGTGGTAAGTAACTCCGCACTGAAACGAGATGATTTTTTAAAAGAGTTGATACGCATTCAATACCAACGAAATAATATTGATTTTCATCGAGGCACCATTCGTGTGCGAGGAGATATTGTCGAAGTTTTTCCAACTTATGAAGATGTGCGGGCTTTGCGAATTGAATTTTTTGGAGACTACGTCGAAAAAATTTCTTGGGTAGATCCCCTCACAGGAAAAATCTTAGAAGAGTTAGACCAAATTGGAATTTATCCTGGAAGTCATCACGCAACTAGTGAGGAAAATTTAAAGAAGGCCATTGTGAGAATTCAAGACGAGCTCAGGGAGCGTCTTCAGGAATTAAAGTCACAACTCAAACCTCTTGAAGCTCAACGACTGGAACAGCGAACCTACTATGATATTGAAATGATCGAACACATGGGTTTTTGTTCTGGAATTGAAAACTACTCGCGACACCTTACTGGCAGGGGAGCTGGCGAACCGCCGCCGACCTTGATTGAGTATTTTCCAAATAACTTTATCACCTTTATCGATGAATCTCATGTCACCGTTCCTCAAATTGGTGGAATGTACCGAGGCGATAGACAAAGAAAATTAACATTGGTGGAGCATGGATTTCGGTTGCCATCAGCACTAGATAATCGTCCTTTAAATTTTAGCGAATTTGAAAAGACAATGGATAAAGTGGTTTATGTTTCGGCGACCCCCTCTCATTATGAATTGGAAAAATCCCAAGGAATTATTATTGAGCAGATAATCCGTCCTACAGGATTGGTGGATCCAGAAATTGAAGTGCGTCCTGTGCGTTTTCAGGTCGATGATATATTAAAAGAAATTAAAATCAGGGTGGCAAAGAAAGAGAGAGTTTTAATCACGACTTTGACCAAGCGATCTGCTGAAGATCTAACTGAATACTATGAATCGGTAGGTGTTAAGGTCAAGTACCTACATAGTGAAATCAAAACCATCGAGCGTACGGAAATTCTAAGGGATTTAAGATTAGGAGTTTTTGATGTTCTTATAGGGATCAATTTATTACGTGAAGGATTGGATATTCCTGAAGTCAGTTTAGTCGCCATTACGGATGCAGACAAAGAAGGATTCTTACGTTCAGAAAGATCCTTGATTCAAACCATCGGAAGAGCAGCGAGAAATGCCGAGGGTCGAGTCTTACTTTATGCAGATAGAATGACAGATTCAATGAAGAAGGCCATGGCGGAAACCCAAAGAAGAAGAATGATCCAACAAAAATACAATCAAACCCATGGGATCACCCCGGAAACAATTAAGAAAAAAATCAGAGAAGGACTTGGAAATCTTTTTGACGGGTCCTTGGGAACTTATGATTTAATGAGTGAAAATAAAAAAGCAGAAATACTTAAGCAAAAGCCAAATGAATTACAAAAGAACTTAGAAAAATTAAAACAAAAAATGAAAAAATTAGCTCAAAATCTTGAGTTTGAAGAGGCTGCAAAAATTCGTGACGAAATAAAACGGATAGAGATTCTAGATCTCAATCAACGAGAATCACTGAGTCTTAATGATTTGGGCCGTACAGATGAGTCGAGCTGATAAATCTTATGAGTGAAATTTTTGATGAAATCAAAGAAAAAGTAAAAGATTTTCCCACTCAAAGTGGTGTTTACTTAATGAAAAATGAAGTAGATAAGGTGATCTACGTTGGTAAGGCCAAAATTCTTAGAAACCGAGTACGAAGTTATTTTCAAAATCTGGATCATTCAGGAAAAACGAAAATTTTAATTCAAAACATCAGGGCTGTTGAGTACATTATCACAAAAACCGAAGTGGAGGCGTTTTTACTGGAAGCCTCTTTAATTAAAAAATACAAACCTAAATATAATATTCGGTTACGAGATGACAAGAGTTATCCCTACATTCGTCTTTCTTGGAAAGAGAATTACCCCCGTTTGTTATTAAGTCGTAAAGTCAAAAAAGATTCCAGTATTTACTTTGGACCTTATACCAGCGGTTACGCAGTGAGTGGTACCATTCGATTTTTAAATCGTACGTTTAAAATCAGAGATTGTTCAGATAGCATGTTTAAAAGTCGAAAACGGCCTTGTCTAACCTATCAAATCGGACGGTGTTCAGCACCCTGTGTGGGTTATATTTCTGAGTCAGAGTACCGGCAAGAAATCGAAGGAGCTTTGTTGTTTTTGAAAGGGCAAAATAGAAAAGTCATAAAAGCTTTAACAGAAAAAATGATGAGCCTGGCCGACGAAGAAAAATTTGAACCAGCGGCGAAGTTAAGGGATTCTATAAAGGCAATGAAAAGCGTTTTAGAAAAGCAATCGGTTATCAATGCCCAGTCGGATAGGGACCAAGATGTGATCACCTATCACGGCGATGAGCGAGGTTGTGTGGTGGAAACATTACATATCCGACAGGGAAATATTATTGGCAATAGATCTCATTTCTTAACCCTCAACCCAGAAGATCCCAATGAAGACGAGAGGGAGTGGTTTGTCTCTTTTATCAATCAATATTATGATGAAAATATCATTCCAGATATTGTTCTTGTAGGTTCTGATTTTGGAACGGATTTAATGGTCCTCTTGGCTAAAGTATTAGAAACCAGAGCGGACAGAGTCATCAAGGTTCGCTTTCCCACGGATGAAAAGGGCCGTCAGTTGATGGAAATGTGTTCAGCAAATGCTAAATCTCATTTTGAAAAGGAAATTCAAAAAAATGAAGAAAAATATTTGGGTCTGGATGAAATTAAGGAAAAGTTGGGTTTAGTTTCTCGGCCTCAACGCATAGAATGTTATGATATTTCAAATTTTCAAGGAAGTGAGAATGTAGCTTCCCAAGTAGTTTTTGAAGAGGGAACACCCTCAAAGGAAAACTACCGACGTTTTAAAATAAAAACCGTGGAAGGGCAAAATGATTTTGCCTCTATGTACGAAGTGATTTCCCGTCGCTTTCAACATACCGAGTGGGAAGACCCTCAATTGATTGTCGTGGACGGAGGGAAGGGGCAGCTGTCCCAGGCTGTCAAAATTTTACAAGAGCTAAATAAAAAACATATTCCAGTGGTGGGTTTAGCCAAGGCCAGAACCGATTCGGATTTCAGAGCGGAAAATTTAACCCAATCAGAAGAGCGAGTCTTTATTCCTGGAAGACAAAATCCTGTGAGTTTTAGAAAAAACTCAGAAGGTTTAAATATTTTGATTAATATCAGGGATGAAGCACATCGGTTTGCTATCACTTTTCATCGTAAATTAAGAGAAGAAAAAACCTTAGAAAGTGAACTCGATTTTGTAGTTGGCTTGGGGGAAAAAAGAAAAAAAATCTTGCTCACTCATTTTGATTCCATCGAAGATCTAAGGATAGCTTCGGCTGAGGAGATAGCTCGGCTTAAAGGTTTTAGCAAAATATTGGCAGAGCGAATTCTTTTGCAATTAAATGAAGACGACGATATAGGAGAATCATGAGCTTACTTGTCTCTTGTCAAAATTTATCTCACTCTTTTGGAGGCCGAACTCTTTTTGAAAATATTAGTTTTGGAATTAATGAAAATGATAAGATTGGTTTGATCGGTCCTAATGGAGTGGGCAAGTCAACCTTGCTTAAAATTATATTAAAAAGAATTAAGCCTGATAAAGGAGAGATCGTTCATAAGACGGGAATCTCCTTTGGTTTTTTGGAACAACAGCCTGAATTCGATGAAAGTAAATCTTGGCTTGATAACATTCTTCAAGTGACCGATGACTATGCCCATGCTTTCGAGTGGATAGCTAAATTAAGCTTGTCAGATGTAGATCCTGAACGAAAGTTTTCTGAGTTTTCAGGAGGGATGCAAAAGAGGATGGCCTTAGCTAGAGAGTTAGCCAAAAATCCTGATTTTTTATTCCTCGATGAGCCCACAAATCATTTAGATGTGGATTCTATTCTCTGGTTAGAAGATTTTTTAACTGAACAAAATTTGTCATTTTTAATGATCACCCATGACCGGTTGTTTTTGGAACGAACTTGCACTCAGATTCTTGATCTGGACAAGAAAAACCCCAATTACCTTTTAAACTCTAAAACTGATTTTGCCACTCATTTGGAAAATAAAATCATGTTGTTCGAGCAGCAAAAATCCACTCTTGAAAAGAAGAAAAATACTTTGACCCGCGAAACCGAATGGCTGAGGCGCGGTGCCCAGGCACGTCAGACGAAGCAAAAAGCACGTATCTTGAGTCATGAAGTGCTTTCTGATGAGGTCAAAGATCTAAAAGCCAAAGTGAATATCAAAGATATTAACTTTGATTTCGGTGAACAAAAAGGACCCAAAAAATTAGTTGAATTTACCCATGTTTATTTTTCTTACGGGGAACAAAAAATATGGAATGATTTTAATTTTTTAATTTCCAGTAAATCACGATTAGGCATTATGGGAAAAAATGGTTCAGGGAAAAGTACTTTATTAAAAATGATCATGAAAGAGCTGGTTCCGGATTCGGGAAAACTGAATATTGCCGAAAATATAAATATTTCTTATTTTGAACAATCCAAGGACACCATCAAACACGATATTTCACTATTAAAAAATATTTGTCCCCAAGGAGACTATGTTCATTATCAGGGGGAATATATTTTTGCTAAATCCTATTTGGAAAGATTTGGTTTTTCCTATGAACAAATGGACTTGGTTGCAGAAAAATTATCAGGTGGCGAGAAAAGCAGACTTCGCTTAGCACAGCTGATGTTAACAGAAGCGCAATTGTTGCTCCTTGATGAACCCACAAATGATTTAGATTTAGAAAGCCTTATGGCCCTAGAACAATCACTAGATTCCTTTCCAGGTGGCATTGTATTGGTTTCCCATGACCGGTACTTTATGGATCGTGTTTGTAATCAAATTTTATCCATTGAGGATCAAAAATATGAATTATTCAGTAACTATTTCCAATGGGAAAGCTGGTACTTACAGAATAAACAACTTACAAATAAGGATCAGAA
Organism: Deltaproteobacteria bacterium; assembly: GCA_017302835.1. Lineage (NCBI taxonomy): Bacteria > Pseudomonadati > Myxococcota > Myxococcia > Deltaproteobacteria bacterium. Next base: position 123,554 of record JAFLCC010000004.1, on the reverse strand, counting down.
CTTTCTAGAATCACCAGAAAAAATAGAAGCGACTGAAAAAGCCAAAGGCCCTCAAAAAAAAGGTTTGAGTTATAAGGAAGAGATTGAGTTTAAAAAAATGGAGTCAGTCATTCAGTCTAAAGAAATGGAATTGCAAAAGACGCAAAAATTAATTAATGATCCAGAGACTCAGTCGGATAGTCAAAAAATTAATGAATACTATTCTAAAATTGGATTTTTAGAAAAAGAAATTGAATCCCTTTATCATCGTTGGTCAGAACTGGAGTCTAAGAGTGTGGTTTAAAAGTCTACTCTGCTTTAAAGGCCTGTGCTTTCATTTCGGTTTTGTAAATATCTTGTTTTTCGGGATCTTTTTCAAGTGTTTGACAAGTGCCATAGGCCTGTTTTCTCCACTGAGAGGGATCTAAACCTAAATCTTTTTTCCAGACCGTTTCTTTAAGGAGCAGTGTTTTGTTGTTTTTATTTTTGTTCTTTAAATCTAGCTCGTTGGCCATACTTCGAATTGATTTTTGAATTAATTGATCCTTAAGGAGCATCACATTGTACTTTAATTCTTCAAAATGAATTCCTGCTGTGCACAGCTCATAATGCCATTGATTGTTCTCATGATGTTTTCTAATAAATTGAACTCCCAAGGCCGTCCACTTTCCGCGATCTTCTGACTTTTCTTGATAGACTCCGGGGATAAATCGAAGGCTCAGGATTTCGGCTTCAGGTCCCAGATTTAAATCATAGTCAAAATTTGTCAGTTTTACTAGAAGTTGATGGTTTGAGGTTTTCGAAAAAGAATAATTTTTAAACGGATCCGCATGATTTAAGAATTGAAGGAATTCTTCATTTTGCAAATCGGAGGTACTATAAAAGTCGACTAAAGGGTATTTTTCACTAAGTTCAAAATGGACAAAATTCTTAACAATTTCATCTTTCATTTTATCGATCGAACCCTCTTGTAATAAGGTCAAGCAATGGGTTGTCGTTGGATTGTTCATACAAAAAAGCTCAATATAGAAAGTATCATAGAAGTCGGCAACGTAATAATCCCAGCTTCGATTATTTTTATCTTGGTAAGTTTTAATCTTTTTTATGTCTGAGGGAAAGTTTTTAATCTTAAAATCAGCTTTTGCTTTGGGTCTTAAAAATGGGAAAAATCTTAATGAAACAATGGCACCTTCGGGACCAATAAAAATATCTTTCATGGTTTTCAAGATTATAGATTCTCGATGATTCATTGGAAAATCAGAAGTTAAATAGAGTATTGAAAAATCTGGACTCGCCATAAAAAATTTAGAAATATCAAAGGATTCCTTTGTGTCTTTCAGGGAAGAATAGACAAGGTAATTTTCTTTTTGAGTATTGGAAATTCGATTTTCAATGAGCATCCCTTTTGTCGCCATTAAGCCCTCACTGTAATAATAGGTCTTATCCTTTTTCCATTCGTTCAAGGTAGTTTCATATCCAAACTGACCACTATGGCCGATCAAACCTAAAGAATTAGGAACTAAAAATTGATTGTTAATTAGTTTAAAAAAACCTCCATTTTCACTTGTCGCTGACGGAATAATGTAAGGTAAGTCTTTGGTTGTTTGATTTTCCCAATCTTGTCCTGGTAAGTTTTCTTTGCGTGTTAAGGTTCCTAATTCAAATATTTTCTTTGTGGCAACATCATGGAATTTGTTAAAATAAAATTGTTGAGAGTCTTTGAAATCAAATGGGACTTCAATTTTGACGATAAAGTTATTTAAAGCTGTTTGAAGTAAGGGTTTTGTTTCTAATTTTTCAAGCAAGGGAAGTCTAAAAATTTTAGCCAAAAACACCTCAATCCCATTGGAACTTCCTTCGGAGGCTTTTGAATCAAAAATAACAGACTTTACATCTCGATTTAGAACGAAATTATTAAAACCATTTCTAAGATCTTTGTAAGATATCCCTACATTATAATTCTCTGCCATATTCTTTCTAGAAACGAGGGCAACCACCTCACCTTTTTCATTTAATAAAGGTCCTCCGCTATTTCCAGGACTGGCAGCAGCAGAAAAACGAATGTATTTAATTGAGGGATCGTTTTGATCTTCAGTCTCGCCAGAAATAATGCCTTCTCTGATCGCTAACCCCTCACCAGCAACATTACCAATAGTAAAGACTTTTTGCCCAATTTCCACATTTTCAGTGAATTTAAAGAAAGGGTTATTGTTAAATCCTTCGATTTCAAGAAACAGATAGTCTTTTACAAAATCAAAACCTAAAATTCTTTTCGGAACAATTTCTCTGTTATCAAAAGTTTTAAGAATGAAATCTTTTTCTATGGACATACCTGGGGGCGGAGAAATACAGTGATGAGCAGTTAATAGAACATTTTTTTCAATTAAAAAGCCGGTACAAAAACCGACGGTTTCTTTAAAATCGGCTTCGGTGAGATCGGCTTCTTTTTTAATTTTCTCTAAAACATCTTTTTTAACTTTTAATTCAAATTTTAAAATTTTATTTTCGGCATGACCCATAAGTGTCTTTGAATCATAGGGCCTTGTTAAATGAAAATAGAAATATACAGAACAAATTACTATCAAAAGAGTAAGAAAAAATGAAACTGTCCAGCGCCAAGATGGTTGAGGCTGAAGGAATTTTAATAAAAATCGAGGAGGAGTTGTGTTTGATTTTTCTAAAAGAGGTTCGTTGATACGTGTTTTTTCATTTCCTAAGTAGGAATCTAAGAAAATCTCAAGCCCATTATTTAAATTCACACAGACAGTGTCACTTAAGACGATCTCTGGTTTCTGACTTTTTGTCTCGTCTCTAAAATTCCAATTTCCATTTTGAAAATAAATGACTCCTTGAAAACGAGAGATGGTGCTAATAGGGATTTGAATATCACAATTAAGTCCACGTCCCACTGTATAGGTTTTGGATATATCTAAAGTTGGATTAGCTATGACTTGATGGTGAAATCTAAAATAAATTTTCATGTTTGCTCCTAAGGAGTGGCTCTAATGACTTATCGTCAGAAATTTAAAAATTTAAAAGATCTGGATGATAAATAGTCATTTAAAACTGTCTAGACGCGGCAAAAACTTAAGTCTAACTAGACTATGAATGAACTATTTGACGAATCAGGTTTTTGTTTATAATCGGTTAGGGTGCGTTATTAAATTAATAAAGAGCCTGTCCCCAAAAGGTCAGATACAAGGCGTGATTCCGTCAATAGAATCGTGGAGGCTTACTTTATGTAAGTTGGAACGAATTTTTTGAAAGTCCAGCGAAGTAGATGATCTTTTAGGGACAGGCTCAAAAAACTTCACAGTAAGGACGAGTCGCTATGTACGAAACCTCAGATTTTAAAAAAGGGTTAAGAATTTTATATGAAAATGAACCTTTTCAGATTGTTGATTTCCAGCATGTTAAGCCGGGAAAAGGCAATCAATTTACTCGTACTAAGATGAGAAATTTATTAACTGGTCAAAATCGAGAAATGACAATTAAGTCCGGTGAAAAGTTTGGAGTCCCAAATGTAGAGAATAAAGAAATGACCTTTCTTTATAAAGACGACAATGGGTATAACTTCATGGATCAAACCAATTACGAACAGATCATGATGACAGCAGAAGATATCGGCGAAAATGTTAATTACCTTCACGAAAATTTAAAAGTCGTTATTTTAATCTATAACGATCGTCCAGTTGCCGTTGATGTGCCAAAGGCCGTCAATTTAAAAGTAGCTTTCACAGAGCCTGGAATTAAGGGTGATAGGGTAACAGGCGCGACAAAGGCGGCCACTCTTGAAAGTGGTCTCGTCGTGCAAGTCCCTTTGCATATCAATGAGGGTGATTTATTACGGGTGGATTCGACAACTGGAGATTATGTTGAGCGAGTCAGTCAAAAGTAATTGAGGTCCTAGCTAAATCTTAGTCTAATATTGATTAACGCAGCAAATTAAGTCTCATTAACTCCAAGATAATTCTGCAAAATAGAAGATAGCCAAAAAAAGCTATTTAATTTAGGAAACTGGCTTGGAGTCATTTTTGAGTTTGAATATTGAAGAAGAAATTAATCAATTTTTGATTGAAAAAAAAGGACCAGAGGATATTGCGGATCTGCTTTTTCAAAAAATAGTACTTAATAATGAAAAATTGGATTCTAAAAATAATGATAAATTTTTGTCATTTTTAATGAGGTCAGGGCGTTCGGACTTAATTTTACAGTACTATCAACACAATATTCAGAATAAAAAATTTTATTGGAATAGAGCTTATTTTATTTATGGCTTGATTAAATCTTACCCGAAATTGGATGAAGAATTAGAAGAGATCATAAAATCTTCTTTGGGGAGTGCTCAAAATGATCAGCACTGGATAGAAGCCTCCAGAACTAAAATTGCAGACAAGATATTTCCAAAACTAAAAACAGTTAGAAAAAAACTCAAAGAACTTCATAAAAAAACCTATGATAAAAAAAGGGAAGAGCTATTACATAAATTTGAATTGTTTCGCAGTCAGCAGTTAATAGAGCCAGCCAAAGAGGTTTTAAAAAGGTTAGAAAAGATTTTCCCTAAAGATATCGAACTTAAACGTATTTCCTATAGTTTTAGTCAACAAGATGCTGAAGCCATTTTTGAAAAATATAAAACAAAGAAAAAAGGAACAATAAATAAACCTAAGAATGATCCTGATGTCGAAATAACAAGACAGGCTTTGGAGAAAAATTTATTAACTGATCTTGAAAAGTATTCTAAAGAATATCAGGATCTTGTTATCCTCTGCCTATTCATAGAGAGTTATGAATGTGCTTTAAAAATTTTTAAAAGAAGTCATGCTGATTTTAATAATGTATGGCTATATGTTGAGATATTAATGAAAAACAAGCGGTTTCTTGAGGTTCTTCATATTCTTCCAATTATAGAAAAAAACTTATCAGATGATCCTGAAACATTTTCTTCTTCCACCTATTGTCGGGCCATTTGTTTTTGGAATCTAGGAGAGAAAAACAGTGCACTCGAGGTTCTTGAATCTTTAATTAATTCAAGGCCAAACTACAGATCGGCGGAAGTGCTGTTTCAGGAATGGCAAAAAATATGAAAAAGGTTTATTGGCTTTTTGTCGCTCCTTTAAGTATTTTTGTGGGTTTGTATTTTCTGCTCAAATTTCTATTTTTCCCATTGGTGAATGAGTTTGCCAAGGAAGAGTTGAATAGAATATCCAAAAGTAATAATGTGTTTGAGATCAAGTTTGAAAAACTTGATTTTCATATTTTAGATCCGAATATAGAAGTGTTAAATATATCCATAATTTCAAAGAAGGAATTTGAAAAAGTAATTCAAGTCGCCAAGGTCGAAAGGTTAAATTTTCAGATCGATTTATTTCAACTCATCTTAGGGAAATTAAGCTTTAATCTCTTAACCCTAAAAAATATTAATCTAGAGCTAAATATAGATTCGTTATTGCAGGAAAGCTCTGCCACTAAAGAATTGCCAATGAATGAGTTTTATAATTTGATGTCTAAGGTTCCCATTGAAAGATTTAAATTTGATAATATCTCTTTAGAAATTAAGTTCGATAAACAGAATAAGTCAATTAAAATCCTAGATGGGTTGATAAGAACAAGTTATATCAACCAAAAATTTATTCTACGCGCCCTTTTGTTAAGAAATGAAATAAAAGACTATAAGTCAAATACAAATGTTCCATTCAAGTTAGATCTGAATCTTCTCTTAACAAAAAATAATTTAGTCATTCGACAGTTTAATTTAGAAAGTGAAATTGTTGATGCCAGTATTGAAGGACAATTTAAAAACATACAACGCCTTTTGATTTCCCCAGAGGGGTCTATTAGTTTTAAAAACAAAACTCAGTTGCATAAAGGGAAAGAGTTTTTAACTCAGTTTAATTTTTTTGAATTTAAAAAAGAGCTATCTGGAGATCTTAAGGTAGATGGAGAATTTGATTTCTCTGGAAGTAAAAATATAAATGGTAAATTAGCTATTCAAACAAATGAGTTAAAATATGACGAGTTTGATTTTGGTTCAGCAAGTATAAAAGGTGTTATAAGAAATAATATTGTTAAATTGTCAAATATAGAGTTAGTACATCCTTCTGGGAAATTGACGCTCCAGAAAAGTCAGTTTAATATTGAAAGTCCGCATGAGTTTAAAGGAGAGATCAGTGCACAACATATTGATTTGCAAAATCTTTTTCTGTCATTAAAATTAAAAAACATTCCGGTTTGGCTTAATTTTTCACCTAATTTAAGTTGTGAAGGAAATATTAAAAACTTTAATTTGTTCTGTAAGGGAACTGTGACTGGCAATCATTTGGTTGTGAGTTCGAGTCATTTAAATAAAACTCCAAAAATTGTCGAGATCGAAGATTTTTCAGCAAACGGGGATTTTAATTTAAACACACAAAAGATCATTTTTAAATCAGATATTGTTCTTTTTGATAGTCAAGGGGAGTCTTCAGGTGAAGTTGATTTTGATAAAGGATTCGATATTAAGTATAGCACTAAAAATGTTAATTTTAAAAATATTAAAAACTTGGCTGATTTAGAATTCAAAGGTCAAGTAGCCTTGCAAGGACAAACTAAGGGGGATTCTCATTCTGCCGTCTTTGACATGAATGTTCAAAGTAAAAATTTTGAATTAGAAAAATATAGGTTTGGAAATCTGAATACCCTACTAAATTACGACAAAGGAACCTTGTTTTTTAGACAGGTGTCTGGGGGAATTCATGACTCTATTTTTAAGGGAGATCTGGATTTAGATTTACTTAACTCAAGAATTTCAGGATTTGTAGATTTTAGCAAGTCTCGGATCAGTGATTTAACTCAAATTTTTGATCAAGTAATTCCCATACCATTTTATTTGGAGGGAAGTGGTAGCGGAAGAGTCGAATTCAATGGCCCTCTCAATTTCTGGAAATTAAATTATTCTCTAATGGCCGATTTTTCAGAAGTGGTAATCTTTAAAGATCTATTTAAAAATCTAAAGATAAACATTCATGCCAAAGAAGGGACAGCTGATTTTGACGGAACAAGTCTAAGTAAAAACAAATCAAATTTGAAAATCTTTGGAAGTATCAATAGCAACAAAACTTTTGATTTGAAGGGTGAAAGTAATGTTTTTAAACTAGAAGAGAGTCAGTTTATTAAAAATATAAGTAATCAGTTTTCTGGTTCTTTCAAGTTTTCAATGGGCGTCAAAGGGGAGGTCACAAGCCCCAACATGGATTTTAAAATAAGTATATTTGATTCGCTAATTGGGGACAAAGTAGTTGATTCGTCTCAATTAAGTATCTTGCTAAATAAAAATTATATTGATTTTAACAATAATTTTTTTGCTGGGAAATTACTAATGAAGGCTCGATTCCCAATAAAAGAGGATAAGGCCAGCTTTATTTTTGATTCAGAGTTTTCAAATTTTGACGTAACTGATTTATTTCCTCTAATTGGGGCTACGAGTATTCAGAATGACTATTTTAGTTCTCTAACTGGTAACACGAAGTTATCAGCTTCGAATGCCAAATTAAATGATTTAAATGGAGATATCTATTTCGAGAAGTTTTACTTAAAAAGAGGAGATCTTCAGTTGAGTCTTGAAGAGCCCACTCAATTGATTGCTCAAAATGGAACTTTAAATCTTAAAAATTTAGTTTTACAAGGACAAGATAATTTAATTCAAATCACTGGAGAAAAATTTACGCTTGATAAATTAAATATTCAGGTAAATTCAAAATCAGACTTAAGGCTGTTTCACTTTCTATTTCCCTTCCTAGAAGAGCTAAGTGGTAAATTTGAATTAGGCGCCACACTCACTGGAAGTATCGAAAAAATTAAGGTGCTGGGGCAGGCACAAGTCAATGAGGCTTTTTTAAAATTTAAAAATTTTATTCACTCCTTTGATAGAATTAAGACTAATTTAGTTTTTTCTCAATCAAAAGTGTTTTTCCAAAATATTTCCACTCAATTTGCGGGTGGGCAAGTTAAGGGTGATGGCCAATTAGAATATATGGACAGTAACCGTATACCTGTTTTTCTGAAGTTAAAAGGAGATAATTTAGCTTTAAATATTCCCGAAAAAGTAAAGTCTTCTGGTAATGCGGAACTTGTGTTTTCTGGCCAAAATTTGCCCTATTTATTATCTGGAACCTACAATATAAGCGGAGGGGTTTTTGAAAAAGAGTTTGAGGAGGGCAGTGGGGGGATGCAAACTCATGAAAGTAAGTATCTTCCGCAGATTTTAAAGGAAACAAAAGCAAATGTTTTTAACTTAGATATTTTATTAAATTTAGATAATAAGTATCTTGTTAAAAACTCACAGATAGAGGGGTATGTTACCGGGAGCTTGCAATTGAAAGGAGCACCGACTTCTGCTTTGTTGATTGGCAAGTTACAGATGGAAAAGGGAACAAAATTGTTTTTTAAGGATAAAATATTTGATTTACAAACGGGTTTAATAAATTTTGTAAATCCCAATGAAATCAATCCAGATTTATATATTTCTGCGACTTCGAGAGTAAATGAGTATGATATTAATTTAATTCTTCAAGGGCCAGCCAAAACATCTGTTATTAAAATGACAAGCATTCCTCCACTAGCGGAAACGGAAATAATTTCTTTGTTGGCATTAGGTGTAACTTCCACGAAGCTGGATCAAAATGTCCAGTCAAAAGATCAAGCGGCTCAGACAGGGTACGAAATTGGTGCAGCGGTACTTTCGCAATCCTCCATTACTAAGAATTTACGTAATCGTTTGGGTTTAGATATTCAGTTCGTTAATCAATTTGATTCGACTAAAAACATCAGTGTTTTAAAAGCAACAGTTTCCAAAAAGGTCACAAATAAAATTCAAGCGACAGCGAGTAGATCCCTTGGAAATGAGGCCAATTCGGAAGTCAAAATTCAATATTTATTTAATCAAAATATTTCTGCCGTTGGCAATTGGGAAGGTAAAGAGGCTGAGAATATCAAATCAAATGAAAAAGAAAGTCAGAGTGTTTTTGGATTAGACTTGGAATTCAAGAAAGAATTTAGATGAAAGCACTCAACCCTAATAAGTCGCCTTCCTCTTACCATCTTGATTTGATTCCTAGGTGTTACCTCTGGCTTACCTGCGTCGAGCTAAAAGTTTTTTTCCTAAGTTTTTTCATGCTCTTCAATGTTGTTCTGGGAGAAGTTGTAGAATTTGAAAATATCTCTCCAGAATTAATTAAAGATGTTTCCACAAAATTCAGTTCACAGTGGAAAAATGAAGATATCCTCCCTGTTTTAGATGACATGATTCGTTATATTCATACAAAAATAAATTATGATATGGTTATTTATAAAAAATTGAATGGAAAGTACATCGTTGAAATTATTAATTCAAAGAGGATTTCAAAAATTCATTTTAGCGGTTCAACCTTTGTACCGGTGAGTGAATTAAGAAATATTTTGGGAGTTAATGAAGGAGACATTTTAGATTCAAATCAGGTATTAGATGGCGCTGAAAGAATTAGAAAATATTACAATGAGTCTGGATTCCTGAATGCAAGGGTACATGTGGATCTGCCAGAGGCAAGTAAAAATAACTTGGAAGCACACTTAGATATTGAGGAGGGCGTGCCAACAAGAGTAAATAAAATTTCCATCACTTCTGAAAGTTCAGATTTAAATAAAAAAATCTCAAAGTTATTGAATAAGTATGATCATAAATTTTTTACAGAAACGATGATTCAAGAAATACAACAGCAAGTTAAGGAGTATTTTAAAATAAATGGAATCATTCAAGGAGAAGTGAATCTGAGCCAAAAACTTTTCAATGAAGGTGAGACATCAGTAGAGTTAATTTTTTCTCTTCATAATGTTCAAAAATATACTTTCGACTTTTCAGGTTACAATCAAGTTTCAAGAATTAAACTAATGAAATTATTAGATACAGAAAATTATAATTCAACAAATCCAAACGTAGCTTCGGAAATGTCCTCAAAAATTAAAAATTATTATTTAGAAAAAGGTTTTGCGCGTGTCGATGTTAGAAGTGAAGAAGTAGGGACAACGGCTTTTGATAAAAAAGTCATATTTAATATTCAAGAAGGTCCTAAAATCATTATTAATCAGATTATTTTTCAAGGTACTTATTCAAGGTCAGAAAAATATTATGAGGAGATTTTTTTAAATGGGGCTTCAGATCTTACAAAGAGTCGATATTATAACAAAACGCAAATCGATGAATCTGTTGCTAATTTTAAATTGGAATTACAAAATCAAGGTTTTCTGATGATTCAAATTCAAAACATTAGGACTGTGTATTCTTCAGCAAAGGATAAGGTCATTATCTATATAAACTTTGATGAGGGGCCCTTAACCGTCGTTGATACGGTTTATTTTGAAGGGAACAAAAGTATCAACGACAAAGTGTTGATGCAGCTTATTGGATTGTCGCCAGGGGATCCCTTGGAATTAAATAAACTAGAGAAATCAATATCCATCATTAAAAATAAATATCAGGAGGAAGGCTACTTAGAAGTTTCCATATTGAATGAAAAAGAGAGTTTGGTTGCCTACGACATATCTAATACCAAGGCAAAACTCAGTTTTATCATTAATGAGGGACCTCAGGTGAGTGTCAATTCCATTGCGATTGAGGGGAATCAGCACACCAAAGATAATATTATCTTAATTGAATTGGAATTTAAAAAAGGGGATATCCTCACTCCAAGTAAAATAGAGGAGTCTATTTCTCGTCTTCAGAAAACAGGATTTTTTAATGCTATCGATATTAAAACTCTTGAGCAACGCACCAGTATTTCTGATCGAACGGTTTTAGTTAAAGTGACCGAGCGTGAGCCAGGACTTTTTGCTATGGGCATAGGAGCCACCAATGAAAGAAATGGAACTTTAAGGGGATATACGGGGATTGGTTATAGAAATATCTTGGGCACAGGCAGAGGTGTTTCTGCTAGACTTGAAGGAAAATACAATATTGCCGATATTAAATACCCTGAGTTAAAAGTTATTTTGGGTTATGTTGAGCCCTACTTATTTTTTACGAGGCTCAGAGGACGGATTAATGTTTCAAGATCAAGGTATGTCAGTGATTTTAGTGATAAAAAAGTGACTGAAAGTAATCAATATATTTATGCAATCGAAAAAGATTTTACAACCCACGTGACAGGTATTTTTGAAGTCTACAATCTGGAGACGTTCCGAGACTTTTTGCTCTCTACAAGTGAAACCACTCAGGAACTTAATATTGCTTCGGCGGGACCTACTTTGGATATTGACTATCGCGATAATCCCTTTTTGCCAACAAGAGGCGTATTTGCTCGGTTTAATGTCGAGTACGCGTCTCCTCCATTGGGAAGTTCTGATACCATTGAATACTTAAGAGCCACGGGGAGCGTTTCGCATTATTGGCCCATTGAGAAAAATTGGGTTTGGGCTCATAACGTGAGACTAGGTTACTTAGAGAATTTAAGTAAACATGAAGATGGAGGTGTTCCTTTCAGTAAAAAAGGATTTATTCTGGGAGGGAGGTCTACGATTAGGGGTTTTGAATCTGGTACGGAAGAGGTAGTGCCAAATAAAGAAGATTTAGGAATTGTGAGCGATACGGATGTATATAATTTGAAAACCAACGCTTCTCAGTTTTTGTTTAAATCAGAGATTCGATTTCCAGTCTATGGAAATTTCCATGGAGGGGTTTTCTATGATGGTGGTTCTGTTTATATTAAAGATCTTCCTTTTAAGGATAACTATAGAGATTCTGTTGGCGTCGGCTTAAGGTATAATACCCCAGTTGGAGCTCTCAATATGGAAATAGGAAAAAAATTGGATCGTAAGGAAAATGAATCGGATATTCGATATCATCTATCCTTCGGAACCTTTTAGCTCTTTACCCTCTGAAGGGTAGAGGATTAAAGGGGTTTTTCACTTTCGATAGACTGAAGTAACTTTGTGAGTATTTCTAATTTTTTCTGCTTGATTTGATTTTGTTTAGAAGAATTGAGGGTTTTTATCATTTCTGGAGAAGCTAGATTTTCGGAACTTATAAATGAAAATTGATTTTTTGACTTTAAAATTTTAATTCGATGTGCAATTTCTTTTTCATTTGGAAATTCTTTTTCTGCTTGAGTTAAAAGTTCAAGGGATTTCTTTAAGTCATTTCGGGCTATAAATGCATCAACAAGAGAAAGGATTCTTAAGAGGGAGCGGTGAGAGTGTTCAGCTCTTCTTTCTGGAGATTTAGGATCTAAGGTCAAAGCTGTTGTCTCTGGAATGTAAGGATTGCTGTCTTCGGGTAATGTCAGTTTTTTAAATTGAAAGACCTCTTCACTAAAATCTTTTGCAGTCAAAGCTTCAATTTTTTCCAAAATTTTCTTTACTTTTGCATGTTGAGGATTAAAAAAGAGCACCATTTTAAAAGATTTAATGGCTTTAACGGCTTCCCTTTTTTCTAAATAAATTTCACCCAATAAAGTGTGAGCTAAAATATTATCACCAGAAAGTTGAATCGTTCGTTCCAGGGCCATGATAGCCTTCTCAGGAAGATTTTTGTCTTTTAAAATTTTTCCAAGAACCACCCACCCACCAGGGAAGTCTGGGTGGATTGATATTCCTTGATTGCATATTTTTTCTGCTAGATCTAATTGACCCATTTCTCGATAGGCATCAGCAAGGGGAGCGAAGACTTGGGAATTTGGATTTTTTTTTAATGCGGTTCTATATTTTTCAATGACCTCAACGGAATATCCTGCCATTTTTTTATAGTGACATTCTGAATTGAATAATTCAAGGGATAATGTCTTGCTTACTTATTTATGAAATGTTTGAATCATCTCATGGTTAAAATATTGGGAATTGATCCTGGGTCACAGGTAACTGGTTTTGGAATTCTTGAGGTGGAAAATAATAACAGGAAAGTGTTAACCCATGGGATTATACAGTTAAAAAAAGAAACGGAAAAATTCAATGAAAGAATTTTTTTACTTTCCCAAAGTTTGGACATCCTGTTTTTAAAATACCAACCTCACATGGTTTCCATTGAAAAAATCTTTTTAGGAAAGAATCCCGATTCGGCTTTTAAATTAGGTCATGCTCGGGGAGTTTGTATTCAAAAAGCCATGGAATATAAAACGGAGATTTTTGAGTACTCTACCAGAGAAGTAAAAAAGGGAATTACTGGATCAGGTGGAAATGATAAGTACCAGGTCAATGAGGTTTTAAAGCACCTTTTAGGAATTAAAAATATTGATTATTTGGATGCTTCCGATGCGTTAGCCCTTGCATTTCATCATTCTACGCGTATGGAGATAAACAGGAAATGGCAGGAGTTGGTATGATTGGTTACTTAAAAGGATTTTGTTTAAGTCTTGATTCAGAATCCGTTGTCGTTGATGTCCATGGGGTGGGGTATGAGGTTTATTGTTCTTTAAGTACTCTAGCTGAACTTTCTACAAGACCAGCTGAGCCATGTGTTTTTTGGGTTTACACCCATGTTCGGGAAGATCAACTCCAATTATTTGGATTTTTATCAAAGGAAGAAAAAAATCTTTTCCTGTCTTTGTTAAAAGTAAATGGGGTTGGTCCTAAATCGGCATTAAGTATTTTGTCTGGAGCTTCCTATAACCAACTCGTTGAGATGATTGATTCTGGCGATGCGAAGGGCTTGTCACTTTTGCCAAAAATCGGCAAGAAAACAGCCGAACAAATCATTCTTTCATTGCAAGGAAAATTAGTGAGGGTTCAAGATAAAAAGAAAATCAAGGAAGCCTCGTCTAATCACAGTCAGATAGCCTCAGCGCTGATAAATTTAGGCTTTAAATCACAGATTATCGAGGAGTATCTTTCAGATATGTCAGAGTCGACTCCTGTGGAAGAGGGAATTCGCAAGGCCTTGACTCAGCTCAGTCAATTATAATTTCAGTCACATTGAGATAAAGGAAAACATGGAAAGAATATTTGAATCAACTCATTTGGAACAAGAAAAGAAATGGGAAAATGAATTACGACCTCAAGACTTTTCTCATTTCCCCGGCCAAAATGATATCAAAGATAAATTAAAAATTTTCGTTCAAGCGGCCAAACTCAGAAAAGAACCTTTGGATCATGTGCTTTTTTGTGGCCCTCCAGGCTTAGGGAAAACCACACTCGCCAAGATTATTGCTAACGAGATGAATGTCGAATGCAAGATGACGGCTGCACCTGCGATAGAAAAAAAAGGAGATGTGGCCGCTTTGCTGACGTCTCTTAAACCCTTTTCTGTTCTTTTTATTGATGAAATTCACCGGTTGAATCGCACGATCGAAGAGTATCTTTACACTGCGATGGAGGATTATTATATTGACATTATAACGGGCGACGGACTGGGTTCTCGATCCATGAAATTTCAATTAAGCCCCTTTACTTTGGTGGGGGCGACAACCAGGGCAGGGCTTTTGAATGCTCCCTTTCGTGACCGATTTGGAATTGTAGAAAGATTACAATTCTATGATCGGGAATCCCTGACGACTATTTTGACTCGAAATGCAGACCTGTTAGGTGTAAAAATCGATCAATTTGGCGCTGGTGAAATTGCAAGAAGAAGCCGAGGAACTCCCAGAATTGCCAATCGACTTTTAAAAAGAGTTAGGGACTTTGCAGATATTTTAGGAGATGGGAGAGTGAATGAAAAGGTTGCTGTGGATGCCTTGGATCGCTTAGGTGTGGATAAGCTGGGCTTGGATATCATGGACAGAAACATTTTAACTTTAATTCATGAAAAGTATAATGACGGTCCCGTCGGAATTGAAACTCTCTCGGCCGCCCTGAGCGAAGAAAGAGATACTCTGGAGGAAGTGTACGAGCCTTATCTGATTCAAGAAGGTTTGTTGCAAAAGACTCAACGCGGAAGAATCTTAACTGATTTTGCTAAAAAGATTTTATTTGGAGTTTAACTATGTTTCTGCAAAAAACAATCAAACACAAAGCTTTGGTAGAAGGTATTGGCATTCATTCTGGAGATCCCTGCACCCTAACCTTCAGGCCAGCACCCACCAACACAGGGGTTTATTTTGTTCGTTCTGATTTGCCGGGCCTTCCTTATTTAAAAGTTAAAAGTGAAAATGTTCAGGCCACTGCCTATCAGACTTCTATTGGGGGACCTCATTTTACAGTGGCTACGATTGAGCACTGTCTGGCAGCTTTATCGGCCTTGCGAATTGATAATTTGATTATTGAACTTGATGGCCCTGAAATTCCCATTGGTGATGGAAGTGCCAAAATTTTTTATGAAGCCATTCAAAAAGCCGGAGTCATAGAGCAGGATCAGCCTCGACAATATTGTTATATCACAGAGCCTATCTACCTGACGGAAGGTGATAAGCAGGCCTATGTTCTTCCTTATCATGGGTTAAGATTGACGGTGACAATAGACTTTCCCCATTCGCAAATTGGCAAACAAAAAATTGATATTGATATCAATGAATCTTCTTTTGCTCGAGAAATTGCTCCGGCCCGTACCTTTGGATTTCTTAAGGATGTGGAAGCTCTGCAGGCTAGAGGGCTTGCCAAAGGTGGAAGTCTAGAAAATGCCATCGTTTTAGATGAAACAAAAATTTTAAATCCAACGGGACTTCGGTTTCAAGATGAATTCGTAAGGCATAAATGCCTAGATGCTTTGGGGGATCTCGTTAATCTTGAAATGCCTCTTATGGGACATGTTGTTTTATACAAAGCAGGTCATGATTTGATGAATAAGCTAGTACAATTGATAAAAGATTCTCAAAGTAAATACCGGCACGTTGAGCTGGGAATAGACCTTTCCGAAGAAATCAAAAAATTTAGCTCTTGGGCACTTTAAGAAAAAAGTATCCAGTCACAAATTGTGAGAAAAATACTCTAATTCTTTTAAAGATGTTTAATCAAATACAAATAAATTTTTTCTTTAATATACAAGGCTTTTCTTTCTGTTGACCAAGTGATAATTGTCGTTGTTTTCAATTCGAAATCTAAGATTTTATTTTCGATTGCTATTTTAATAGATACCGTTTCAGAGTCCATTTTATTAATGATAAAATAATTCCTTAATTGAATTTCACGAATTTGTGAGGAGATGATAAAATTCATCTCGCTTAATTTAATACCCCAGTTTTTTAAATCTTCATAAATAAGTCCGAAGGTATAATTATCTTGAATTTCCAACTCTTTAATTGAAGCGAGTTTTCTTAAGAAAAAATCTTTGTAAGGGGCTTCTTGTTTATAGGCAAGTATAGGTTCAAGAAGAGAATCAATGGTTTCAAGTAAGGGTTTGTTCTTAATTAAGTCCTCTTTAAAAAAAGAAATCTTAACCTCTACATAAGGTTGGTTCACTCGATAACCCACCTCAACTGGGAAATTGATTAATTCCTGTTCAACTTGGTTTGCAATTTCGCTTTCACCTTGCCCAAGAGTATTCCATGTGAAGGTCAACCATTGATTTAAGTTTTTTGTATGTCGATCAATGTATTCAAATAGAAAATTTTCACATATTGAAAGAATTTCTTTAGGAGGACCAGGCAAAAGAAAGAACATTTTTTGATTCCAAGAAAAACAAAAACCATGAGCTGTTCCTTTTGAATTTGGCATGATCAAGGCCCCTTTGGGGAAGTAGGCCTGTTGACTTTGGAATTCGCGGACAGGATAATTTCTACTAGCTAAATTGTCTTTAATATATTTCCAAGTTGGTTCATGAAATTCCAAACTTAAATTTGCCCACTCAGAAACAACAACTCGGGTAAAATCATCTGTTGTTGGTCCTAACCCACCGTAAATAAAAATCCAATTCGAATCAGGAGTACAAAGGTCTAAGGCTCTAACTATCAATGATTTATTATCTGGAACAATGAGATGATAATTATTTAGCACTCCTCGTTTTTGTAGGTATCCTGCCATAAAGTGAGAGTTTGTATTCACAGTTTGTCCTGAAGTAAGTTCAGACCCAACAGCGATATGGCTTGCAGTTATACTCTTTGAATTTGATGACATGGCTCCAATTTAATCGATTTTAAAGAAAAATGTCATTAGGAAACAAAAAAGTGTCTAAAATAAGTTTAAATCTATGAATTCAGATAATTTGACAAAAAATGTCTATAATCAAATATACCAAGATCAACGATTGGATTTTAAGTGATATAGTAAGACGTATTGATTCCTAGGAGACATTAATTTGGATCTTTTTGGCATGATTATGGAAAACAAGTCTTCATATGAGGCATATCACAACTCTGAAACTTTCAGTTACTTTGAATATAGTTATTTTAATACTATTTGTATTTATATTCAATTTTTCAATTGCCAAGGATAATTGTCATCTATTTTACATTGAGAATAGCTCTGGGCTTTCTGAAACTCAAAATGGATATTTAAATGCCTACAAATTGTTTAACGATAAAAGTAAACTTTTAGATCCAGCCAGAAACCCGTCTTTAAATCGAGGATGGCGTATCGAGGATATGTGGAATGGTATTGGTGAACTGAATAAAATATTGGAAGAAGTGACTGAAAAGGAAAGAAAACTTAGAATCTTGTCCATATTAAGATTTAAAGTTAAAGAAATAGATAGTCCTCTGCCGACCCATGAAGAAGTGACTAAGAGATTTATCAGAGCACTTGATTTAATGAAGATACCGCACGATTTAAGAATATTA
This sequence comes from Deltaproteobacteria bacterium, assembly GCA_017302835.1. NCBI lineage: Bacteria > Pseudomonadati > Myxococcota > Myxococcia > Deltaproteobacteria bacterium. The sequence goes on along the minus strand of JAFLCC010000004.1, from coordinate 105,927 downwards.
CCATCAATAGTATTTTTTAAAAAAAGGGAAATTGAAAATCAAGTGGAGTATAAATTTATCGTACCTGGAGTTGATCCATGGCCAACAGAATCAGGTTTTAAAATATACAAAGTAGATGAAGATGGTGGATTCAATTTGCCGGAGGAAGTTGTTATTAGAGAAATGATGCATGGTCGATTCCCCTTACTAATGGCAACCCATGATTTATTTCATTTTATTGGGTATTTATTGCATCCAAACTACATGATGGAGTTAAGAAAAGTTTTTAAAACCCTAGATCCCTCTAGATTATCAAGTGAAGCTCGGTATCGAATTGTTCACATAAATGAAGTTTTAACTTTAGCAAATCCTTCCAAAAAGGAGGAAATTTTTAAATTACTTTCTGTTCCAAAGTTAGAAAGAGGTGACACGCACATTGAGTTTGAAAAATTCACTCGGTACTTTAAATCTTTATCAGAATCAGAATTATTAGATCATGCAAGGTCCCTATGGAGAGGGTACAATCAGTTACTTTTAGATTTCGGAGGAGCTTCAACATCTTTGATAGAAAAAAGGATTTTTAAGTTATATTATTCAAGTGGACTGACTTTTTTGAATAAGTTTTATAAGCCAATTGATTTTAATAAATCCTATGATAATTCAAGATCTTGGCATGATAGCATGTCTTTTTCCGCATGGACTCTCAGAGCCTTGATTGATCTTTCTAATGCTCGCAACGAATCATTTTTGGATTCCTTAATGACTGAAGATTATTTTAAAGATCCATTCCTACAAAAATACTTTTTAGACGAATCAAGACAGGGAAAATTTGACATTAAATATGATGAACTTAAAGCCAACCCCAGAGACGAGGTTTTTAAGGCAATACGTTTACAAGTTGCGAGAATGGAATTTTTAATGTGGGAATCATCGCATGATATGACAGTTGAAAAAATAATTTCAAACATATTACTTTCGTACGAGGAAATGGATCCAAAATTTATAGAGTTTATAAAAAATGGTTTTGGAGAAAATTCGGAACTCTATCGATCCATTTTACCTAAAAAAGAATAAAATGTATTAGTTAAAAAGATAGTTTTTCTTAGCAAAATATCGTATTCAGTTTCAAAACAATCTCAGGAGTTAACAGCTTTTTATATTCTGTTGATTTCAGGTTTTCAATGAGCTGATCATTAGAGCTAGCTCCTAAAATAACACTTGAGACATGGGGATTTGTTAAACACCAGGAAATGGCTAATTGAGAAGGTTTCATGCTCAGATCAGAAGCTAAAATACAAAACTGCTTTATTTGATTTTTTTTCTTTTCATTATCAATTTCTTCTCGAAGCCAGGACATGGATTTCATCTGAGCTCGGGAGTTGTTGGGAATTTTATCTAGATATTTACCGCTCAATAGACCACTGCTGAGGGGAGACCAAGTAGTAAGCCCTACGCCAAAGTCTTCATAGAGGCGAGAAAACTCATGTTCCACTTTGGCTCGGTGAAATAAGTTATATTGAGGTTGCTCGACAATAGGTTTGTGAAGATGATGTTTTTCCGCTATCAGATAGGCCGCTCTTATTTCATCAGCGCTCCATTCACTTGTGCCCCAATAAAGGGCTTGTCCTTTAGAAATAATGTCATGCATGGCCCAGACGGTTTCTTCTAGAGGAGTATGGGGATCTGGACGATGGCAGTAAACGATATCAACATATTCTAAAGAAAATCTTTTCAGACTGCATTCCATGGCATGAAGGAGGTATTTTCTGTTGAGGGTATTTTTTTCATTTGGGCCATCTGAAATTCCCCAAAAAAACTTGGTTGAAACCATATACTTCATTCGGGGCCAAGCCAGCTTCTTAAGGGCTTCCCCCATTATTTCTTCTGACTTTCCATGGGCATAGACTTCAGCATTATCAAAAAAGTTGACTCCATGATCGTAAGCAATAGACATGGTATCCATGACTTCCTTTATAGAAAGCTGATTGTGGAAAGTGACCCAGGAGCCAAAGGAAAGTTCAGAAATCTTAAGGCCAGCTTTTCCCAGTCTGTTGTGTTGCATAAAAACCCTTTCGCTTTGCTTCTATAAAGGTCCTAAAATTTTAAATTGATTGTAACCTTTGCTTTTCAATTTTATAAAAACATCATCATGTTTTTTTTAAATAAAAGGAAGGTATTTTTATGAATAAGAAAAGAAAAGAAGAAATTGCTAATTTAGTGAAACAAGGCAAGAGTTCAAAGGAAGCCTATGAGGCAACCAAAAAATCAAGCGCCAAAACCTCTAAAAATAATGAAGAGAAAAAAACTAAAGTTGCAGCTAAAAAAGAGAAATAAGTAAAGGAGTTCAAAATGATTATTGGGGTACCAAAAGAAATTAAGATCAGTGAAAACCGTGTTGGCATAACCGAGGCGGGTGTTAAGCAATTAGTTAAAGAAGGCAATACTGTTTATATTGAAAAAGATGCAGGGCTGGGATCTCAGATTACAAATGAGCAGTACGTAAAAATGGGTGCTAAGATTTTAGATACCAAAGCTGAAGTTTATAAAAAAGCAGATATGATCATGAAGGTGAAAGAACCGCTTTCTGATGAGTATGAATTATTAAGAGAAAATCAAATTTTGTACACCTACCTACACTTAGCTGCAGAACCAAAATTAACAAAGGTGCTTTGTGAAAGAAAGGTAAAAGCTATTGCCTATGAAACCATTCAATTACCAGATGGATCTTTGCCTTTATTAAAACCTATGAGTGAAGTAGCAGGAAGAATGGCAACCCAAATCGGTGCGTTTTATTTACAAAAAGATCACGGTGGTAAAGGGATTTTACTGGGTGGAGTTACAGGTGTTCGACCTGCCAAAGTGACGATTATAGGTGGGGGCGTTGTAGGAACTAATGCTGCCAAAATGGCCATGGGACTTGGTGCTAATGTGACTGTATTAGATTTAAATACGGCAAGATTAGAATATCTAGATGATATTTTCCAAGGACGTCTGATGACCTTGTATTCAAATACAAAGAATATTGAGGAAGCTGTAAGAGATTGTGATTTACTGATTGGCGGGGTCCTTATCACAGGTCAGAAAGCTCCAACCCTCGTAAGTAAGGAACTTGTTTCGAGCATGTCAAAGGGTTCTGTCGTCGTGGATGTGGCCGTGGATCAGGGGGGATGTATTGAAACCTGCAGGCCAACCTCGCACCAGCAACCGACCTATGAAGTCGATGGGGTCATTCATTATTGCGTTCCAAACATGCCTGGAGTTGTACCAAGGACATCTACTTATGCCTTAACAAATATGACTTTAAAGTACGGCTCAATGATTGCCGCAATGGGCGTGGAAGATGCAGTGGCCAAAGACGCAGCTTTATTAAAAGGAATAAATGTGTACAATGGGTACGTTTGTTATGAACCCGTGGCTCATGATCTTCACATGGAGTTTAGAGCTTACAAACCAAAGCACTAAAAAAGGGGTTCGCCAATCCATTGATAAAAACTTAGAGACTATTTAGATAGATCTGATTTTTTTCTAATTTTTTTTGATTTCTTTTTATGGAAATTATGGAACCCATGGTAATTATGGAACTTATGGACAGTATTTTCGCTGTTGGATTTTCTGCTGGAGTTATGGGCTGAAGTTTTAAATTCTTTTGTTCCTACTCCAGCCTCAATTGTGGAAAATACGAGAAAAAATATAATGATCCCTGTTCTAAACATGGGTTGATTTTCTTTCGAGTATGACTTTGATGAAGTGGCCCATAATAAATAAAATAAAAAGATAAGTCCAAAACCACGACCAACTCCAAGGCAAGTTATTTTTATAAGATGAAAAACTTCCCACTTGATCTAAAAAATCAAAATAAAATTTTATGATTTTATCATATTCGTAAATCCAAAGGTTAAGATGTAAAACCTTAAAAATAAAAATTAGAAGGGTACTTATAGTTAAAAAATAGAAGGAGGGTGTCACCAAGATGCTTCCAATAAATAGGGTCAGTGGATGGCTGTAACTGAGCGTGATTAAAAAGGGCATTAAAAAAATATAAATGGTGATATTTTCAATAATAAACTTATTAATGGGCTTTTCGTTAAAGAAAAGAGTTTTGGTGGTTGTCAGAGCCAAGCACACAGAAAAACTAAGCCAAAAACTTAATGAGCGCCAGTAGGAGTTGTTTAAAATCAAACAAATGATTCCAGAAAATACAAGCTTGTTTAATCTAGAAGTACTTACAGAGCTGAAAGAAATGAGTATTGAAAATAAAATGTGAATCAAGGCGCGAAAGCCAGGCGCCTGTAACCCTGTGGCTAAGTAATAAATAAATAAAAACAAACAACGAAGAAAAAGTGGGATTTTAAGAAAATTTAATATGAAATCTAAAAACAAAAAGTGTCCACCTGAAACAACAATAAGATGATAAACTCCTGCTTTGATAAGCGTTTCTTTAGGTAAGGATTTATCAAGTTTATTTCCACATAAGAAACTTTGAAAAAGTCCAGAATAGTGACTGGTTGAACTTATTGTTTCATTACATTGTAAGTTTGCAATTTTCGAAAAATTTGTAAAGTATTTATTCAGATTAAAATTAAGATGGTGGCTAAAAATTAATAAAATTAATAAAATTATTGGCATTCTAGATAGTTAATCAAAATATGGTCCATGTTTAAAAGTAGATAAAAAATGAAATTATATGAATAATTTTTGCTTTTCGGATCTTAAAAAAAAGGCACTTTGTAAGGGTTAAAGGAAATGATGAAATACTCAGCAAAGAGGTGAAACCCTTGAAATAACTATAGTCTAAGGTCTAGAAGATATAGTTTATAACATTTTTTGTGGATAACTTTACTTGCTGAAAAAAAAGAATATGTGTCATAATTTTATGGAGGTTATAAATGAAAATTAAAACATATATTGCTTTATTTTTATGCATCTCAACTCCTTTATTCGCGGCTAAGCAAACAAATATAGCGCAAAGCAATTATAATGATCTTATAAAAGAGCTTGAAGGAGTAAAAGATTCTAAGACGGATATTCAGTTTTATTCAGAAATAATTTCTGATTATCAAGCCGGAAAATATAAAGTCTTAAATATCAGGCTTAATTCCTTTATTAAAAAATTCCCTCTGAGCTCTTATCTGGATAATGCTATATACCTTGCTGGAAAATTAGCTTTAGAAGAAAAAAAATATACAGATTCTTTAAAACATTTCCAGAGAATAATCACCAGCTACCCTCTAAGTAATAAGGTAGTTGCTGCTAAGTTTGGCAAGGCAATGGCTTATAAAAAAATGAATTTGGCCGAGCAGGCTACGGAAGTGTTTACGGAAGTTAGAAAGAAATACCCGCTGTCTCCTGAATATTATAGGGCAGAGATGGAAATGAAGTTAATTAATAAATAATGAAAAAAATAATTTTTATATTAATTATAGCTTTAACACTTAAGGCGGAAGAGGAACTCTCCTTAGATTTAGAAAACGTATCTAAACCCTCAGAAGCCTTACCCGCCAAGGAGCCTGTGAGTATCGAGGTTCCTGTTAACGAGCTCATGTCGCCGGCAGTGGTAACAACACCTCCTAAAGAGCTGACGGCGCCAGTTATACCAGAAAATTTGAAAGTACCTCAGTTATCTGAAACGCCTCGTTCTTCTGGTTCTGACCCGAATGTGAATTTGGAAGAAAAATTTCACAAAATTTATGAAGACTATAATAAGACCACGATGCCACTTGAGAGCTGGGAAAAAGTCGTAGGAAAAAGAAAATCAGAGACATATTTGGTACAAAAAGGCGACACGTTATGGGACATTTCAAAAACTCTTTTTGGCGATCCATTTTTTTGGCCAAAGCTATGGGCACTTAATAAACAAACTATTTTTAATCCACACGAGATCGATCCCAAAATGAAGATTCTGTTTTTCCCTGGCTCCAAGGGGGAAGTTCCTTCATTAGCTATTGCAGAGAAAGAAGAGAAAAGCGAAGAAAATTCAGATCCAGAACCAGAGAAGTCATCGACAAAAATGACTCGGTCAGAGGAGTCGCCAGCGGATCGAAAAGAAGGTTTATCGGCAAATAAAATTCCCAAGTCATTTCCTGATTTTCCAGAAAAGTATTTTAGTTCTGAAAAATCAATCGAGTTAAGCGAAAGGGTTATCGCAGAAAAGAAACCTGTTGTGAATTTGGAATTTGTTTTAAGTGAAGAGCCAATAGTTTCAATGGGAACGGTAGCTGAAATGGAAGTTGGAAAAAAGGGTGCCTCCGTTTATCAAAATGTTTATGTAAAGCTAGACAATGCAGAGACTAAGAAATTTACGGTTTTAAGAAAACCTAAACAAATGAGTGATGCCAATCAAGGTTTAGGAAAAATTTTTTTATATGAAATAGAAGGGGAAGTTGAAGTTTTAAATGTAGTCAATTCAGAACTTGGTATATACCGAGCGATCGTAAAAAAAGCTAGGACTTTTGTTTCAAAGGGATCCTTGCTTATGGCTGGAGACATGAAAGATTTCATCGATAAGGACGGCGAAGAAACCTCTGCATCCCAAGGGAAAATATTTGGCAATTTAAATGACAATAAACTTGTCGGGCAGAGCTCTTTTGTCGTTTTAAATCAAGGAGCTCAATCTGGATATACTACGGGCAAGATAGTACCTATATTCGCTAATACAAATTCGCGGAATAATAATTCTTTTATTACTGAAAACCAGGAAAAAATTGGAAAAATACTTATAGTAGATTCCACAGAAAACTATTCTGTAGGTTATGTACTAAAAATTTATCAACAGGTTTTTGTTAAGGACTTTGTTGGTTCAAATCTATTGGAAGATTCAGTCGCTGCAAGTAGTTCTTTGTCTGGTGAGGAGGTCATTTCAAATGAAAATATTCCAAATGCAAATCCAAATGCAAATCCAGATAATGAGTTTGGGCCAGAAGAAGCTCCAGTTGAAAAATGATATTGAGAATGCATTAGTTCCGATCTTATCTGGAGTTCGTTTCTCGAACAAGAATTGATCGCCATTATAAAAAAAGACAAAGAAGAAGCCGGTTTCATAATTGAAGTCTCAAAGTTCATGAATGAATTATCTGCTTTACTTTTCTGTTTAGGACGTCAAAAAAAATATTTTATCTTTCAAAATGAATTTCTTGAATTTTTAAAACAGAACCCAAGAAGGAGTTTTCAACAAACAAAGGAAATTATAAATATTTTGAACGCGGAAATTCTTAATGATATCTTTTCTAAGAGTGAATTCAATGATTTATTAGAAAGTAAAGTTCCTTGTCAGTATGTTGTTTATGGTGATGAGGACTATCCCCCCGAGTTTTATTTTTTAACAGACCCCCCTTTGATCTTTAGCTATATGGGTTCTCCTTGTTGGAAGGATTCTTACAAGGTCACGGTTGTTGGTTCAAGAAATCCCACTGAGAAGAGCCTTCATTGGATGAGCTTGGAATTAAAAAAAATGATTATTCAATCTGATTGGGTAACCGTGAGTGGGGGTGCCATAGGAGTAGACCAATGGGTTCATCAAATGAGCATTAATTCAAGAAAGAAAACCATTGCGATTCTTCCTTCTGGATTGGGGGATATGTACCCCTTATCAATTAAAAAAATAGCTGCTATAATAATTGAAAATGGAGGCTGCCTCATAAGTGAATTTTACCCTTTTGAGGAAATGAGAAAATTTCACTTTAAGTACAGAAATAGGCTAATTGCCGCCTTGAATCAGATATGCTTAGTCATTGAGGCCAAAGAAAAAAGTGGAAGTTTAATCACTGGAAATTTCATTTTAGAGATGGGAAAAAAATTATTTGTTTTGCCTGGACACCCTTTGGATTCTAACTTTAAAGGGAGTCATGATTTAATTAAACTAGGTGGAATTGTCATTACTTGTTATCAAGATTTTTATGATTTTATTTAATTGCTAAGTTTTTACGCGATGGCTTAAATAAAAATGAAAATAAATGAAAAAAGTCTTTGAAATAAATAATGAAAGGGGCTTAACATATCTCTAAGGGAGGGGCGATGTAGTCAAGGAAGACTATGGTGGTAAGGAAGCTACTGCATCGCTCTATTTATGGGAATAAGTTTTAGGACCATTGTTTTCTGAGTTGCTTAAGTCCATAGATTCCAAATAAAATATTAGGCGTCCAAATAGCTAGGATAGGGGAAAAGGTTCCAGACCTGGCAAAGCCTTCGAAGGTCACATACAGAATCCAATAAGTAATAATAACTAGGATTGAAAGGACAAAACCGCTTGTTTTTTGCTCTCTTCTATTATTATCAATGCCAAGTCCAACGCCCACCATTCCAAAAATAAAGCATAAAACAGAAATAGCCCAACGTTTATGATATTCAACAATATAAATCCTTTGGTCTTCAGGTGGAAGACTTTGGTCGTCTTTTAAAGATTTTAAATCAGAGAGAGTCATGGATTGCGGTGATTTTTCTTTGATTTCATTTTTAATGGGATCAATAAGCTGTAAGTCATAAGTAGAAAATTTAATTTTTGTATGATTCTCGCTTCGACGATGGATATCTCCATCAATGAGTCGCAGTAAAACTTTGTGACCTGGATTCATTGGATCAGGCATGAGTTTTCCATTTTTGGCTATAATTGTAATGGGGGAGTCTGTATTTCTTTCGTTGTAAATGAATACATTTTTGAGCTCGCCTGAGTCGCTATTGACTTCGTTCGCGTAAACAACCAGATCAAAAAAACCTTCGGAAAAGGTGCCTGCTTTGATCGTTGCCGCCGCTTTGGTGTTTCCTAGTTTGGTAAACAACACTTCAAATTGACGGTTGCCCCAAGGTGCCAATTCAAAGGAGGTTTCTGCAGAAATAATTGATATAACGAAGGCAAGAGAGAGAGCCGGTGCTAAAATGGTTTTCATGGATAAACCACAAGCCTTTAAAGCGACGATTTCAGAATCCTGGCTCAATCTACCATAGGTGAGTAAGATGCAAAATAGCAAACTCATAGGGAATAAAATGGGTAACATCGAAATGCAAATATAAATAATGATCTCGCTAAGGGTTTGCCATTCAACTCCATGAACGAGAGCAAACTCAGTAAGGCGTAGAACTTGGAACATTAAAATAATAAAAATAAAAACTAATAGGCCAAGAATAAAACTTGGTAGAGTTTCGAAAAAGATATAAAGAAACGCTTTTTTTCCTCTAAAAAACTTCATTCTATGTCATTTCCTAGGCAATAGACTAGCCTTAAATTCATGAGTCGTTAACATCTTGTTAAGTCCAAATTAGATGCTTAACATTAAACTAATGAGTAAAATATTACTTGTCTATGATGATTTTGCAGAACTAACAGCCCTGGATTCTTCGTTAAAAAAAGTGGGCTTTGATGTGGTTGGATTGACCAATGAATTTACTATTAAAGATCAAATTATTTCCTTTAATCCAGAGATTTTAATCTGTTTTGGGAACTCAAGTCGGGTCTCAAGCCTGAGTGTTGGAAAAAAACTCAAAGAGATGACACGTTGGCAGGGTAAAACAATCTTAATATTTCCAGCTGAATATGATATTCCTCCAGACGAAATTGTAAAAATCAGAATGGATATGATGCTGGAAGCACCTGTTCCACTAACCCGAATCATTCAAATAATTTCAAAATTATCAGGACTTGATGAGCAGTCTGTTATAGATAAGTTGGTTAATTCCTTTGTCAGTGAAAAATCAGAGCTAGTAAATGTTTCTAATATTCAGAAAGCAAAAGAAAAACCTAACCCAGTCACTAAGATGAGTGAACCCTCTATAAAGATAGAGTCGCCCAAAACCACAGAGGAGCGCCAGCCAGAATCTAATAGTTCAGGGCCAGAAGGAGCAATTAAGAAAAGATATAGTGACCCCTTTCAAGAATTGATGCAGGAGCTGTCTGGGGAACCTTTTGAAAAGAATACCTTGGAGGCTAAGGAGAGGGCTGCAGAGCCATCAAACAGTGTAGAGTTAACAGATGAGGAAAGGGAAAAGATAAAAAAGCAAGTAGAAGAGCATAACCTTAAACTTGGCGATAGATTAAAACAATATGCTCAAATAACGGTAACTACCAGCCTTTACCCGCAATCGATGATCAAAAAAGTCAAAGTTAAGAAATTATTCAAGGAGATTAAAAAAAACTGGGATAAAGAGGACCTCGCGAGACAAGATAACTATCGGATCGAATTTGTAAAAGCTTTGTTTAAGAAAAAATGAATACTTGAATTTCGTCTTATTTTAGGAAATATTATTCAAAAAAAGGAGAGTTGTATGGGAGTAGGAACATCAGCAGTTACAGATTCTAATTTTGAAGGTGAAGTCTTAAAATCTAACACTCCTGTGTTGGTAGATTTCTGGGCAGAGTGGTGTGGTCCTTGTCGAGCCCTGGCTCCTAAGTTAGAAGAAATTGCGACAGAGTTGACTGGAAAAGTCAGAATTGTAAAAGTAAATGTGGATGAGAATCAAAGTACGCCTTCGCGATATGGGGTGCGAGGGATCCCGGCTATGGTTTTATTCAAAGCAGGTACTGAGGTAGGTCAACTAGTAGGTAATCAACCAAAAGAAGCTATTTTAGATTTTTTGAAAAAGAATATCTAGACTCTGGATGGCCTAGAATAGGAGACGTCACGGTAATGGGATCTCAATCGGGATCTCAATAACAAGGAGGTCTCTATTATTGAGTTTGAGATCGGAACGTTTGCTCAGAAGACCGGTATTTGATTGGACCTTTTCTTTTAATTTGGCTTTATCGCAGATTATAATAAATGAATGATTATTTGAATTTTTGTTTGAATTTTCAAACGTAGAGGCGAATAAAACACCCTCAAATAATAAAGAGGCAACAAAGTAATTAGCTGCAATTAAAGGGGATGAAATAATGGAGTCCTCATTTAAAGAGTTCTTTAATTTAATAGCCATTTCCTTATCGAAGATACTGACCTCTGTCAGTATTTGGGAATTCATTGATTTTGATTTTTGAATGATGCTGAGATTGTCCACATCATTATCAGTAACACAAATAATTGATTTGGCTTTTTGAACATTGGCTTGAAGTAAGGTTTCAAAGTTTTTGGGATTCCCTTCGACAACGGCCAATTGCCTTCGTATGTCTTCCGAAAATTTACCTGTTTTATCACTTTCGATAACAACAGTGGGCTCTGCGTTTTTAATTAAAATCTCAGCAATCCGTGTTCCAATATTACCCGCACCAATAAGGACATGGTGCATTTTCTTTGGAATAACATAAAAACCAAAAATATTCTTAAATTTTTCAGTAAGAATAAAATCTGTGATCAAACTAAAAACAGAGGCAAGCAAGGCTGTCCCAAAAAACATCATAAAGACGCCATAGAGTTTCATCCAGTTCGAGGCCTTCGCAAAGCTATAGTCCCCATAGCCAACGGTGGTGATGGTGGTCACAGTAAAATAGAAAGCATCTAATAGATTGAGATTCATTTTTTGGTGAATTAAGTAGGTGCTAAAAAATAAGACGAAGACAAAAAATAGCCAAATCAATTTAAAAGAAAAAGTCGTTCTGTAGTGAAAAAAAGTAAAAAGATTTAGCCATGAATGGGGTGAGCGGGTCTTGATATTTTCTTGGAAGACTAATTTCCCAGAATCATGGAGGATCGAATAGGTCTTCTCATTTAACTCTAATTCGCCTAATCGAGGTAGAGGGTATGAATTTGGAATAAAGTGTGGGGCAGCTAAGTGAGTGGCCGAAAATATTTCTTGAATTCCTAAATCTTTTTTTAAACTTTCGCCTAACTCGTAATCAAACATTCGTATCGCGATATGAATTTTATCGTTTAGTTTTTTGGCATCGATGGCTATGGATAGATTAACTAAGTCTTTGTCTGTTAAAGCAAAGATGGCAAAGGCGTCTTGAACACAGGCTTTCTTTAAAGTCTCATCATTTCGAGCATCCCCCAGAATGAATTTTACATTTTTCGAATGCTCGTTCATAAAATCGGGATCAATAGGTGTGATAGTCACAACGTAAATATCAAAATGAAATTGCTTCAACAAATCTAAAACACTTTTGCCAATATGACCAAAGCCGCAAATGATAACTATTTGTTTTAAAGACGTGTTAGGATGAAATGACATTTGAATAAAATTAGACTTTATTCTACAGTCTTTGTAAAGAAGGAAGTGGTCGATGTTGTTTTATAAAAACTTAGAAAAAGTTGTTGAAAAAAACAGAACTTATTTGTGTCTTGGATTAGATACTGATTTGGAAAAAATTCCTCCCTTTTTAAGAGTGAAAAAACAGGCGCTCTTTACTTTTAATAAAGAGATTATTGATGCCACCCAGGATTTGGTTTGTGCCTATAAACCACAAATTGCCTACTATGCTTCACAGGGTGCAGAAGATCAGTTAGAAATGACTATTAATTATATAAAAGAAAATTATAAAGACATCCAAGTGATTCTCGATTCCAAACGCGGTGATATTGATGCCACGGCCACTCACTATGCTAAAGAAAGTTTTGTGAGGTATCAAGCGGATGCGGTGACCGTAAACCCTTATATGGGAAGTGATACGATACGTCCTTTTTTACAATTTCACGATAAAGGGGTCTTTGTTTTGTGTAAAACCTCTAACAAAAGTAGTGAAGATTTTCAAAATAGGATTATGGATGGAAAGCCGTTATATCATTGGGTCGCTGAAAAAGCGGTCACCGAGTGGAATGAAAATCATAATTTAGGTCTTGTTATGGGTGCCACGGCTCCTCAAGTATTGGGAAAAATAAGGGCGCTCAGTGACGAGGTCCCATTTTTAGTTCCTGGAGTGGGAACCCAAGGGGGAGACCTCGAGCAGGTTCTGAGTCAGGGGTTAAATTCGAAGCAGCGAGGTTTGGTGATTAATTCATCAAGAGCCATCCTTTACGCAGGCCAAGGCCTTGATTTCCAGCTGAAGTCGAGGCTAGTTGCTGAGTCCATGGTCCAAGTTATGAGAAAGTATTTTGGTAATTAAAAATCGGCTTATACAATGTCTTCATGGCGTTGATAAATTGTCGTTTTTTTAATGGCTATAAACCCTGCGGAAAAAGATCCCAAAGTACCAAAAACTCAAATAATGAAATATCTCGTTGTGACGACTCTTGTTCTGAAAAAAATATTATTAATAAAAATATTCTCATCGTTCATTTAGGGGCCTTGGGAAGCGTTGTAAGATCCTCCGCTTTATTAAGAAAACTAAAAAAACAGGAACCTGATTCCTATCTGATATGGTTAACCTCAGAGGCGGTATTGCCTATCTTGCAAGGGCATCCAGCGATTGATAGTTTGCTCAGTTTAAACTTTATAAATTTTTTAAAACTCCAAAGTTACATTTTCGATGACATTTACGTCATTGATAAATCCCTGGAGGCGACAGGCGTCGTTGCTCAATTAAATGCCAAAAGAATTCATGGATATAAGGCAAATCCACTGAATGGTGCGATCTTGCCCATGGATGCAGAAGCGCAAGAGATTTGGGAAATAGGAATTTCAAACCATAAAAAGTTTTTTGAAAATAAAAAAACAGAGTTGCAGCTTGTTTTTGAATCATTGGGCTTTGAATATCAACAAGAACCCTATTGGCTGCACCTGACAGAAGAAGAATTGGAAATAGCGAAGGCAAGAAAATCTTCTTGGAAGCTGAAAAACAATAAAAAAATAATCGTTGGTATCAACACGGGCTGTAGCCCTACAATTCCTTATAAAAAGCTTTCAGTTGAAAAGCACGTGGAATTAATTAGAGCCATCGAGGAAAATTTCGAAAGAAGCGAAGTTCAAGTAGTTCTTCTTGGAGGAGCTGAAGATACAGAAAGAAATGAAAAGCTACGGTTGCTGTCGCAAACTAAGAATGTCATTATTTCGGAATCAACAAAGGGATTAAGAGATGGGATCCTCAGCGTGCAAGCTTGTGATATCGTTATTTCTGGAGATTCTTTGGGGATGCACTTGGCGATTGCTCTTAGCAAGTACACCATTGCATGGTTCGGTCCAACCTGTGATCATGAAATTGACCTCTTTCAAAAGGGTTCTAAAATAAAGACTTATTTATCTTGCTCTCCATGCTGGAGGAGATCATGTGATCATGAAAGAATGTGTTTTGATCATGTCAATATTTCGGATTTTACTCAAGCTTTGGAAAAGGGGATTTCATTTAATTCAACCGTTCCAATCGAGATGATTCAAAGCCAGATTAATTTGAAGGACTTTATTTAAGAATTCACTCAGCGCGACATTGATGAAGGCTGTAGTTTGTTATAAAACTTGAATTAAATTTTTTATCACTTTGAGACAATTAAATAATTATGGTACATCCATCTAAGCTATGAAAATATTGATTCTTCACACCGCATTTTTAGGAGACTTGCTTCTTTCTATTCCTTTTTTGCTAAATATTAAAAAACGTTATCCCAACTCAGAAATAAGTTTGATTTGTCGGAATCATATTGGGGATTTCTTTTTTAAAACAAAGCTGATAGATAAATTTTATGAAATAAAAAAAGGTGACGCTCGTTCCTACCAAGAGGTAGAAAAAATATTAGTAAATCAAAATTATGATTTGCTAATATGTCCTCATCAATCCCTGAGAAGTTTCTTTTTTTCTTTAAAGATCAAATCAAAAATAAAAATTGGGTATAGAAAGTGGTATAATGTCTTTTTTTATAAATACAGGGTTACATGGAACAAACTTCTTCCGGAGCCCTTACGGTTGCTTCAATTGTTAACACCTTTATCTAAAGAATTAGGTGAAAAAATTAATCAAGAATTAAAGAGAAATCAATTTTATTTAAAAAATGAAAAAAAATTATCTCAAATTCCAGCCTGGGCGAGTTCAGATTTGTCAGCAACGATAAAGGCGGATAGTTTTAGCTATTTCAGTTTAAAAAAGAAATTAGAAATTCCTGACAAAACTAAAAAATGGATTTGCGTATTTCCAGGAAGTGTTTGGGAGACCAAAAAATGGCGTAAAGAAAACTATCATTTGTTAATTAATAAGCTAAAAGAAAAATATTTTGTTTTTCTTATGGGAGCTCCAGGAGAAGAAGGACTTTGTGACTCCATTTTTTTAAAGTTGAGGGAAACAACAAATGTATTTAATCTCTCTGGGAAAACGACGGTGTATGAATCGGCACTGATTATTTCCCAATCGGATCTGGTCATCGGGAATGACAGTGCGTCCTCTCATTTAGCTTCTGTTTGCCAGCGCAAACTCATTGCTTTTTTCGGACCGACGGTGTTGGAATTTGGATACAGGCCTTGGGGAGATGAAGTGTATGTCATGGAAAATGAAAATCTAAAATGTCGTCCTTGCGGTCCCCACGGGCATAAAGAGTGCCCCCTTGGAACCCATGAATGTATGAAAAGTATTTCTGTTGAATCGGTTTTAGATTTGGTGGAAAAAATATTGTAAAAAACGCATGCCAACATAATCCGCAGCTAGTTGCAAATAAATACACATAATCCGCAACTCGTTGCGGATTATGTTAATATGAAAACTTATTGAGACCTGTAGATATAGACCCCTGGGGTCGAGGATTTAAAAGAGTTTAGGTAAAGCAAATTATTAAACAATTTCTCATTTTGAGCTTTTTCTAAGCTTTCGCTGGCTGGATAGGTCCATTTGTTTGTTAGAAAAAAGAATAGTCGGGAATATTCTTGAAGGCCCCGGACCATGACAGAAAAGATGCGAGTCCGTTCATCCTTGGCGTCTTGCATTTCATTAGTGGAGAGGGCTGGCTCAATCCAGAAATATTGTTCGACAAAAGTGACGGGTTTAGTTTTCTTTTCATCCTGGCAAACCAAAATTCCAGAAGTAGCAATTTTAGTTTTTTCATCTTCAGAAATTCCAGACTTGAAAAATGAGGTCAGGTAGGTTCGATAGTCCAGATCCCCATCCCATAGCTTCAACAGAAAATTTTTATTTGATTTATAAAATAGAGCCACATTTGGTTTTATGGAAATGCAATTTTGATAATCATCAGAAGTAATTTTGTACTGACTTTCGGTTACCTTGAGACTGGTAGATTCCGATAAGCTCGTACTGTTATCCGTAGAATTTGAACTGGTGGTGGCAACGGAGAACTGCCCTCCACCTTCGATGCCACCTCCGACTCTGATGGAGTCGTTTAAAATCCCCATTCCAGCACTCGCACTCACTTTTCCAGCCAGGAAAGCCGTTGTGGTTGCTGATTTGGATACCGTAGTTGAATAACTAAAGCTAGAGGCGAGAGAAATATTTTTTTCGATTCCTGGACCTAGGTATCTTGATTCTCGGATATTTTTAATAATAAATAAATACTCAAAATCAAAAAAGGATCTGATATTATTTTTGGCGGCATCTTGGCAGGCAAGTTTTAAAATACTTTCTCCTAAAGAAAATTTATCTTTCCAAAAGTGATCAAACCAATAGTCACAAATTTGTCGTGCTGAAGTTTCATCAATAGAAATTTTTTGATTATCCATGGAGGTTGAAAGAGCCTGTATAAAGCGAAGGTCTTGATTGCTTTGTGAAGTTAATAAAGTCAATCCGCTGGAACTAGCAACTTGTTCGGGAGTGGGTTTCGTGATTTTTAATTTATTCTGTTCTTCGGCATTTTTATTTTTGAAATCTTTTACATATTGATTCAGGTTGAAATTTTTATTCTCGTCTTTATAGGAAACCCCTAGATGTTTAATAAGCTCTGATCCAGAAAAACTTTTTAAGAGAGCTGATTTCGTACCGTCCTCTAGGGGGATTTCCTGGGTGTATACGGGGCTCAAAAGGTGGGAAGTTAAGTCAATGGTATCTTCTAGGTTTTGATTGGGGTCTTTAAGCTCAATGGTGTAATCATTTCGAGCGATAAAAAAATCTTGTTTTACAGGAAATAATTGTAAGAAAACAGAATTGTTTGTGTAAAGGAGCCTTTTGTTTTTTACGAAGTAGTCAAAGCTCGTATTGATCACGCCAGACTTGTTGAAGACAGGAATATCCTTATGGGCAATCAGTTCAACTTTTCCCGAAGTCTTTAAATTGCTAAATACAGCAATTCTTAGCAGGTATAACCCATTAGCAAGGGGGCTGGAGTGGGCATTGTAGTCTTCTTGAAGATCACTAGGTACAGAAACTTTAGGGTTGAGTGTCATGTTAAAATGGCGGCTAATTTCCATTTCTAAATGACTATTTATTTTATCTTCATTTGTTTGTCCTCGATGGGTAAAAGTAACCGAATCTAAAATGATTTCAGATTTTTTGGGATTCTTTTTATCGCAAGAGGTATCCAATACGCTGGGGTTATCAATTTCTTTTTCATCGGTTCCAATTAAGTACCAATCCCAAGGATTGACATAATAGTATCTTTTTAATTTAAAATTAAAATGAGGGTTTTCAATTTGAACATAGCCCTTAAAAAAATGATGACATTCATACATATCGTATTGCACAGAATCCGTCCAATAGATACATCCTCTCTGAGTGCTTTGGCTTGGTTCTTTTAGGTCCCCCAGCTTATTTTCATCGGTGCTAAATCCATAGACTTTAAATTTTTGAAAAGTGACTGGCGAAGAAATTAAGTTATTCGAAAAACAGGCTGTGACTTTATATTTACGAACTCGTTCAAATACAGGATGTTGGCTGGCATTCAGCGGCGTAATGTTTAAAACATCCATGGTGATGATTCCATCGGCTTCTGTTTGCTTATCATTTGATGCATTCTTGGCGCTGGCATCCTTGTCGGAGGAGGATAAGGGTTCGTTGTGGGATCCCTGATGGATGGGAGTTGATAAAGGAATCTTGGCATTGATTTCATTGATAACATCAGGGCTATTGCTCACCTTAAGAAATTGATTATTCCTTAAGGATCTAAAGTCACCAATAGGATAAATTCCGACAAAGCCGTTGAGATTATTGATCTTCTTAAGGGTATTTAGGCTTAAGCGGATAAATAAATCACCCCGAGACAAGGGAGCAGAGTATTCCATTAGCTCGCTAAAAGAGAGAATTCCCTTGTCCATTTTAGCTTGCTGAATATTTTTTGAGGCAATCGTTTTATAATCGTTCGAATCCGAATCGCCGTTATGGTATCGGAGTATCACCTCTATTTTTCCATTAAAAGTTCCATACTGAAGGTTGTAATTGGAGTTTTCTCCAGAGGTTTTTTTATATTTAATAAAGGGTTGCAAAGATAAATTATATTTCAACTGGACGCTTTCACCTAATTTTTCTTCATTGACAAAGATTCTGCCGTCCTCAACCCATAGATCAAAGAGATTTTTTTCACTTAATCCTTTTAATTTGGCATTAACAGCCTCTCCTTCAACAACCGAGGGCATTTTGTTTTTGGATAAATCAACAATCGCTTTATAAGATTCAATATCCCAAGGATTGATGGCAAAACTGACAACTTCTGTTCCCGTATGGAGACCCTTGGAAGTCAGGCTCCTATCCATTTTAAGGAAAGTAGGCATAGATAAAAATTCAAAGGTAATAGCTTCGGTCCAATTTAAACACCCCGAAGAATCAGTTTTAATTTCTTGATTAATTTCTTCAATACGAAAAGGGTGATTCACCACCGGCTTACTTTTTTTCAAATCTTTGAGGCAGGCTTTAAAAGTGTAGGTTCTTTCTTTTGGTATCGAAATTTCTTCTAGAAATGATTCAGAAATATAGACGCCACTTAAAGACTCCACATAAAAAGAGCTAACAGTTGTTTCAGAGTCACCTTTTTTTTGTGTTCCAGGGAGATTGCAATGGGTCAAGAATAAAGAAGCGGAAACTAAGAAGAGTATTTTAAATGGCCACATGCAGGACCTCGAATTTGATAAAGTACAATTTTTCATCAGACTGATTTGGATTTTCATAAACTAATTTGGAGTCATTATAATAAAAGGAGATCTTAAATTTTTCTTTTTTCAACAATAAAGAAGTGCTAAGCTCAATGCCTTGGTGGTTCGTTCTAAAAAACCTTGAGTTAGCATAGTAGGCTAACACGGCATCGGGTTCGATTTTGTAATAGCTAGATTCCGCTTCTAATTCTAAGTTTCTTCCTATTTTGTATCCCAGGCCACCACCGATGAGGGTCGCTTTGTTCATTTCATCGGGGGCCTTTTCGTTCACGATAAAACCCCCAGAACCAAGAAGGTAAAGGTTGCTCAAGACTTCTCTTGTAAATTTAAATTGGCTGTCGATCCCTTCATAATCATATTTAAAGGACCTTTCTGTTTCTGAGATTTTAAAAGTATCACCTGTATTTCCTGATTCTACACTCACTGTCGAGATACTGGTGGGAATTGACGAGTATTTAAAATAGTTAAGCGCTAAGTAGGCAAAGTTTTTGGAACTTCGATGCCAGTTTGAAGAAAAACCTACCGAAGAGAGAAAAGGAGTCGATTCCTTTTGGTTCTGATCACTCACGCTCGATTCTGAATTGGGAATTGCTGCTTGAATTTGCGCACTCAATTGCCATAGATCAAAATAGAGTGATTGGTAAACCTGTGTAGAAAAGAAACCTTTTTCTGATACCAGCAAGGGAGAATAAGTTTGCGATGAGTTTAAGATGCCAAGGGCAAAATAACTTTCTTTCATCCAAGTGGTGTAAACGGCTGCATTTAAAATAGATATTTTATTTTCTAACTTCTCATTCGCATCAATACTTTGAACATGACCAGATTGCATTTGTGCTAATGGATTGAGTTTAAAAAAGATATAGGGATTTACATTGTAGGTTAAGAAATAGTTAATTGTTAAATCAAAAGTATTAGCTTTAGAGAAATGATTCTCATTCATAAGTCCTCTAAAAGAAAGCTCTAAATTGCTTAAAAAATGAGGGGGGCTATTCTTTTTTAACTGACTCACAGAAGAGGTCGCTGCGACATCTCCTAAAGAAGTCGAAGCAAAGCTCATTGGCAAGGTCATAAATAAGCTCATCATGATATAAAACAGATTCCTTAAAACTGAACTCATAGCTTTAACTTTTGCAATCTAGATACCCTTTGAAACCCAATTATTTCGTTATTGACAAAAAAGTGACATTTTTGGCCAACAGGCAACGGCTTTATAATGGAGACATAAAATGGACATGACTCCACTTAAATAGCGAGTAAAGTGGAGTCATGTCTACTTTAAAAAGATACTTGCAGGAGCAGATTAAGAAAGATCTTAAAGAAAAGATGGTATTCATTGGGGGGCCTCGCCAGGTTGGCAAGACAACTTTTTCAAAATTTCTTTTAAATCGTTCTGCCGATGACCATCCAGGATATTTAAAATGGGATAATATCGAAGATCGAGTTAAAATAACTAAAGGTGAGTTCTCACGGTCTGAAAAGTTAATCGAATAGGCTCCATTCTATCAAGAAAAAATTTATCCCAAGAATTAAGTGTTGATTTTAAAACTATTGAAAAATGGCTCACTAGGTGACAACATTTGCCTGGGTGTCCAAATCTCTACAGTTGAGTCTGAATCTTCATTTCTGTTATTATCCGAGAATGCCGTACACTAATAAATTTTTTATAACCATGTTTTATGTTTTCATGGCAACGATGTCTGTAAGCTCATTTGCTTTCGCTTGGGGGGCCTTAGGGCACCAAACTGTCGGCGAAATTGCCCAGCGAAATCTCACGGAGAAAGGCAAGCAACTGGTGCATGAAATCTTAGGTTTTGAATCGTTGGCAGTGGCTGCAATTTATCCTGATTTAGTTCGGCCAGATTCGGAATATAAAGAGTTTTCAAATTTTCATTTTATTGAAATGGATCCACGCTTTGGAGGTGACTATTCCAAAATACCAGAATCTTTAAGACCTGATCATGATGCCCATACCATGATCAGTGGAATTCCAGAGAAACTTTTTGAAAAAATTTTAAATACTCCAAAATTTTCATGGCGACAAAAGATAGATCTGATGCGCTATCTGGTTCACTTGGTTGGCGATGTTCATCAGCCTTTGCACGTGGGAAATGGCTACGATCACGGAGGCAATTGGTGCCACATCGACTATTCTGTTGTTGAAAATGGCAGTACTTCCATAATCACTTCAAATTTACATTCATTTTGGGATACCACTTTAGTAGAGAGAATTGTTTCTTCACAAACACAACAAAAATCAAAAAAAAAGGATCGTACTTTTACAGCTAAAGACTTCAAAGGACTGGCCGACTTAATCCTTAAAGACCAACGTTTATTAAACACGACAGAAATCAAAAGGACTCCAATATTAGAATGGTATAAGGAATCTCAGGCACTCCATAAAAAAGTCTACATCGATTCTTCGCCAGTTAATCCTGCAGATCGTACCTATTGTATGCGTGTTCTTAAAAATATAAATGGCGAAGTTCAGAAAGACTCGCGAGGTGTTGATTTAGTTGTTGAAGCCACAAGTTCGGCTAAGATAACCACCGAATATGTTCAAGCCTCAACTGAAATAGTTAAGTCTCAGATTATGAAAGCTGGTATGAGATTAGCGCATTTAATTAATTCTATGGCAGAACGTGAATCTGCGGAAGATTCTTCAGATTTTCATGTTCAAAAAATCAATGAATTGAATGGCATTCTAGAAGCATTTAAAAATTAAAATCAAATAGGTAAAAAAATGAATATCCCAATCGCCCAACTATTTCTTAACAGCGTATTTGAGCAAAAAATCAATGTCGTCATTAGTAAGAGCACTTACTTTTCTTCTAATCTTTTTTGAAAGCAATAGTTTTACAATATCTATGGCACTCAAAATGCTGGATACGGCGCAGATAGAATTATTGTAATTTGCAAAATATGCCTGCTCAAGATCACCAACGGGACAATCCTTATTAATTAATTCGACTCTAAGGTTTTCGTTTACATTTTTCCTTCTTGAACAATCCTGTATGGCGTCGACAACACTGATTGCTAAGCTTGAATAGTCTAGTGCTTTATGCCAACTAGTCACGGTGTTTAAAATCTTATTTAATCTTTGGGTCGACCAAGAGTTTTTCGCTGCCAACATTCTGATGAGAATTGGAGAGCCTCCCAAAACAAGCGAAGCTGAAAGCATGGTACCATCAAACAGGACACTATTCATAGTATCAGAAAGTTGTTCCTGACTCATTTTCATGTCAAAACGACATTGTTGTGAGTCTAATTCATTTTCCATAATCATTAAATCGACATTCTGACTAATAGGTTCTCGTATTAACTCAGGAGTGAGTGCTGAAATTTGTGAAGGTTTCACATCGCTGCACTCAAAATTTGACTTTTCACCTCGAACACAGGCTTCAGTTTTCAGAAGAGCATTCATGTGACTCAAAATCAATTTTCGATCTTGCTTGAACTGACCCTCGATAGCTTCTCTATAAGGGAATTCGCTTTTTGATGAGCCTGGTTGCGCTAACTTAATTTTCAAAATTTCATTATATTTTTCACCTTGGGTCCAAGGGATTAAGGATTCTAAAGTTTTTATCGCTAATTTTATATTTTCAGTATTTGATTTCAATTTTTTAATGCGTTCTTCTATTTGGTTTGAATCCTCTGAAGAATTATTAGTTTCTTGAATGTCCTTTTCTATTTCTTGAATCACTAGTGACAATATTTTAATGATTCGATTTACATTCATGGTCAATTCAACAACTCGATTTATTTTATTTGGATTTTTATCACACTTTGAAATCCTAGAACAAACCTTTGCGATTTCTTTTATCTTTGATTGAGAACACTGCGACACGATCGTTTTCATTGTATCTGAGGAATTTTCTAATTCATTACCAGAGGGTTCTCCGAGTACTGTATTCAAATATGAAAGCTGTTTTAACTGAAACAGCTGACCTTCCTTCAATCTTTTTAGAAAATAAACCATTTTTGAAGCCAGCTCATGGGGCTCGGTTTTGTTCCATGGGCAAGATTCGTAGTTCTTCCACTCCGGAAGTCCCAATTGATCTTGATTTTTTTCAAAAATAAAACTTGCAAAGCCCTTAGAGTCTTTAAATATTTTTTGAATTGCGTCCATAGAAGAGTTACAGTTTCGAACTTGAGAGGGTGCTAACCCTAAGGATAAATTTTTCTTCTCATCTAAAGACCATTGTCTTAACATTCCCAAGCAACCTGGACCTGATGTTTTTTTTGAAAAAATTGGATTCGACGATTGAACTTCAGGATAAGAACTATCCCAGGAACTTGCTTCCGCAGTGGCATCATTTTTTATTCCGAAAATAAAAATAATTGCTAAGGTTAAGACAATCAATGTGTTCACACTTTTTCATCGGTTCTGGTGTTTCTTTCTTAAGTGTTTAACCCCGATACTAAAGTCGGGATTAAGGAATAACATTTAAAAAAATTGGGAAAATCAAAATGCTTTTTAGGTCGGACCTTATGCCAATTTGACATTAAAAAAAGTAATTGATCTTGTAATTTATGAAAGGATATTTATCCTAATCTAACTAAATGGAAAAATTGCCTTCCAATGCGCGGAGGGTTTTATTGAAATTCACTCTAGAGGAGGATCTAACGTGGTTAGAATTGTTATAAAATTACTCATAGTATTTTCACTTTCATTTTCTGGATGTTCAAAGAAAAAAGAAGAATCGGAAGCCACTACCACTAAAGTTGAACTACTACCCACCCTTTCTACATCATTAAAAGCAGTTAGCCCTTCCACAACATCGACGTCTTCACTTAACCTTCTTTCTTCTCCTGCAACAAAGGAAGAGGCTCTTGTTAACTTTTTTAATTCAACTTACTCAGGGATTAGTGGTACTAGTGCGAAAGGTTTTCTCAATGCCTCTATAGGTGATTTGGATTCTCGTATCACCCAATTAAATGGACAATTTGAAAAGGAGCCTGAGTGTGTAAGCGCTACACCCACAACTTGGACAATATCAACAGGATCACCTGTTAACTATTCAATTGATCTAAAGATATCATGTCTAAGTAAGTTCAGCCAAACTAATGGTGATTTATCTGGAGTCGGCAGTGGCCTTGCCTGGGGAAAGGATGAAAATTACTACTATATAGCGCTTATCCTTTTTCAATCAAATGGTACCGATAAATTTGGATACTTTGCAACTTATAATAAAACTTCTAAATCAGTAAATTTACTTTTTATGGAATATTCGCCTTCTTATTCACGCACAACAGTTTATAAAGTAAAAGGTGATCCAACCACAAAATCCTTTCAATTGGCAATGGCTGGATCTGGGTTCAGCGCAGGACCGATGTTCCCAGCTCTTGGATGCAATACGCGCATGATTTCAAATGGTACGGAACTACTGGTTGCAGGAAAGGCTGGAGAGACAAATTCATCAGGAGTCTGTCAGACTTCTATTGGATATGTTTTTGATTCAAGTAAGTGTTTTACTACTGCAAGCGTTACCACCACAAGTTCAACTTGTTCAGCACTCTCGACTTCTAGTTTTAGCTCGGAATTTACTGAGTTTGATGGGACTCAGGTTGAAATGGCCAAGTCAAATATAAATACCAACTTAAGTTTTAGTAGTATTGAGAGCTCTGTATCAGCGCCTAAATAGGATTAAAAAAAAATTCCGGCCCTTTTTCATTCGATTGCCTGGTGTAATAAAGAATCCATTTCGGCGATACTTTACGGCTCTTTGTAAAGTTCTAAGACATCGGTTTTGTTTTTAATTCAAAACAAACTCGTTTTAAGACTCGGCATGCTCTTCGCACTATAAGAATCATGAATGATCGTTCTGATTGAATAACGGCAAATAATACCCCTGATTTTTAGAACGATATCTAAAATTGTGAACCAGTCCCGATGAGGTATGGAAATGTCTATTTCAAAATCGATGAATATTTTTGATCTTATATTGTGCTTCATTCTTTCAATCCAAATGGCTGCCGTTGATCTTAAGTCTTCAACGACGCGTCCAGAAAGGGAACCGGCTTATGATTTGGAATCCAAATATAGGGTTGATTTGAGTCGAATAATAATCGGCAGGTTCTCCTCTGATGAGACAAGACTCTATTCGCTAGTAGATAATGCTAATCCGCCAGTAAAAGGGTACCGACGTGTCGAATTAGTTCACTTAGTATCCGGGAAAAATTGGAAAATGACAAACTGGAACCATTCTTTCCTAGGAATTAATTTTAACCTGAATTTGAGTCCTGACTCCAGATTCTTTAATCGAGATGATGTTTTGGTAATCAAGTTTTCGGATTACCAAAATTCAAAATTTTCCGTGGGCTGCAGTTTCAAATATCCAAATTTTTATTCTAGTCCGTTTAAGGTTTATTCTCTTCAAGAATTAGGATGCGAATTGAAACCTTTAGATGCCTATTGATAAACAAACAATTCAACTTTCTATAGTTACAGATCTGTTAGATGAAGAGTATTCCATTAAAATTCCAGTGAATGAAAAAATATACTGGTTCTACAGATCAAAAGCTAGACTTGCTTCTTCGAACCAAAGCGAGTGGCTTGGATATTGAAAATGAATAAGTATGCTTCGAATCGCTCAAGTAATTCTACACCTAATTGCACTTTGCATGTTCAGCTCTTGGTCATATGGCCAGCAAAAATGCATTGAACTGTACTCGTCTCAAAATGAAACAGCGGCTTTGATTGTTTCTGGCCGTGTTCAAAGTCCGCACAATTTACAGCCCTATTCGGTTTTATACATTGAGAAGAATATAAGATTGGGTTCGCAGAGGGAATTCGTCATGGTAGACACGTTACCGGATGGCGATGGCTTTTTACCAACTGCATCGGATATGATAGCTTTAAAACGCTATCACGAAGTGGCCTCCGGGTATCAATTGGGCCTTGGGACTATACATCAGCGCTATGCAGGGAGATTGACGGAAGCAGAGCTTAAAGCTGTCATCGCAGGAGACTGGAAAAACCTTAGTGAGGCCTTAAACTCACATCGTTTGGGTTATATTTCAGTTAAGTCTGAACCACAAAAACTTAATGACTATCAAATGCAACAAGAAACTAAAAATGATTTAAAAGGTTTTCTTCGCGTACATGATGGAACAGATTACCGAAAGCTGGGTATCGATACAGCTCAGACAGAATCGTCCTTTGAAATGCCAAGCGAAAGTTTGCTGGCTGTAAAAGGCATTAAAACACAAGTGTTTGATGATTACCGCTCTCAAGGGTACCAAATTTTTGAACTGGGTAAGTATTATATAGATCCTGATTTGAGCCCTAATCAATTAAAGTTTGTGCGTAACGAGCTTTTTAAGTGGCTCATAAAAAATTATTTAATCTCAGGATCTACAGCTTCGGACAAGGTGGTATTTGTTATTGATGTAGGAAGCAAAGTTACGGCGAGAGCTTATCGGATTTTGTTTGGCGCCCGCGAGTTAAGTATTGATCTATTTATGCCCGCGCTAAAGTCTCCCGATTCGATTCTTGTCGTTGATCAAAAAATATTGCTTGAGCGTCTTCAAAAAATTATTTTAAACTAATTATAATCCTAATAATTTTGAGACGGCAGCATAGATCCGGTCAGTTCGGTGCATTTGAATTTCGGCCTTTGGCTCAATCAAAGTTTTAATCACTTCGCCAACAATCAGGCTGTGAATATTTTCGGCCACATCTTGCACGTCGGAAATATTCCAACTTTTATC
Source organism: Deltaproteobacteria bacterium (assembly GCA_017302835.1). Taxonomy (NCBI): domain Bacteria; kingdom Pseudomonadati; phylum Myxococcota; class Myxococcia; species Deltaproteobacteria bacterium. The sequence goes on along the minus strand of JAFLCC010000004.1, from coordinate 79,434 downwards.
TAAATTTCCTAAAAGAATAATACGCCTAACTTTATTTAAGGCTCTTTCTTTAATCTGCTGATATAAATTTAGCATTTCGGCAGTGCGCATCGAATAATAGTAAAGACCAAAAAGTAGCGCATCATGGGATCTATTTTTAGAGGCGTAAACGATGTGATCTTGGATATAGAATTTAATTTGTGTGTCTGCCCGTTTCACACTTTCAAGCTCATGTTCTGATTCAGCATTAAAAAGCCCAAGCCAATGCTTACAGGCTTCTAGGATGAGTTCATCCATATCTTTAAAGTGACGATAAATTGCAGCAGTTGATAACCGAGTATGCTGGGCGATCTGCTGAAAGGTTACATTATAAAGACCTTCAGTAAAAAAAAGTTCCGTGGCCTCGGTGATGATTCGAATGCGTGTTTTTTGACCTTTAGGTGTCATTTTGTAATTCCCTGAAATTTATACATACCTTATATTACCCAGTTTTTTTAGGTAATTACACAAAAAAGTAATGATATATCTCTTTTTTGTGACGATTTAACACTTTTATCTTGATAAGCGTAATGCGACGTATTATAAATGAGCTCAACAACAACGAAGATGAAAATCTTCTTTAACAAAAAGGAGCCTCATGAAATATTTATCAACAAAGGCATCAAAAATTTTAATTGCGCTCAGTCTAGTTCTAGTACCGTTCACCGTCTCGGCTAATTCTCCAAATTGGCGACCATTGTACGTTTGCGAAGGAGGGAAGGTGATCATCGATTTGGATCAGAACACCGGTAAAACTATCCAGCTCGTCACCTACGATTCCCGTGTTGCCGGGTCTATGCAAGGCCTCTTTGGTCAACTACCACTGTTGTTTTGGTATTATCCTGAAACTCGAGCTCACGTGCTCATGTACCGTGATCGATCAAATGAACTGACATCGCAAATTCAGTTTGAACATCACGGCGGTTTTGGATTTTCTATTTATGAGGATATTCATTTTGGAGGAACGGTCACTTTCGAATATCGAACGTTTCCTCAAAATGATTGGGAACGGCCGAAGGTGGTATACATTTTTAGGGGATGTTCGTTTGCAAGAAGATAAAGATATCGTGAAAATTTTTCTCAGCGAAATGAAAGCGAGTCACTGGAACACAAGTACAAAAGACGGGACGACTTTTTGCATTTTATGAATATGCGCTGTTTAGAAAAATAGAATCACTACAAAAAGCTACGGCATAAAATCCGGTAGATAGAAGATATAGACGGCCGTCTATGAGCGAAAAAGTAATTTATGTTGGACTTGATGTCGATGATCAAAATTTCCATGGAGTAGCCCTTATAGCTTGCACTGGAGAGGCGTTGAGCTGTCATTTTAAAAGACAGTTCGACTACAAAATTTGTTTTTCCCTGGTCCTGGAATCATAAAAGGACAGCTCATTAGCAAAATACTGGCTCGTAAATTGAATTCCTAATCTATGTAATTAATCACTCGAGGTATGTATGAAACTAAAACTCATCTTAGGTCTTCTCTTATCTTTAACTCCTATTTCATTTTCAGCTCCTGCGGTTGTTGCTGAAAATATGACTGGAAATTTTAAATTTAAATCTGATAAAGGCGAAGTAGAGGTCACAGATAAAAATTATAAAAGTTTAAAGATGGAACTTAAATATCAAGTCTCAGGTGAACTCGATAGACTGCTTCTTGGAAATCCTAATTCTTTTGATATTGTGTTGGCGGTGGGTGATAATGGCGAGAAAAAAATTGTCTTCAAGACGACGCAAGTTTTTGGTCCTCCACTATCTAAAAAAATAGATGATAAAGAAGTAAATGATTTAAAAGTACGCTATCGGGGAGAGGCTAAAGATAATGGTCAAGATTACTCTATAACTTGTTATGAGAAAACCATTGATGTAAAAGACTCGGTAAAACAAGAAGTAAAGGAAAAACAAGAGTGCCTAAAAAAAGACAAGTGTCAGTCTTTTGCTGTTAAGGATAAAAACACCATTGAAACAACAGAAACCCCTGTTTGCATTGGTAAGAAAACGGTGACCCTTGTTCCCAAAAAAATACAAATAGTTTTAATTTGCGCGGTTTATGATGCAGCAAAAGAAGGTGACCCTAAAAGCATGAAATTAACACAAGTTCTTGCTGAAAAGGAAACCAAAGAAATTAAAAAAATTACGGGTGAATCGACGTCCTCTGCAACTTGCCAGTAGGAGCGTGTTTAAAAAGTCTGAAGGGCTGATGGTTAAAAACGGAGGATTGAAAAATATAATTTCAAACCTCCATTTTCAATTTTCAGATGTTCTGTTTTAATGGCTTTCTCATGGGTCCATTTTTCTGGGTGAAAAAGTCCGATAATTTTGGGTTGATAATTCTGATAGAGAATTTCAATTAAGTTTTTGGGAATTTGATTTTCAAGCCGTTTACCGTAGGGTAAATTCGAATAAATCCAGCTAACTTGACTCCCATTGAGAGTTTTCATTTTAATTTTACAAGAATCCTCGTTATAAAAATGAATTTTTTCAAATTGAGGAGATTTTTTTAAGTTGGCCTTACAAATAGCTAAAGCTTCGCCCGAAACATCAATAGCATGATAGTTCAGAAAGGGAAATTGCTGTTCTTTGAGGGGGGCAACTGTTATTTTTGGATGCACGGATTCAAAATCAAAGGCTCGTTTATTGGTTTCAAAAAAGTTAAGGGTTTCGAGCAGAAGAGTTCCAGAACCACAAAAGGGATCGACAAAGGATAATGGTTTTTCCCAGGGTGAGGCCAATTCCAGCATGCGAAGTAGACCCCAATGGGCGATGGTTTCTCGCATCGGGGCTTCGGAATTTAATTTAGTGGAAGATCGTTTGTAAAGAGGCTCGCCCGAGCTATCAAAACTTAACTTGCATATATCCCTAAAAATATCTACGTACAAAACGAGAGCCTCTGGCGGAGCTTCTGTGGGTTTAGCAAAAACCTTATTCTTTTTAAATACCTCTTTAAACACTTCGAAAATTTTTTTTTCTTGACCTAGTTTTGATTTCTTTGCATCGACTTTAATGAGTATAGGAACGCCTTCAGGATAATATTTTTTAAATTGGATTTTTTTTATTTTCTTTTCTAATTCATTAAAAAAATAAACAGGAAACTCTTCCAACCTTAATAGAATTCGAGTGGCAAGTTTTAAGCGGGAGTTGAGTTCAAACCCCGCCATCAAAGGACAGCTAAGCTCAACGCCCCCTTTGGCAATTTTTGTTTTATATTCACAATTTTGTAAGGAGAGCCAAAAGTGAATTTCCTTTTCCGTTTCAGCCTCGAAACCAAGAGCTGTAATAATAAAAAAATTATTCATAAACCTCTTTTTTAGTTTTAAAAAGTAAAATTAACGAAGCCATCATGCAAATGGGTCCTATCCAAAAAGCTATTTTTAAACTAGTTAAATCTGCAATACTCCCAACTCCAAGATGCATCAGTACAACGAATAGGGCTTGTATAGCAATAGTTGTCGAAACAATTTCTGATGACTTCTGGGGATTAAGTTCTGAAATATAGGACAGCGCTAGAGGATAAAACGGAGCCATGGTGAACCCACAGAGCACCATAAAAAAGGGATTTAAATACATACCCAGGATTAAAAATGAAATCGAAGAAATTAACGACCCAACTAATTGAATTTTTAAAGGCCATTTGGGCGGATAAAATGAAACGATAAGTCGTCCTATCATCATAAAAACAAACATCAAGGTTACGTAAAAACTGGATTCCTCAAGCGAAGAATCAAAATAGCGACGCATAAACAAGGCTAATCGTGTCCCTAGCATGATTTCAGCAACCACATAGAGGGAAATGACAAAACAAATGGTTTTCTCTTTCCATTGCAAATGAGGATGAATTTCTTTATTATTTTGAGCCTGCCCTTCTCGAAACATTTTTTTTCTTTTTGAATTAAGATAATAAACAATCACGAAAAATAAAAAAGAAAGCAGTGAAGAAATGAGCAAAATATTTTTCCATCCTAAAAAGCCAAAACTGGCAACAAACAAGGGGGATAACAAGGAAGAGATCCCATACATCGAATGCAAGCCGGTCAACATCCGTGAGCGGCTATGGGGTTTTGAACCCTGGATAACCAAGTTGTTTTGACTAACGCCTAAAAAGCCAAAACTGATTCCTAAGAAGAAAACCCCAAGAATAAGGACCAAAAAATTTTGAGAAAAACTTTGAATTAAAAAGGAAACACCAATAGCAAGAACACCCAAATTTAAAACTTGTAGCAAAAAGTAGGTGTCTTTTCGTTTTCGAATATAATAACTTGCAAAAAATGAAACTAAGGAAGTCACTGCAAAATAGGCAGCTCCTAGGGTGTCATTAACATGAAAGTATTTAATAATCTCTGGAAACAGGGGACCCCTCAGATTATCTGAGAAACCAAGGATAAATAAGCTCACATAGGATACCACAATTAAATAATTCATGACTTTTTCTAATATCCGAGTAAACTTCTGTTAATGCAATTTAATTTTAAAATTCTGTTAATTAGGTTTTCCAGTTTCGGGGATATCACTCAATCCCTAAGTCTTCCTGCAAAAATAAAAGAAAAATTCCCTCAAGCTCAAATCCATTTTATCACGCGTAAAGAATTTAAAGGGATCATTGAACCCCATCCCCTCGTTGAAAAAGTTTGGTCGTTAGATCGTAAATTAGGTATCAAGGGTCTTTTTGATTTAGGGCTTAAATTGAGACAGGAAAACTATTTGAAAATTTATGATGTTCACAATAATTTTCGTTCTCGGTTAATATGTCTTATCATCGGTTTTTCTAAAAAGTTAGAAATTCTACGAAGACCCACCTACAGAATAAAGCGGATACTTTTATTTTCTTTTAGAATCAACAAATATGAAATGCCCTTTTCTGGACAAAGAGACCTCATCGAACCCTTAGAAAAATGGGGAATCAGCAGATCTCTCCCTCCTCCTCCCCAAATTTTTCCATCAGAACTTGATGAAACCAAAGCCCGGGAGTTACTTCAATCCTTTGCTAAATCATTTATCACTTTGGCTCCTTCGGCTGCTTATTTCTTAAAAAGATGGCCAAAAAGTTATTGGATTAAGCTTATAGAACTACTTCCTGAAAAAAATTTTGTTATTCTCGGAGGTCCAGAAGACCGCTTCATCGAAGATATTGAGAAGGCGGCTCCTCATCGGTGCCTCAATCTGGCTGGGAAATGTGATCTGAGCGTCAATACAGCAATTATTTCAAAATCAGAACTTTTAATCAGCAATGACACGGGACTGATGCATGTCGCTGAACAGTTAGGCCATTCTTGCATCGCTTTAATGGGGCCAGCACCCTTTGGATTTCCATCCAGAGCTACAACTCATATTTTTGAAATTGATTTAACCTGTCGTCCTTGTAGCAAGCATGGACAGGGCCCATGCACCAATGCAAAATATCATCAATGTTTAGTAGACATAAAACCTGAAACTGTAGCGAGTAGGGTAAGAAAATGGAAACTTTGATTTTTTATAGTTACCGATGTTTGTTTTTGGTTGTCTCATTTGTTTTGAGAATTGGTTATTTCGTTTTATCTAAAGGGAAACTAAAACAAACCCTCTTTTTTAGAATTCATCATCCCTTTACAATCAAGCCTACGTTTAATCAATCTCATCCTACCATTTGTGTTCATGCGGCTAGTGGCGAAATCGAATACGCCTACCCTCTCATCAGAAAAATTAAAGAATTGCAACCTCAATACAATATTTTGGTCACTCTTTCGTCACCTTCGGTCCTCTATGCATTAAAAAATTCAAATGATATAGATGCTTTTGGCCCCGCACCTATTGATACCTTTTTTTCTATTCGACGCTTTCTTTTTTTATGGAGCCCAAAATACGTTTTGTTTTCAAGAACAGATGTATGGCCTGAGTTTAGCTATCAATTATCATCACGAAAAATACCTTCTTATTTGTTTTCTTGCACCCTTTCAGAGAAAAGCTCAAAAGTGGGCTTAGTCAGTCAAGGGTTAACAAAATTTTGTTTCAATCGATTGACAGCCATTTATACTGTCGGTTCTGAAGATAAAATAAACTTAATGAAAATAGGTATAAAAGTTCCTATTGAAATTTTAGGGGATACTCGATTTGATCAAATTGAACTCAAAAAAAAATCCGTTCCCATTTTAAAAAATCTTTTCCCTATTAATTCCCAACAAGAGGATTTGACTCAAAATAACGATCATGCCTTTTGTTCTAAGAAAATTTTTGTTGCTGGTTCTACCTGGGAAGAGGATGAACGTATTCTTTTTCCTGTATTTAAAAATTTCCACAATTGGAAATGGATTGTGGCCCCCCACGAAGTCAATAAATCTCACCTAGATTCTATTAAAAATAGGATCACGAAAGAATTCCCTAAGGCCAAGTTGCAATTTTATTCCGATTTTGATGAAAATACCGATTGGGATATTTTAATTGTCGATCAATTCGGACTTTTATTTTATCTTTATCAATATGCTGATATTTCCTTTGTCGGAGGTTCTTTTAAAGATAAAGTTCATTCTGTGATGGAGCCCTTAGCCTATAACAAGTATGTTACCGTGGGGCCTAAAATTCTCAATAATAGAGAAGCTCTCGAGTTTTCAAAAATGAAATTACCCTCTAACTTGAATATGGTTCAAGTTATTAATCATGGCCAAAATTTAGAAAATATTCTATCGCTCATTGATGGTCTAACTCCTGAAAGTAAACTTAAAGATTTTTCAAAAATAAATGATACCATGACTTTAAAAAGAAATGCCACAGACCGGGTCTACACATTTATCTTTAATAAATCATGAAAGGTCGAATCCTATGGATTTAAAAGAACTGATCGAAGAAGAAAACTTACAATTGCAAAGATTGGGCGATTTAGTTAAAGAATCCATTGCTGAGGAACAACTACTATCAGAGAAACTGCTCGAGCTAGAAAGAGACTCTGAGCTTTCCCTAGGTCAATCCCTGGCCGATAAAGTGGCTGAGTTCGGAGGGAGCTGGTTTTTCATTATAGGATTCTTTTTTATTTTAGCATCATGGATAGTACTCAATATATTCTTTTTAGGAGAAAAGCCTTTTGATCCTTATCCCTTTATTTTACTTAACCTTGTTCTTTCCTGCATCGCTGCTATTCAGGCCCCTATCATCATGATGAGCCAAAACCGAAGAGAAGATAAAGACCGTCGACGAGCCCGCAGTGACTTTATGATCAACCTAAAAGCCGAAATGGAAGTGAGGAGTCTCCATGGGAAAATGGACCTACTCATTAGTGAACAAATGAAATCTTTATTTAAAATTCAGCAGTCACAGATCGATCTTCTTCTTAAAATTAATGATACCTTGAAAAAAAACTAATCAAAGGGGCCTGGATCTGTATCCTCCTTGTTCGAGTGAGGGCCAAAATTGACAAGATCGTAAGTTGTCTCAAAATGAATCACAATTTAGCTTCATATTTCCATAACTTCCAGATGGAATCATTTTTAGATGATTTGGGTTTCTTAGTCTTTGGCATCTTCTTTGCCTTAGTAAGTAGGTAAGAGCGTGTTTGAAGAATTTTAAACATGTTCAAAGGACAGGAGAATTTTTTATGAAAAAAGCCATTTTGAAATCAATTTTATTTGCATTTTTAAGTTCTTTTTTAATTTTATCATCATGTGCAAAAAAGAACACCTCTTCAAGCAGGTCTGGCGCGGCCCTGAGGGGAACAGATCCAGTAAATGGAGTTAATAATTTAAGCACTCAAAAATGCACTGATGGATCCTCTACCTGGGGAAGGTTATGGGATGATGGCTCAGTTCCAGGAAATAATTTTAGAGATTCGTTTGCTAATTTTTTATCTGGATCCATGGACCCTGCATATCTTGGAGCCTTGGACGGTTCGGCGGCCTCAACAGAAACCTGGGTGAGTATGGAGCTAAAACTAAAGGTAACAAATAACCAACTAAATTTGTCTGAATCCAAGTTTTCTTTGGAAATAAAAGATGGGAAAGTTGGGGAAAAAGGAACAGATGGTGAGCTTTTAAAAAATATCATGATAAATTTTGTAAAAGCAGACTCCGGAGAAATTTCAAACCTAGTTGGAAATACTGGAAATTTTAAATTAGTTTTTAAAGATAGCTATGGATCCGTAATTGTTGAGGGAACCTTCAATGGGACAGAGGCCAGAGGCAAGGTTAGTTTTATTAATACAACTCATTTTAATAAAGAGACACCAAAATCTGGATTCTTGGGAGTCTTTGTTATGAAATCTTGTGGATTATTCCTTTAATTAACCTTTTAGGTAAGCTTTCGGAAAATGCTAGACTCTGAGCTTATTAAATCATAGGATCTGTCAGGAAAAAATAGTTTCCGAACAGGTTTATGATGGTGATGAAAACAGATTTTGATTTTAATTGGTCGATCATGGATACGATTGCTGGTGGCAAATCCGCTTTAGATATTCCAGGACTTGAAATCGACACAGAAAATAAAGCTCATTTGTTTTTAAAGTCCTATGGTTTTGATTCCAAAAATCCCAGAGATATCGAAAAACTCTGGTACTATCATCGCCGGAGTGTCGTTTTAATGACGGAACGCTTGGGATACGCCCTTGATGAAATCCCAGAAGTCTTGCGAGATCGAAAAAGTCTAGTGGATATCACAAAGCTTCTTTTCTACGCGACCCCTAAAAATAGTTTTTCAAAAGAATACCAGATATGGTCATGTGCAATATTAAGGTGTATTCATGTATTTGTTCACACGGAGAATGATCTATTTACGAGTTATTCGGAAGAGATTCAAAAGCAAGTATTGTCTGATTTTCAGAAGTTTATTTATCATGATGGCCAAACTCATAAAACCTATTTAACGGTTGGTGATTCAAAAGGTTACTTGCCCCATGAATCTAAAATTGAGTTGGTCCACTTTCAATCCAAACCGTTCAAAACCTCATCCAGTGCTGTGATTAAGCTGTTAGCTCGTCCAGATGCTTTGGCAATGAAAATATTTGATAAGTTGGGGATTCGATTTGTAACTAAAGATTTATTTGATGTTTTTACCGTATTACGATTTTTGTTAGAGCATCAAATGATTAGCTTTCCTCATACAATGCCGGATCAGTCTTCAAATAATCTTTATCCTGTAAGTCATTTTCGTAAAGCTTTAGAGCTTGCCAAACAGGAAAAAATTTCGCGAACTGATTTTCACTCCTATATGGAAAAGTACCTAGAGGAAAACTTAAAAGAGACCGATCTTTTTCGTAAAAGCAATAAACAGACCCATAATGATTTTAAGTTTATTAAATTTATCACGCGGAAACTTATTCATATTGATAAAGAAGATAAAAGGTTATTTAGTTTTTTCTTTCCCTATGAGGTTCAAATCATGGATGAAAAATCCTATACGAATATGATCTCAGGACCTTCCAACCATGATTCTTATAAAGAGCGACAAATAAAAGCCGCCAGAAATAGATTGTTCCCAGGGAACTAGGAGGCTTATGATGTTAGATTCCTTAGCACCACTAAGATCCATAGTGATGGTTTTGATATACCCCTTTTTTACTTTGATAGCCTCTGTGGTAACGATAGTTTTAAATTTGATTTTTAATGACCGAAAAATAGATAATAGGGTTATTAAATGGTGGGCCCGCAATACTTGTCGGATGTTTAATGTGAAAGTGAAAGTGATCCATCGCGAGAAAATTCCCAAAAATGGGGGTTGTTTGTACCTCTTTAATCACACCAGTTATTTTGATGTCTGGGCGATGTCAGCAGCTCTTCCTTCATTTCGTTTTGGGGCCAAAATTGAATTATTTAAGATTCCTTTTTTTGGGAAGGCCATCGCAAGGGTGGGAGTTCTTCCTATCAACAGAGACCGTAAAGAATCTGTTTTTAGAGTTTATGAGAAGGCAAAAATCAGGATGCAAAAGGGCGAAAGATTTGCTTTGAGCCCCGAAGGAGGAAGGCAGCTGGAGCCGCGTCTGGGAAAATTTAAGTCGGGACCATTTGTCTTTGCAATCCAATGCCAAGCGCCCATTGTTCCTGTGATCATTCGAAATGCCAACCGGGTGATGTCTAAAAAAAGTTTTATTCCGAATTTTTACCACTGGCAAGACACCATCACTCTTGAAGTGATGGATTCTATTGAAACAACAGATTTTGTGATCGATGATAAAAAGAAATTAATGAACATGGTTCATGAAAAAATGAACCATGTTTTAAACTCTTTCGATAATCATGGCAACAGCTTCGCCTCCACCGATACACAAGGTCGCTAAACCATATTTTTGTTGATGAGTATGTAGACCATGTACCAGAGTGGCCAAAATTCTAGCGCCACTGGCTCCAATGGGATGACCAATGGCAATGGCACCACCGTGGGAATTGACCTTGGCCCTTGTAAGTTCTAATTCTTTAATAGCAAACAGGGTGACCACGCTAAAGGCCTCATTGATTTCCCAGCGATCAATATCAGAAACTTTGAGATTGGCTAAGTTGAGTACTTTTTTAATGGCCCCGACAGGAGCCGTGGTGAAATAACTTGGATCATGGGCATTGGTTGCATAAGCTACAATGCGTGCTAGGGGTTTTAATCCACTTTTTTGAGCCTGGGTCTCTGACATTAACAAATGAACAGCGGCTCCATCATTAATTTTGGAAGCATTCGCGGCCGTCACGGTGCCTTCTTTTTCGAAGGCGGGCTTTAAGGTGGGAATTTTATCAAATTGAGTGTTAAAGGGTTCTTCGTCTTTATCCACAAGGATATTGCCTTTTTTGTTTTCTATGATTACCGGAACAATTTCATTTTTGAAATAATTCTGAGTCATGGCATTCTGGGCAAATTGATAGGATTCAATGGCAAACTGATCCTGCATTTCTCTTGTAAAGTGATTTTCTCTTGCGCAAAGATCCCCAAAGGAACCCATATGGGAATTTCCATAGGGATCCCAGAGCCCATCTTTGAGCATAGAGTCAGCTACCATGGCTGGTCCCATTCGGAATCCCGATCTTGAGTTTTCGAGGAGGTGAGGGGCCAGGGTCATATTTTCTTGGCCACCGGCAAGGACAACATGGCTGTGCCCTAGGGTGATCGCATCGGCGCCTAGCATGACGGCTTTAAGACCAGATCCACAAACTTTGTTAATGGTTAAACAAGGAGTCTTGTTGCTGAGTCCACCAAAGATGGCGGCTTGTCTGGCGGGTGCTTGCCCAACCCCTGCGGCTAAAACTTCACCCATGATCACTTCATCAATTGCCTCGGCTGATAGTGAAAATCTTTTCATAGTTTCTTTAATCACGATGGCTCCTAATTTAGGAGCAGGAAGGGCACCTAAACTTCCTTGAAATCTTCCGACAGGAGTTCTGAGCGAACTGACAATCACGACTCTGTTCATAATTTTCCCCTCTATTTTTTTTGAGTGATGTTTAATTGATCACCTCGAGTTTTTACCTGCACTTCAGAGGGGTCAAGTAAGTTCTCTTCATGCACAGGATGTCATTCCATTAACGAGGGAAACTTGAAGTTGACACGGATGCAGATTCACTTTGAAATACTCGTCTATGTTTAGAAAATCCTTGTTTAGAAAATCGACTTCTTATTTAGTTTTTATGGCGTTGAGCTTTTTTCGTTGCAGCCAGGTGTTTGGTCAGGCGATTGAGCTTTCGGTGCGGGACTACCCGGCGTTGATATTGAAGGGACAGAATCTAGATGTTAAAATCTCGGAGTCCCCGGGTGCCACTATCAAGATAGTGGGAGTGTCCGACAAAAATCGTTGGGTGTTAAAAAATTCAAATGGTAAGGGACTTCTGATTGAAGAGATTTTAAAGGAAAATAAAAAAGATCTCATGTCCGAGCTCAATTCTCCAAAACAAAAAATACTCATCCAAACTCCTAGTATTCCCATTCAAGTTTCTGGTTATAAAGTTGATTTGTTAGTTGAAAATATGAAGAAAGAAATCAAAGTGACCAGCTCTTTTGGAATCTTAAAGTTTATTAAAACCACTGGAGAACTTCAAGTTTCTTTGGTTAATGGAGATATCGCTGTCGAAACTCATACAGGGAAAATGATTTTTGATGGAGAGCAACTTAAATTGAATGTGCAAAATTCTTTGAGTGATGGCGAATTTAAAGTGCAAAATCTTAAATTGTCTTTAGATAAAACACAGGGTAATCAACAAATTTACGCCTACAATGGTCAGGTCAGTTTAAATCAAAATTCAGGTTCTTTTTTTCTTGAAATGACTAAAGGAACTTTGGGTGCTTTTACAAACCAAGGGCGCTTTGAGGCAAACTTGGATGATGTGAACACTCAGGTTCGATTGAGTAAGGATAACGAACTTATCCTGAAGGCGAAGACGGGTAGGATTTTTGTTAATACCAACAATGTTTCGGGAATAGGGTTAAATTTGAAGAGTGATGAGGGTGATATTTATTTACCTGGGTCTTTAAAGTCATATAAAAATAAGCAAGAAAGCACCTTTAAGGGCAGAACTCCAGGGGACAAAACCTTGACCCGCATTGAGGTCAAATCTATCAACGCGCCGATCATTATTAAGTAAATTTTAAGTTGACTTCGTTGGCGTATTAAATAAAGGCTAGGGCATGGGAAAAAACATCAAGATGAAAATGACACACAAAGCAAAAACACCTTCTGGAAAAAATCAAAAATCCAATAATTCTAAGCATATTGGCTCTAAAGGCAGTGACAAAAATAAGTCAAAAAAAATGATAAGTAAAAGTGCTGAAAAAGCAGGCGTTAAAACTTTCTCTAAAGAAATGCCTAAATCGAGTCTTAAATATAACGCTCCGAACAAAAGCCATTTTAAGGGAGCCAAAAAAGAAGTTGAGTTTAATAAAAAATACAACAAACCAGAACTAAAGGGTGTTGATTCAAAAAGAACGGAATTCTCAAAATTACCAATTAAAGGGCATAAAAAAGAAATAAAAATTGAAGTTACCTCTTTTAAAAAAGAACATCTTAAAAAGTTAGAATTAAAAAAAAGAGAGCACGAGAAAAGCTTAGAGCTAAAAAATAAAAAACTTCAAGAAGATCAAAATAAGAGTAAAAAGTTCGCTGATAAAAAAGAATTTGACAAAAAAGTTTTCGACAAAAAAATAACTGATAAAAAACATGGAGCTTCTTCAAAAACAGTTGAGTTGTCAGGAGAGGGTTCAAAATCTAATAAGGTTGAAGCTAAAAATCAAAGTCAAAAGGAGCTAAAAAAGCAAAAACCTCAAAAAACAAAAGATCTCAAGGACAACAAAGAGACGGATGCTTTAGATGATGTTTTTTTGGATGATGATAATGGGAATGAAATCGAAGAGTATGCAGAGGATTTAAAAGCTGTCGAAGAAGCTGACCTTGAAATTGATGACTCGTTGCTTTTTGAAGCCGAAGTTAAAGAAAAAAACTTTGAAGAGATTAATTTAACCGATGCCGAGGGAAATTTACTTTGCCGGGCTCGCGACTGTGACCAGGTAGCCGGTGTTGATGGTTATTGCCGTTATCATTATTTGCTTTATTGGAAGAAAATTCAGGTGCGTAAGAAGATTTTGACGGATGGAAAACTTGAACGGTATGTCGAAGAATTAACCTCTAGATATCCTGATAAATTTCTAGAGATGATCCGCAGGGATTTAAGAACGGAAAAAGATTTCTTGTCTGCCATTCAAGAGTTGGAAATTGATGAATCCAATTTGGAAAATGAATTTGAAGAAGATACCCAGACTTTTATTGATGAAGTTCGGGGGATTAATGAAGGCGCTAGTATCGATGAAGAGTTTGAATAATCTATGACATCTTCTTTTCATTTTTTTAAGGCGGCTATAAAAGAACCATTACAGATTTCAACATTGTTTCAAACATCATCTTCCGTAGTGAAGGCATTAATTTCGCCATTACAGGTTGATCCCCATTGTTCTGTTTTAGAGTTGGGAGTAGGGGCTGGTGCTGTCACTGAAAAAATTTTTAAAAACATGAGTGATAAGGATAAATATATTGGTATTGAAATAAATGAAGATCTTTATAAGTTTGTTTCAAATAGATATAAAGGTTTTAAATTTATTTGTAGTTCTGCGGAAGCCATTTCTGATTACAGTGAAAAACGGAAATTTGATCTGATCGTTTCGACCCTCCCTTGGTCATTGTTTGATCGGCAAATTCAACAGAACATTATTGAGCAGGTTAAATTGCATCTTGAAAAAGGTGGGTATTTTAAAACCTATCTTGCTTGCAATGCGGTTTTAACCAACTCTGGTGCTCGATTTCAGAATTTATTAAAAGAAAAATTTGAAGTAACATCACATTGGGAAGTATTAAACATCCCTCCAGCAAAAATCTTTGAATGCCGCCTCAAAACTTAAAAACCTGGTCGAAGATTTTTTAAAATAGCTTCTAAATATTAAATTTCAATTTGAATTCCTACTTCAATAACAGAATTGGGAGGGATACGGAAAAAGGCTGTGGGTCGGGCAGCATTTTTTGCCATGACCGCAAAAAGCCACTCACGCCAAAGAGCCATACCAAGCATGGAAGAGGGCAGAATGGTTTCTCTTCCAAGAACAAAAGTGGTCTCATTCAGTAAGATATTAAAATCTTTCAAGCGGCAGGCCTCCAGAATATGTTTAATTTTGGGTGTTTCCATAAACCCAAAAGAAGCCACGATTCGATAAACATTTTGCCCAAAGCATTCTAGTTGAACCCTTTCGCTTTTGTTTACAAAAGGAATTTCTTTGGTGGAAATAGTTAAGAAAATAACTCTTTCGTGAAGTACTTTATTATGCCGCAGGTTATGAAGCAAAGGAATGGGAACACCCCAAGGGTCAGAAGACATATAAATAGCTGTACCTTGGACCCGGTAGGGCTTTTCTATCTCAATTTTTTTGATGAGCTCAGTGACAGGAATTGATTTTGTCTTCAAGGCTTCAGCAAGAATGCGTCTGCCTTTTTGCCAAGTGGTCATCAGAATATAGACGGTTCCCCCAAGAACAAGGGGAACCCAGCCTCCGTGGGTGATTTTCAAGAGATTCGGGAAAAAGAAACTCACATCAAATAAGAGAATAATTAAAAATAAAATTGAGGACGGTAAAATAGGCCACTTCCACTTTTTGATTGCCACATAAAAAGCGAGAATGGTTGTGATTAGCATGGTTCCAGATACGGCAATCCCGTAAGCCGCGGCTAAATGACTTGAAGATTTGAAATTTAAAACAAGCCAAATCACACCAAGAAATAAAGCCCAATTTACAAAAGGCACATAGATTTGACCAATCTCGCGAACTGAAGTGTGAATAACATTGATCCGCGGACAAAATCCCAGCTGCACGGCCTGACGGGTGATAGAAAAAACTCCAGAAATAAGTGCCTGGGAAGCAATAGTCGTAGCCAAAGTTGAAAGGATAATTAAAGGAACCTGGGCCCAGCCTGGAGCCAATAGGTAAAAAGGATTGCTGATGGATTCGGGAGAATTTAAAAGCAATGAGCCTTGGCCAAAATAATTTAAAACCAAAGCTGGAAGTGCGATATAAAACCAACAAAGTCTAATGGGTCTACTGCCGAAATGGCCCATATCAGCATACAGAGCCTCCCCTCCTGTAATCACGAGGACAACGCTTCCTAACACTAGATAGCCAAACGTGGGGTTGTCTTTAAAGAAATTAAATGCATAGGCAGGATTTATGGCCATTAAAATTTCAGGATGAGCCATAATTTGAACAGCTCCCATGATTCCAATAACTAAAAACCAAATGAGTATTAAAGGTCCAAAGAAGAATCCGATTCTTGTTGTTCCCAAGGACTGGAACACAAATAAGACAGCGAGGATGGCGCAGGTAATAGGGACCACCCAGTTCTGAGATTCAGGAAAGACCACTTGTAGGCCTTCAACAGCAGAAAGCACAGAAATCGCAGGAGTGATGATCCCATCACCGTAGAGAAGAGAGGCTCCAAATAATCCCAAAGTTAAAATAACAATGTTTCTTTTTGATCCTTTTTCAACCACAGAGGAGGCAAGGCTCATCAGGGATAAAATTCCACCTTCACCTTTGTTGTCTGCTCGTAAAACAATAGTCATGTATTTGAAACTGATTCCAATTAAAAGTGACCATAGAATTAAAGATAGGATTCCCATTACATTATTATGATTGATAGCAATTTGATGGTTATGGGTGAAGCACTCTCGGAGGGCATAGAGAGGGGAGGTCCCGATATCCCCAAAAACAACCCCAAGGGCCCCGAGCATTAATGCATAAATCGATGATTTTTCATGTGTCAGAGCTCGGTTTTCTATTCATCCTCCAGAAAGAAAGTCCAGTCTAGAATGAATAAAGGCTGATGTCATGGGTTTTTATCACTAGCATCGCAGCTATTGGAAACACACTTATTTCAAGAATGAAAGGCTATTTCTATTTATTTAACAGTTTCATGTCCTTTTGATGATGCCGACGATGGTTTTTCACTTGGAAACTTTTTACAAGCTTCGGTTAGGTCTTTTATTAAATCTTTGAGATTTTCTTCAGTATCTTCATCACTCAGGTCAATTTGAAAATTATATTCCTTGTTTTTTAAAAATTGAGAATCTTTATTTATAGGTTTTTTCTCTTTTAGATACTGAGTACACAAATTTAAATTCACTCGCCAAAGTATGCTTTCGGTTTTTAGGTTATCAGACTTTGTTTCTGTTCTTAATATCTCTTTTGGCATGCAATTGTTATCGTACCTAGTAAGAATACGTTTAATATCGACTCCGCCAGATGATTCATTACGTGTTATAGTAGCAATAAAGGTAGCTACAAGTCTTCCTTTTGAAAAATAAAAGGTGGATCCATCAATTTCCTGATCAAAATGATACGCTTTATCATTAGGTCTAGGGTTTTTGGCTGACTCGTCATTAACTAATGAAATCTGATCAAATGGTTCCGTTTCTCTACTCATTTCAAAATCAGACTGGTCTCCGAATGGTGCTAGATAGGCATTAACAAAATTTGATTTAAAATCATTTTTAAGTTTTTCTGAATAGGTTACCAAATTTCCATTTTTGTCTTTTATTTTTCCTAGTGGAATTTTAGCATTTCCAAACTCATGATTAGAATAGTAATTGAATACTTCCGATTTGTGTTGTTCACCAGAGACTGTATCTTTTTTTTTCCATGTTTTTTCTAAATTGCTAATTTTTAGGTCTGTATCACGTTTTATCTCAACAAATTTTTTATTAAATTGAGATACATCTTTTGATTTTAACTGGGATTTATTAATTTTATTCAATATGCCATCTGGATTGCAGGTCCATTCTGTGCTGAATGAAGGTGAGGCCAGAATAATTAAAATAAAACCTAATTTAGTGTAATGGAATAACTTCATTAAAAACTCCAAAATTTAAATTTGTTAGAATAATTAATTTAAATAAAAGTATTAGATTGTAGTATATGATTTAGTCCAAAAAATTTAAAGGCCAAAAGTTTTCATCCCACCTAAAGTCTATTTTTTAAAAAATGGTTTTGTTTTAAAAATTTCTATTGCCATCAGATTAAAATAATCTATCATTTACATAAACATAAAATGGAGGTTTTGTTATATGGTAAAATTATTTATAGCTGCAGTTGTTTTTATTTCTGCAAACGCTTTTGCTGAGAAATGCATGATTTCTGTAACCAGAGAAGCTTGTCCTGGGCAAGAGAAAGAAAGTTATGCAAAGTGTGATGGAAATGCGGTCTGCAAGCCTAAAGAAGTAGAAGCAAAGACAGAAAAGGAATGCGCTAAAAAAGCAACTAAAGAGTGTGAAAATGCTCGTGTTGAAGTAACAAAAACTAAGACGATCACAGCTACTTTTGGAGAAAAAGCAACACCGGTTGAAGGTGGTAAGAATTTTTGTGCTGCCGACAGATCTGATTTTAATGGTTGCAAAAAATAATTAAGATTTTAATCTGACCGTTAGTCTAGATTTTATTAAGAAAAAGAAAAACGCAGTCTCTAAAGGCTGCTTTTTTTTTTTTTATTAGGCGCGAAAAAAAACTAGACGTTAGCTCTGTTGTTTAAAATTAAATCCTGCCGAAACTTTGGGGGTAACTAAATTACCTAAAGGGAGGTTGATTGTGGCAATGGGTTTAAAAGTCAAAATGCTTTTATCTTATATTTTTATTTGTGTGATGTTGGTGTTTATTGGTCTTCTTGGGTCCTATTCAATAAAAAAAGTAGAAATAGATTATCAGGTTATTTTGGATGTTAACTTGAAAAAGATGGCGTTATTAGGATCCTTGCTTAGCCATGCCAAAGACTCTTCTCTTCCAGCGCTGGCATTAGGATCAGCAACATCTAAAAATCAAGCCGAAGAGCTCAAAGGCGAATTTGAAAGTAAAACAGTTAAATTTGGTGAAACTAAAAAGCTCTATGATGCTTTGCCATTGGCTGAAAATGAATCTGATATAAAAAAGAATTTTGAGTCAAAATGGACAAAGTACCATGATCTAGTAGAGAAATCATTTGAGATGGCCAAAAAAGCTAACCTAACAGCTAGGAATGAAGAACTGGCTACTTTTATTACGGATGAAGTTGATTCTTCAAGAATTGAATTGGATGAAGCGCTTGGCAAGCTTTCGGTTTTTCAACAAAAAATGGCAGATCAATTAGCAGTTGCAAGTGAAGCTTCGGCCGAGAAAATGATAAAAACTTCTTTTTTCAGTGTGGGTATTGTTTTCCTAATCTCCTTGGTGTTTGGAGTGGTTTTTTCAAGAAGAATTGCAACCGCCTTGTCGCGAATTCAAGAGAGTCTAAAACATGAGGCTGAGTCTATCAAAGTATCTTCAGCACAAGTCAGCGAAAATATTGTTTCCCTAGAGGGAAAGTTGGGGCACCAAGCTTCGGCAGTTCAAGAAACCATGGTCGCCTGTTCCGAAGTGACAGCCATGGTTGAAAAGACATCTGAAGCAGCTGGTATATCAAGTAAAAAAACAACAGAATCTCAAGATTTCGTTACCCAAGGTACAAAATCCATTATCGATCTCTCGAATTCAATTGATAAGATTGTACAAAGCTTCTCGTCAATCAAGTCCGAGGTGGCTGAAAGTCATAAAGGTGTGCAAGAAGTTTCTAGTTTGATTAACGAAATTAAAACGAAAACTTCAGTGATTAATGAAATTGTGTTTCAAACTAAGTTGTTAAGTTTCAATGCTTCAGTTGAAGCTGCCAGAGCTGGTGAGCAAGGTAAAGGTTTTGCGGTGGTTGCTGAAGAAGTCGGTGGCTTAGCTAAAATGTCAGGCGATGCTGCTGCAGAAATCAACACTCTGATTGACAGAAGTGCTGTTCGAATCGTTCAAATTTTTAATGACATGCAAACAAGAATTGGAACTCAGTTAGATTCAGGAGAAGACCGAATTCAAGAAGGAAAAGAAAAGGCCGACACTTGTGAAGAGGTATTTAAATCTATTCAAAATATCATGGGGCAAATTCAAACTCAGGTTGGCTCCGTTTCACAAGCTGCCAGCGAGCAATCAACGGGCGTGGGAGAAATCAACAAAGCCGTGGCTTTGATTGAAACTACCGCTCAAGAGAATTCATCCCTTGCAAAACAGATATCTGAAACCACCTTGGTATTCGATCAAACCGTTGTGGAACTTGTGGATGTGGTCAGTGATTTGACATCTTTACTGACTGGAGCTGGTTCTGTTTCCAATGACAATAGACACAGCAATAATGAATCAAGAAGAGAAGAGGCTCATAACTCAAAACCAATGGCTCGAGCTAGCTAGTGAATTATTTAATTAGGTAGATTTAGTTAATTAGGTGAACTCACCTTAATAACTTCTCAAAAAAAAAGACCAACTAATGTTGGTCTTTTTTTTACTATTAACTAGTTGTTTGAACTAATTATTTTAAGAAGTCAGCAAGAAGTCTTGCACCAAGAACAACGTGTGATTCATTAGGACTAGCAGTTGCGCCATCAACTTTTGAACCAAGAGAAGTGTAAGCAACATGATAACGGAAGTTAGTATCAGCAACTGGCTTGTATTCGAAAGCTAAACCCATACCAGTATAAGCTGTTTTTGTCTCAGTAGTTGCGTTAGTGTTAACCAACTTATTAGACATTTCATACTTTGCTTTAACAGCCATTGAATCGTTGATATTGTATCCACCGTTTAAAACATAAGAACTTAAAGTATCAGTTTTATCAGCTGTAGTGTAGTTTTTAGCAGCATGCATATTAAGATCTAAGCTAGCAAACCAAGCAGCTTGTTCATATTTCACACCTAAATTCATTTGGCTGTTTGTTGCATCTTTATCATAAGCCTTATGAGATTGGTGATAAGAAGCATTTAATTTAAGTGATTTTTCTAGTAATGCACCTTTGTATACCAAGAAAGCCACGCTATTTGATTGAGCAAAACTACTACCTTGAGTTTCATCACTTCTTGGATTTGTGTGTCCTAAAGCTAAAGTATGATCACCAAAGTTGTAGGTACCTTTTAAGCCTGTTGCATATCTTGTATTTGATACAGTTGTATCATTATAGGCCTGAGAAGTGAAATAAAGATCAGCACCTGTAGTCGCCCCTTCAAAACCAGCAGTATCAATTTCAAACTTACCAAGTGTTAATGTAAGATCGCTCATTTTGTTAGCAAAATAAGCCATATCCACAGTGTCGTTTAAACTATCTCTTGTATTCACGGCACCTTGGGTTTTGTTAAATCTCAATCTCACTCTGTAAGAGAGATCTTCATTAGCTGTTCCATTCCAATCAATTCTACCTGTTTGAAGATAGTATTTCTGATATCCAGGAAGTCCAGCATCTGTGTTGTAGGTAGCACTGTCTGAATCGACGCGTGCATCTAGATTAAGTTTTCCTGCGAAGGAAGTACTTGCTGCAGCGATAGCTGCCATCACGATCAAAAGTTTTTTCATAGTTTCTCCATTGTTATTGTTGAAAAAATATTTTTATTTTCTCATTTATTATTTTCAAATAGTCTGTGCTGTGAAATTGATACAGTCAATAGTCCAAGCATTTCCTGACGTCGAATGTCATTAAAGTGCGTAATAAAACAACACCTTTTTAAAACTTGAAATGAATTTTGCTTTGGTATTTATAAAGAATTAATAAAATTATGGCGAGATTTGAAAACACACTTATCATCACAGAAAAACCATCCGTAGCGCGTGATTTGGCTCGAGTTGTGGGTGCCTTTAAACAAGGTGATGGTGTCCTTCACGGTGGTGGATACACAGTGACTTGGGCTGTTGGTCATTTGGTCACTTTGCCGGAACCTCATCAGATCAATCCGATTTGGAAGTTTTGGAATTTGAGCCATTTGCCAATGCTCCCAAAGGAGTGGCCTTTGGTAGCTGTGGAAAAAACTCAGCATCAATTTGAAGTTGTTAAGCAGGCCCTTTCTGAATGTCATGAAATTATTTGCGCTACGGATGCAGGCAGGGAAGGTGAGTTGATCTTTCGCTATATTTATGAATTAGCAAAATGCAAGCGTCCCGTGCAGCGGCTTTGGATTTCTTCTTTGACTCCGGATTCAATCAAGGCAGGTTTGCGAGCCCTTCGCCCCTCTTCGGAGTATGATCCTCTGGCAGATGCGGCTAGGGCACGAAGTCGAGCGGACTGGCTCTATGGAATGAATTTGTCTCGGGCCTATGCTTTAACGACCCAGGAACAGCTTTTTGTTGGTCGCGTGCAAACGCCCACTTTGGCCTTAGTCACTGAACGAGATTTGAAAATTCAAAATTTTATTTCTGAAGATTACCATATTATTGAAGGAAAGTTTCAATCGGCTACAGGGGATTATCAAGGCCTCTATATTGGTGAGAAATCGGAAGTGAAAAATGCGATCACGGCAAAGGAAAAACGTTTTACTGTTAATAAGGCAACAAACTCGCAAGACGTTTTGATGGTTCTTCGTCGAATTCAAGAAAGCAAGTTAGCAACACTCGCCGTTGTTGATGGAAAAACAGTGAAACAAGCCTCACCACTTCTTTATGATTTGACCGAGTTGCAGCGGCATTGCCATCGGCTCTATGGGTTTTCAGCCACACAAACTTTAAGTCTGGCACAAAGTCTTTATGAAGTTCATAAGCTCATCAGTTACCCGAGAACGGGGAGCCGGTATCTATCTGAATCTGTAGCAGAGACCTTACCAGAAATTGTGAAAGTAATTCGTACTCCCTATGAAGAGTCATTAGAGAAAACGACGGGAGTGGTCCCATTGACTCTTCGTCATGTCGACGACAGCAAGGTGACAGACCATCATGCGATTATTCCCACGGTCACCCCACCTGGAAAATTAAAGCTCACTGGTGAGGAACAAAAAGTTTATGATTTGATTTGCCGTCGGTTATTGATGGCTTGGCAAAAAGATTTTGTCACCGCTGTCACTACCGCGATTACCGAAGTGGCTGAACGTGATTTATTTAAATCCCAAGGAACGATGGTTTTGGAGGAGGGGTGGAAAGCCTTGGAGGTGAGAGGCAGAGTTAAATCTTTTGAGCCTGAACTTCCACCAGGTCTTGTGGTCGGGGCTTTGATTCAGATTCTGTCGATAGAATCTCGGCAGAAGTCGACGGAACCACCGCCTCACCTGACAGAATCTTCTCTTCTTACGGGAATGGAAACAGCCGGCAGAAATTTGGAAGATCGAGAATTAGCCGAGTTCATGCAGGATTCAGGTTTAGGAACTCCGGCAACACGGGCAGGAATCATCGAAACTCTTATTTCTCGCGGTTATATTGAAAGAAAAGCCAAATCTTTGATTGCCACACCCCTTGGCCACAAGTTAATCGCGACAGTTCATCCCAGTGTGAAAAGTCCCGAGCTTACCGCAAAATGGGAAAAGCTGCTGAGTGAAATTCAAAATAAAAAAAGCACATTGAAAGATTTCATGGCCAAGCTCGAAGTGGAAATTTCAGCAAGAATCGCTGAAATTGTCGCCTCACCGCGTGGACCTCGTATTGGGAATTCTCAAGCGGCCTCTTCGACAACGGAAACACCTCTGGTTACTTCGATCCGTCAGCCATCCTCATCGGATCAGCTTTCTAAACTTCTAAAAGATTATTTTGGATTTCATTCCTTCCGCACGAGTCAAGAAAATGTTTGCCGTCAAGTGACAGAAGGAAAAGATGTCTTGCTGGTGATGCCCACAGGCGCTGGAAAATCTATTTGTTATCAGGTTCCAGGATTGGCTCGAGGAGGTACTACCTTGGTGATTAGTCCACTGGTGGCTTTAATCGAAGATCAAGTGGCTAAGCTTCAAGCATTGAACATAGCCGCAGAACGAATTCACTCTGGACGAAGCCGTGAGGATTCCAGAACTGTTTGCCAAAAGTATCTAGCGGGACAATTGGATTTTTTATTTATTGCTCCAGAACGATTGTCAGTGCCTGGTTTTCCCGAATTTTTACGAAGGCACTTGCCGACCTTAATCGCTATTGATGAAGCCCACTGCATTTCCCAATGGGGCCATGATTTCAGGCCGGATTACCGTTTGCTGGGAGATCGCCTCAAAGACTTCAGGCCGACGCCCGTGATGGCTCTGACAGCCACGGCCACGCCTGTGGTTCAAGAAGATATTTGCAGACAGTTAGGATTTGCCAAAGAGGCCAGAATCATTCAAGGATTTCGTCGCACCAATATCGCGATTGAGGTTGCCGAAATCGCGCCGAGTGAAAGACCCCATGTGATTTCTTCTATTTTAAAAAATTCAGAAAGATTGCCAGCAATTGTCTATGCTCCAACCAGAAAGAAAACCGAAGAATTAACTGAATTTCTTTCGGGCTCTTTTCGCGTTGGATCTTACCATGCGGGAATGTCAGCTGCAGCAAGAGACAAGATCCAATCCCAATTTTTAGCTAACGAGATGGACATCATGGTTGCAACCATTGCCTTTGGAATGGGGATTGATAAGCCAAATATCAGAACCGTGATTCATGCAGCGATGCCTGGAAGTGTGGAAGGGTACTATCAAGAAATAGGTCGTGCCGGTCGAGACGGTTTAGAAAGCCGAGCCTATTTACTGCATTCCTTTGCTGATCAAAAAACCCACGAATTTTTCTTCGACTTGAATTATCCAGATGTGGCTAATTTAAGGTTGCTGTTTGATCGGCTTGCAAATAAAAACGTATCAAAGGAATTTCTAACTACAGAAAGGCTATCAAAAGGAAAATTTCCAAAGGAAAAGCTATCAAAGGAAAAACTATCAAAAGAAAGTCTATCAAAAGATATGCTTCGGCAGGAAGTTTCCAGAATGGATTCAGAAACTTTTGAGCGCAGCCTTGAACAGCTTTGGGTTCACCGTGGGGTTCTCATCGACAGTGAAGAAAATGTAATTCAAGGGGCTCCCGACTGGGAAAAATCTTATCAATTACAAAGAGATTTAAAGCAGAAACAGTTGAAGCAAATGCTTGCCTATGCGACCTCGGGGCGTTGTCGCATGATTTCTTTGGTAAACCATTTTGGGGACCAAAATGATTCAGGAAAACCCTGCGGTATTTGCGATATTTGCAGACCCGAGCAAAGAGGTGCTCTGATGAGAAAACGGTCCCTTTCACCTTCAGAAAAAAAAGCCATTATGGGAATTGTTTCCGTTTTGGACAGGGAAGGAAGCCAGGCAACAGGTAGAATTTTTCAAAAGCTAGAAGATTTAAAAATTTCCCTATCCCGAAGTGAGTTTGAAAAAATCGTGACCTTGTTAGAAATTCAAGGTTGGCTATGGACAACGGAAGCGAGTTTCGAAAAAGGGGGACAAACCATTTCCTACAGAAGGCTAGAATTAAAAAGATCACTTAATAAATTCACAGCTCAGGAGCTAGAGACTCTAGAAATAACCTCAGCTCCATCCGCAACAAAAAAACCGAGTAAGAAAAGACGAAAATCAAAAAGACGTAATTAAATACGGTACAGGGGCTCAAAAACTGCAAAGGCAGAGGATTTCAATCAACTGCCTTTGCTGCTATAAATAAACTTAGATTTAAACTATTTCCGAATTACGCGTTCTATTCTTTCTTTTCTTCTGCTACGATGCTCGGCTTGTCTTGAGGTGCATTAAGCTTTGAATCTTTTTGCATTTCCTGCATCCCTTTTTCAAGCTTTTCCATAAAAGCATTTTGCATATCTTGCAAGTCATCGTTTTTAACAAGCACCTTATCTCCAATATCGCAACCTTCGCCTTTTGAAGCCACAACTCTCAGCAGGGACATTCCTTGCCTTTCTTCTATGGGGCTAATCATATCACCCATAGTTAAGTTACATTTTCCTCCATCTTCTTGCGCCACAGTTAACTCTTCATCCACATTAAAAATATATTTATTGTTTTTCAACGCTGTTTGTAAGGTGAGTGAGGTTTTACTTTCGTGGGATTTGATAGCTTCTTCCACTTGCATTCTTATTTGTGTCTTGGTGGCATCATCAACAGGTTTGCCGGTTTTAGCAGGTGACTCGGGCTGAACAGGTGCTGCAGCGGCTGTTTTGGTGCAAACCTCTGTAGTTCCCATCAACCATCCTTTGCTTACTTTTTCGCAGTGGCCAGTTTCTCCAGGTTTTAAATCTAACCTGCTGGTTGCATTGGCTACAGCCACAGCTTCACTCATTTGCTGTGTTCTTCTTTGTTCGACAGCATCAGCTACTAGGTAAGATAATATGATATGATCGGCTAGCCAATAAGAAGGTCCAGCGTAGACAGGATAGGGAGTGTAATACCAAGAGTAAGCATAGGGATTCCAAGTATAAGCAAAGGGTGTCCATGGGTTATAAAGATAGGCATAATAGGGAGTTGGGTACCAAAATAACGGACGATAAGCATTGTAATAGTAACCACCATAATTATATCCATGATAGTGATTGATATAAGTTCTGTTATCAATATAAACAGTTCTTTGTCGGTTAAAACCGTAACTATTTTTGTAATATTGATCTTGGTAGGCTAACCTACCATTTTCAAAATATCTCTTGTTTCCAAATTTATCGCCTTCAATTTTAAAACCATTTGGTTTCGTATGGACAAAGGAACCATCTCCATTTTTTATGGACAATCCACCATTGGCATGTCTTGTGGTAACAACACCTTGAGCATCTTTGGAAATTTGAGTCACCGCTTTTGTTCCATCCGGCCTTGTATGTACAATTTGTTCGCGGGTAGGTCTCCCGTTTTTATCTGTAAAAAATGTAGTTTTCCCTCCTCCGCCTTTGTGTTGCACAGTTTTGGCAGTAGATCCATCTGGATTAGTGGTTATGGCTACATCGCGACCTTTTGAGTCTGTACCTGTGGCACGGACAACACCATTTTCATATTTTCTAGCAATGAATCCTTTTGGAATTTTACCTGAATTGTCTTGAAAAGCTTCGTAGTCTCCATGCTTGTCTTTTCCTTTGGTTGGGCTAGCTGTATTTCCAGGGAAATAATCTTTACCTGAAGATTTAGCGTTCTGGCTGTCAAATTTTTTTCCATTATCCATTTCTGCATTGGGATTATATTTTTTGGTAGTACCGAAAGTAACACTAGGAGCTTCATATTTATATCCATCATTTTTAAAATCATAATCAGGTTTTTTCGTTGAAGCCGGTTTTGTATCAGGTTTAATATCAGTTTTAACATCAGTTTTTGAAGGATTCCATGAAGGGTATCCATTCCCAGTTTCGGGTTTATACTTTTCCGTTGGCTTGGTGGTAACAACGGGAGCTGTGTATTTATAATCTTTTCCTTTAAAGTCATAATCTGCTGGTTTAGAAGTTTTAGGGCTTGCATCCGGTTTATAAGGTTTTGTTGCACCAAATGTTACCGTCTGCTTTTGATCATAACCACCACTCCCAGTGTAACCGCTGTAACCGCCAGTAGCCGGTGCTTTAGATGAAGTATACTTAGAACCGCCGTAAGTTGGAGTCTCCATTTTATAACTGCTAGCTCCACCATAACCTCCGGTGGACTGTTTAGAACTGTAACTTGTGGTTGGAGCCGTGTAAGTTGCCTTGTAACCACCAGAGCCATAGCCATAATTGCCACTGTCTTTGGCGTGGGTTTGGTTAGCGCCGAGGATGGCGACTAAAACGAGATAGGATAAACTTATATAATTTGCAAGGTTCATAGTGTTTCCTTTTTTTTGCTTTTTTTTGACGAAATCTTAAAAAAATCCAATAAATCATTTTCCAGTAAAGCATTATCTGATACAGTTTCAAATGTGTAGGGATTAATTTCCCTGGATGAACGCATTGATGAACACATTGAAACGATATTGTTAGTTTCTGGAGATCTTAAAGTAAAACTTGAGGTTTTTATAGTGTCTTTGTTTTGTATTGTAAAAAAGACATAGCTCGATACTAAGGTTCAATAATTTGATTCTGCCACTTCATATTGGTTCAGAGATTTCGTTAAAAGATTTTTCATTTTCACTGTTGATAAGAATGTTGTTTAATGAGACATCAGCAAGCCAAAAATTGGCGGCAGTTATGGATTTTTATTTAGATGGTTCAGTTTTTGCTGAAGAGTATAAGAAGATTATGAGTTAAGATCCTATTTATAAGATCCTATTTAAATGAGTGAAAAGATGATTAAAAAATTTAAAATAATATCCGTGTTTCTCATGTTTTTTCCTTTGGTTGTGTTTGCTGAAGAGAGGATTGAAAATCGGCTATCTGAAATTAATAAAATTTATCCTGGTTTTTCAGTTCTTTGGGATCATGTGAAGAAGTTGCCGAGGGACTCTGGGAATATGAAGGGATTAGAGGTTTGGTTTAATTTAGTAGGGATAAACAAGTATTCATCTGAAAAAGAAATGGAGACGGGCCTTCCTGGTATAAAAAGTTATGTTGAGACGAAACTAAAAGAAGACAATCAGTTTAAACAACAATTGTATGACCTCTATCTCTGGCTCCAAAGGCAAGATGAAAAATATACGGTGAGTGAAGAGGATGTCCATCTGGACGAAGAAACGGGCAAAGGAAATTTTGTAAATTTTAAACCAGGTTTCTTGTGGACAGAATTGCTGAAGCTGGGCCATCAATCTCCACGAGAAGCAATGCAAATTTTAGCAGCCACGCTGGCTGATCCAAATGGTTCCTTAGATTTGTCAATGCCGATGGAGTATTTTCTAACAGATTCGCAAAAAACGAATTTAAAAAAATTAAAAGAGGATTTAATGATGATGCCTTCCGGGGGAAAAGACTTCATGGAAATAAGGGAAAAAATGAACAAGATTTATGATCAAATGAACATTAAAATGAGCGAAAGAAATAAAAATGCTCATGTTCAATTTTCTAAAAATAAAATATTAATTCTTCCAAAAAATTTAGGAGCGAATGCGGACATTTCTGATGATTTGAAACAAAAAATCAAAACGAACATTAACGCAGTAACACTGTATGCTAAGTATTACCACGTCCAATTAGCAGCATTCATGAGCTGTGAAATGTTATCTGCTGGGATGGGTCCAAATTTAACTCTGATGATGCAGAAATGGACGGCTTGGGGATATCGAACTGTCAAATTGAATTTATATCTAAAGAAATTATTTAGAAGAGAGAATGAACATCAAGAATTAAATGAGAGTGAAAAGGTGGATTTGCTGGCTTCAAAATTAATGGAAAATTGGTTTACTGGAGAAAAAATTGGAAACCAAATTACGCGGCCCTACACCAATTTTAATTTATCTGACCTAGTGTTTACTGAAAAGTACAAAAAAATACCGGATGTGAATGAAAATTCAAGTTTTAAGTCTTCGCTTAAAGGTTTTCCGAAACCGCTCTTTATGGATGAAGCTGAATTTAAATTAGCCAAGGAAAGACTCAGACTTTGGTTAACAGAATGGGAATGGACCATCGCTCAACATGAAATTGGATCACAGCTAGCCATAGCAAATTGCCGCGAACCAAAATAAAATATTTTTTTCTATGGTTGTTTTCTTCTACAGGATTAGTCGTTAAGAACATTAATGATTCTAACCAGCGTCCACGCTTCGACAACACAATATGTAGAGAGGACATTTGTTGAAATAATTGCGATTGCTCAATAATGCAATAGGCACTTTGGCCGCCGAGGTGTTGCGTAAACTTTAATTGTCCTGTGAGTTTGCAGCTTACTCCAGACAAGTCTCAACAGAACTAGATTTCATTTTAAAGATCTATATTTAGGGTTTCATTGAGTCTATATTTTAATCGATTTTCCTTGGAAATTTTCCATTTTCCTAAGCAAAGTGTTCCAAGGTAGTCTTGGTCATATTTTAATCCCATTTTCTCGTCAGAGAGCGTGATATCTAAGGGGCTTACGTAGCTACGAAATAGTCTATCCCACAGAGTCGAAAAATTTCCAAAATTACATTCTCTCTGGCTTGAGTGGTGAAGATAATGTTCATGAGGGCTTGTAACTAATAAAATGCTAAAAAACCTATGTACGCTTTTAAATTTCCGTAAAAAAGACGAATGAATAAGGCAAAGAATAAATATCAAAATCATTGAAAAAAGTTGAATTCCTTCAAGAATAAATAATTTGCATTCTTGAGAACTTAAGAAATGAGGTAAAATAGCAAGTATCGTCAATGAAGTGGGTATATAGGTAAGTGCGGTGGGTACAAAACCAAAGGGTCTCGAGTGAACGCCTGGAATTCCGTTCATGACTATTTTACTTAAATGATGGTATTCGTGTAGAATCCAAAAAGCTTTTTTGTGCAAAATCCATCGGTGAGTTATATAGTCCCAGAAACTTAAAACAAAAAAAGTAAAAATCAACGAGAAAACAATTCTATAGTTCCAGGTAGATTTTTCAAGAGTTTCAAGTTGTAAATAGTTCCAGATTTTTTGTTTCATCCATGAAATAGGTAAGAAGTAAGTTCCCAAAATTTGTAATAAAAAATAAAGCAGCCACACTAAACCGATAAACCATATCATATTAAAATATTCTTTTTTCAAAATTGAAAAAAAAGGATTTGATTTTTTTTTGTCGAGATAAACATCAAACAAATCAATAAAAAGAACTGATAATTGTGCTAAAAATAAAACAATCAAAAAAAAAGATAACATGCATTTAACGCAATCATTTCAGAAAATAGGTCTGAGACTTTTCAGACACGCTCTAAGTAAATAATAAGTGAATTATCAGTTAAAAAACAATCTAAATTTATTGAAACTTTAAATTAACCATTTAAACTGTGTCTATGTATAATCAATTGAATTACCGAAATATTCTTTTGGGAATTACATTTGTCGACTTGTTGGGGTTTGGACTTTTGCTTCCAATTATGCCATTTATTGCTCTTGAATGTAGAGCGACGCCAATTCAAATTTCAGTATTGGCGTCAATTTTTCCCCTTTTTCAGATTTTTTTTTCTCCGATTCTTGGGAAACTTTCTGACCTTACAGATTCAAAAAAAATTCTATCCTTGAGTCTGATTGGTAATTCCATTTCATTTTTAATATTTGCAATGAGTCATGATTTCAAATACCTGATTGCTTCAAGGGCACTTGCAGGTGTTTTTTCAGCATCGTTAGGAATTGTTCGAGGTGAATTGACTAATATTTCAGACTATTCCGAAACACAAAAGAATTTTCAGTTGTTCGGAGCATTTCAAGGGATCGGGGTATTGGCAGGACCAATTATAGGTTCAGTTCTTATTCCAATATCAAATCGACTTCCAATTTTTTTGGCATCTTTATTTTCATTACTCATGGCCATTTTTGTTTTCTTTTCAAAGAAACAGCAGGCAAACAAACAAAAATTTGATTTTGAATTTTTAAAAATTTTCAGATCGTGTAGGGATCTTTCAAAAAATAGATATTTGGTTTCTATTTTTGCAGTGTTTTTTTTCCTTTATATGTCATTTTCTTTGCTATTTATTAGCTTACCATTGTTTATCTTTAAAAATTATTCTTTTAAGAGTTTTGAATCCTCAATTTATTTTGCTTTGCTTGCACTTTTTGGAGGGATAGGGCAGACATTGGCATTGACGAAATTGAAATTACTTTTTTCATCTTCAAATATTTTGCTATTTAATTCCTTGTTACTTTCAACCATTTTTTACTTTTTAAGTCTTCCCATTTCTGGAGTATATACGGGAGTATGTATAATCATCTTTTCGCTTCTTTTGTTCACATGCTTTCCTATTTTGAGTACAGAAATAGGTGTTAATAGTAGACAAGAAGAGAAGAATTTTACTTCGAGCATTACCGAGTCGGTTTCAGGATTTGCACGGTTATTAGGTATCATGTTGTCTGGTTACATCATTGAAAGGAGCCATATAACAGTTGTTTTTTATATGAGTTCAATGTGCGCCTTTTTTTCTTTCTTATTGATTTTTTTTAATAAAAATAAAATTTTTGATAAAAATCGGAATGCCTAGTGTAATGAATTTTCAAAAAAAATTTAATCTATTAAGATTTTTTTTAATCAATACTTTAAGGATGAGTCAAACGTATCCGAAGGTATTTTTGATTTTGAGTTTTTCTTTACTTTTATTTTGTGCATTACAACTTAAAAATTTACATTATAAGATTTCATCCTCCGATTTAATCGATCCACGACTTGAATCATCACAAGATCTCTTGCAATTAAAAAAGGATTTCAATTTAAAACCAAGCGCCCTTGTTATTTTTGAGCCTAAATTTAATTTAGGAAATGAAGATTTTTGCAATTTAAAAACTCAACTCATTCGAGTCTATAACGATACAAAGGAAATAAGTAGTATTTTTTCATCATTCGACGTGAGAGTTCCTTTGGATAGCGAGAAGAAGTTATATTTCCCTAATATTTTTGAACCCTGTCGTTATACAGATTATTCGGACTCTCATTTCGATTTTCAAAATGAGGATGTCAATTTTAAAAATAATACACTTGTAAACTTTGCTCAGACTCCTTGGAATGGAATATTGACTGATTTATCGTTTAAGCGAATCGTAGCTAACATTTCTTTGTTTCCATTAAACCCTCCAGGTAAGTTCGGCGAAGCCGATGTTAACTCTTATAATATTTTAAGGGATTTGAAATTAAAGAATGAAAAATTTAATACTTTTTGGGCCGGAGAATTGACTTTTAATTCATATTTTTTAAATGGAATAAAAAGGACTCAAATTTTGAATCTTTTATCCATCCTATTTATATTAATTATTCTTAGGGTAATTTACGGAACTTGGAAATCAGGCTTTCTATTCATTTTAACGATAGTTTTTTCAAATGCTATTGTTCATGGATTAATGGGACTTTTCAAACATGATATAAATCCGCTGACAGCAGGAATCTTTTTTCTCGTTTTGATTTCTTCTTTAGAGGATTTTATTTTTATTTCAGGAAAAAACATTGAAAACATGAGTAAAGAAGTTTCGCCCCATAGATGGAGATATGGATTTAGAAAAAATCTCTTCCCTGGCTTCTTTACCTCATTGACGACGTTTATTGGCTTTTTCTCATTGGTGGTATCAGAATTAGAAGTGATTAGACATTTTGGGATTTGGACAAGTGTCGGGGCAATAACTGAATGGTTTGTTGTGTTTTTTATATTGCCTAGTTTTATTAAAGTATTTCCTTATTTCAGCAATTGGATTAACATAAGATCAAGTTTCAAACTTTTTCATAAAAACACGTTGGTTACACGAAAAATTTCCGTCAAAACGACTGTCGGACTATTATTATTGATTCCGATTTGTATTTTTTATGGTTCAAGAATTCAACTTAATTATTCGCCATTGGATATGTTTCCAAAGGATCATCCTTTGAGAGTTTTTTCACAAGAAATTAATAATCACTTTTCATGGGTTTCAGAAGTAAGCTTGGTTTTTTCATCGAAGCTCTCCGAGGAGAAAATACTATCAGTTTTAGGAAAAGTTAAAAATATCGATCTTGTTTCAAGGATTGAATCACCTCATCTTATTTTCAAACAATTAACTGCTAAATCGACCAATCTAACTAAAGATATGATTTATTCCGAAATAAAAGATACTAATTTCTGGAAAAGGTATAGGACTAATGAAGATAAAACTAGAGCTATTTTATACATTAATAAATTAGATGTTGAAAGTATCAACAAATTAAATTCTAAAATTAAAGAAATTTGTAAAAATCATGATGACTGTCATCTCAGCGGAGAGTTAGTTGCTTTCTCCGATTTTTCAAAACAAATATTAAGGACGCTTTTCGAAAGTTTAATTGTCAGTGTTTTTTTGGTAGGACTCATTTTAATTTATATTAGTATCAAGCTTGAAAATAAAAATACAATTGAAATTATCATTTCAACGATTTGGGGTCCGCTCTGCTTATTAGGATTAATTTCAATATCGGACATTTCTATAAATATTGTGAGCTCCGTTATTTTATCAATAATCGTTGGACTCACTGGTGACAACGCCATTCAATATTTATTTGCCAGCAAAAATTCTAAGATTCAAACAGGAATTATTTCGATGGGGTTGTCGTCGATACATTGTTCAATGGTCATGGCTGTATGTTCACTGATTTTACTTGGATCTTATTTTTTACCAGTAAGGCACTTAGGTGCCTTACTGTTTATTGCCCTTTTATTATCATTATTTGGTGATCTTTGGTTGTTGAAAGGGACGATCTATTTGTCAGACTCTATAAAATCAACTTTCAAAAAAAAAGAAGGAATGTAATTATCGAAACGCTTCCATCAAAGGAACTGAAATCAGCCATGTCCCCCAAGACTGACTTAACACTCTTGCAGATCGTTTCAATTCATTCTTTTTATCAACAGGATTATTTAAGTTTTTAATTGAGGGAAAAAACCTCTCGTAGACATCGTATTTCCACTCTTCTCCTCTTCCATTGAAAAAGTTTCTATACCTTGTCTTTATTTTTTTTCCATCTACGGTCAATTCCTTTTCAAGCCATTCTGTCCTTTTAGAATTATTATTTTCATACTTAGTCGCTAAAAACTCTCTTAAATTTTCAACGAGTGGTTTTTTAAATAACTGCGAATAATTAACAAGCACTTTTTCATTATAGGTATGATCATAAATTTCCTCTTCTTTTCCCGACGCCAGTTTTTGGAAATTTCTAAGCCTTTCGTCATTAATTCTCTGATTAGAACTTAAAATGGCGGTATTGAAAAGCCATGCTTCACTTTGAGGACGCTTTTTTACAATGCTCCAGGCATTGGTAATGTAAAATTCAGCCCTTTTTAAATTTTGAAAAGAGCTATCCGCCCAGGTCTCGGCATCGCGTAACAACTTGCCAAAATTAGGATACTTCGCATAGACATCAAAAATATTTTTTGCAGTTACACCTGAAACTTCAGATTGATTTGATTCCGTAGAGGTATCAAAAACTGAAAAGCCATCCCATCCATATAAATTACCCAAGGACTTTGATACAGATAACCCATTAGTTACACTGTACATTCTCATTGCAGAAATACGAGAGACAGCCAAATGAAGGGAAGCCAATAAAGTAATTCGCTCTAATTCGCCAATTTGACGATATCGGTCTGTTTCTATAGTATGCATTTCAAAGCTCTTTTTTCCATAAATCAGTTGATTATCGAAGAGCATAAGCCGTTGACTAAAATTAAGGTTGGAGATGCGTTCGATGGCAACTCTTAATTCACTTAAAACTGTATTTGCGAAAAATACTTGAATCTCTTCCTCAGTATTAAACTGAGTTAACAATTTTTCTTTGTTCCAATTTTTTCTTTTGCTATCGTAGTTTTTAATTATATAGGGTTGACTAACATATTGAAAACCAGCTTCCCATTGATTCGTTGGTAAATAAACACTGACACCAGAAGCCATTCTTTTGGCTAAAGTCAATACGAAGCTATGAAGAGCTTTGGATTTATCTAATATTTTTATCAGTCTCCAAACAATCCCTTGGAATGGGCGCAGAAGGCAAATATTGGCGACAGCATACCTTACATCGTCATTTTTATATTTGTCGTACTGTTCGTCCTGTTGATTTATGAAATGGATCAAGTCATCACCACTTTTTATTTTTAAAAAGTCATCATAAAATGTTTTTAATTCCGAACTCATCTGACTTAAATCGATTTTCACATCTGAGCCACTGGGCTTTCTTGTTGTTTCTTGTTTTACGAGTCTGGTCGCTAGGTCATTTAAATCAGTATTTAAAATTGATTTATCGAAATCTTTTAGAAAAGGGGAGTGTTTTAAAACATAGTTCTCTGACTCGGTGAATTCAGCTTTCAGCTTCTCTGACGCCGAAGTTGATGTGCTATCTTTGATTTTTTCATGCGACATCGCACTGGTTGTTAAAAGTAGGAAAACATAAATGCAAACAGATATTATTTTTTTCAAACAGCCCCCTCGATAAGTTAATATTTGGAAAGTATATGCTTTAATTCCAGATCAAGACAAGGCAAAAATCCTTCCGTTTCTCATGTTTTAAATTTGAGTCCGAGAATTTTAATTTGGCAAACAATGAAATTTAAATTAGGCTGGTAAGGGTGATTCGATTTCTAAAATATTATCAATTAGTAATTCCTCTTATTTTTTTTCCCATAAGCTTTTACCTATGGCTAGGTCATTACAATAATGATTATTTAATCACAGCACTTCTCATTTTATTGCCAATTTTATTTTCGTATATAATGCCTGCCTTAGGTATAGACAAACTTAAATTGTGGAAAATAAATACGAAATATAAAATAAGTGGCGTCAGGCCTCAGCATGGTTTTGTATTAGGTACTTGGGGAAATATTTCGGCTTGGCTCAGCTATTTCCCGAACCGAAGTGATTACGTCGTTATTGACAGTCTGAGATATGCGTTGGTGTTGGGTTCCTTTTTGGCTTTTTGGAGCTGGATTTATGATATTTATGCAATAAAATGTGGGTTTCTGGTTCATTACACAAAATCTGCATTTGAAAAAAAAAGCGCGCATGAGATTGCATTCGACTTTGCTCCGGTCATTTTTGGACTCTTTGGATTTTCATTGGGTATTTCAATAAAGATTTATGAAGTATTTAATTTTAGAACTCCTGTCAGTTTAACAATTTTTTTTATTCTGTCTCTTTTGTTTATTTGTCTTATTCCCACCATAGGTTATATCTGGTTTCACCAATTAAAGTATAAATCTTCTGGTTTAAAATCCTACGTAAGTGAAATGACATTGAACGATGAAGTCTAAAATTCTTAATCCTTCATTATTAAGCAGCCAAAATAAGCTTGATATGTTGATTCTTATGGAAAAATATTATGAGGGATTTTCGAAGGAACAGTTTTTTCAAGATCTAAAAACGAAACAGTTGATCATTTTATTGCTAAAGGAAACCGGAAAACTAGCTGGGTTTTCAACGATAGAAATTGCTGAAAATCGAGAACCAAATGGATCAAAAAGTTTGCACTTATTTAGTGGTGACACCGTTTTAGAAAAGGAATTCTGGGGAAATGGAGCTTTAGCTTCGGCCTTTGGAAAGGTTTTAGTTTTAACTAAATTAAGAAATCCATTTAAGGAGGTCTATTGGTTTTTAATGTCAAAGGGATACAAAACCTATCTAATAATGGCAAACAATTTCCAAATTCACTATCCGCGACCTGATCAACCAACCCCAGAATCTATTCAGGCTAAATTGGATTCATATTATTCAAACAAGTTTCCTGATAGGTATAGTAAAGAAAGAGGAATTATAACTTCTGTAGACAATTCGGGACATTTGAAAATTTCAGTTGCAGATATTGATCTTCAACTTTTAAAAAACCCAAAGATTCATTTTTTTTCTTTAAAAAATCCAAAGTGGCAAAGCGGAGATGAGTTGGCTTGTATCGCAATCGTAACGCTTTGGGTTCCCATTCGATATGCTTTTAAAAGGATCTTAAAATGGATAAAGTAAAAAGTTTAAAAGACACAATATTAAAAAACTATTTAGAAATGGATCCAAGAATACCCATTGCTTTTATATTGTTTTCCTATTTGGTCTTAGGTTTAACTGTATTGGGATTTAATAGAAGTCCGCTTCAAATACTTGCCACAAGTAGTTCTTGTCTCGTGTTCGAAGGTATTTTAAGTTTGATCTTTGAAAAGCGTTGGCGTTGGAATTTAAGTGCTTTAATAACTAGTTTCTCTTTGTCATTTTTGCTAAATTACAGTCATGATTTTTTTTTGGTTTTCATTCCAGTTTTTTTGTCCATAGGTTCTAAATTTCTATTTAGACTTAATAATAAGCATTTTTTTAATCCTGCACTTTTCGGTGTATCCATGTCGTTGCTGTTAAGTGAGAACCTTATTACAGCTAGTCCTGCTTATCAATGGAACGGGATTGCTTCCATGTCGATTTTTGTGTTGTTAATGGGACTGTTTTTCGTCATACCAAAGGTAAATAGGCATTGGTTGGTTTTGAGTTTTTTATTTTTTTATACACTTCAAACAGCTCTTCGAGCCTTTATCATGAGACATCATTTACCATTTGAAACATTATTTTTAGGTACGCTTTCCTCGCCTTCCTTTCTCATTTTCACTTTTTTTATGATCACCGATCCGCCAACTTCCCCTAAGGATAAAAAAACTCAAATTGTTATTGGTTTTTCGATTGCTCTTCTGGATTTACTTTTGCACTTAAGGCAAAGTTATTATACTTTTTTTTATGCGGCTTTCATTTTGCAGTCTTCAAGATTTCTTTATTTTCATATTAAAAATATCTTTTCTACAGGAATAATTAATTCATTTAGGCAATTTGTGAAAACTAGATTTTATTTACGTCCGATAGTGTTTCTGTTCTTATTCTTAATTGGAAATATGGCCTACACTCAATTTATCCATCCAAATCTTAAAAGGAATCAACTAAATTGGAGCTTTAAAAAAATTCCCGAATCACAGTCTCATTTGCAAGGCTCCGAAAATGGCCAAATTTATTCATTGGTTGATAAGAGAATTCAACATATTAGTAAATGGATATTGAGTGTGGGTGATGCCGTTTCCATTGGTGATTTTGATAAAGACGGATTGCAAGATGTGTTTTTAACAAATGTGTTAAAAAGTAAAAATGTCAGAGCCTCTCTTTATAAAAATCTTGGCAATTATCAATTTACGAAAATAGAAATACCTGCTTTAGAATTGATAGTCGGTGATCCAGCCAAATATGGATTGATTACCAATGCTATTTTTGTTGATTACAATAATTCTGGTTTCCCATCTTTATTTCTTACAAAAGCCTTTGGATCGCCTATTTTGTTAAAAAATGTGGAGGGGAAAAATAACCAACGGGAATTTGTTGACGTGACAAATACAGTGCTGCCAAGAGATTTGTACACCAATTCAGTTTCTGCTAGTTTTTCTGATTTTAATAAAGATGGCCTCTTAGATTTAATAATTTTAAATGTATGGCCAGAGTTTCTGCCAGATTATTCGTCTCCTAAGAGATTAAATTTATTCTCATTGCCTGAGCCCGAGTATGAAAATGATTTTAGAATGTTTAATTTTATGCATGCTAGCTGGAATCTGGCAAACAACGGAGGAAAAAATTTAATTTTTTTCCAAAATTCAAAACATGAGTTTAAGATGCAAGATTCGGATGCTTTCGGTTTACCAGAAACGAGATGGTCTTTGGCGGTTGGAATTAGTGATTTTAACCAGGATAACTGGCCAGATATTTATGTGGCAAACGATTTTGGTCCTGATGATCTGTATTTTAATCAACAGGGATTAAAGTTTGAAAACATAAAAGGAACTTTTTTTGGAACCATTGGGAAGGATACCTATAAAGGAATGAACGTGAGTATTGCCGATTTTGATAGGGATGATAGCTATGCGGTGTATGTTTCAAACGTACATCATGCATTTCAAGCGGAAGGTTCCCTATTCTGGAAAATAAAAAATAAAGAGAATAATTCTAGACCTGAAATTACAGAGTTAGCATCAAGAAAGGGTGTGTTAAACGAAGACCGTTTTGGATGGGGAGCCGCAGCTGGGGATTTTGATAATAATGGATGGGTCGATATAGCGCAGGCAAACGGAATGGTGGACGACACTTGGGACAAGAAAGAAGAAGAATGCCCAGACTATTGGTATGTAAATGAAAAAATTGCGAGATCACCACCAAGTATACATAGATATGCGAATTATTGGGGTGATATCAGGGGATTTTGTATTTATGGAAAAGAAAAAAACCGAGTGTATTTAAACTTAGGATTAAATTCCAGACCCCAGTTTTACGATGCTGCAGAGTCACTTGAGGTGACCGAAGAAACCAACTCAAGAGGAGTTGCTAGTGCAGACTTAAATAATTCAGGACGATTAGATCTTCTGTTTACTCACCAATTTGCAAGCCCAACGCTTTATCAAAATAGGGTATTAAGCTCCCAGAAAGCAATGGACTGGATCACATTTGATTTGGAATCATTAAATAGCCAATGTAATCGCGATGCCATTGGTAGTACGGTTAAATTGATGGTTAAAAATAGAGATGGGACTCGGTTTTCTATAAAATCAGAAAAACAATTAGCCAGCGGTTTTTCTTCCCAATCTGATTCTCGGTTACATTTTGGTTTAGGAGAACAAGCCTATGAAGTCGAAGCTGAAATAAATTGGTGTTATGGTCTTAAAGTCGAAAAAAAAATAAACTTGAATAAAAATAAAATTTACAAATTATTTTTGGGTAAATAGAGGTTTATCGATGGGGTCAAACTTAAAAATTGAAGATGGTGATATTGTAAATAATTGGTACATAATTTGTTTGAGTCAAGAATTAAAAATGAATTCAATTCTAAAGCGGACCGTTTATGATCAAGATTTTGTTGTTTATCGAGATGTTAATGAAAAACCTGTTGTTCTCATTGATCGATGTATACATAGAGGTGTTCAACTTTCCAAAGGAAGATCAGAAAAGGGGGAGATCGTTTGTCCATACCACGGGTGGAAATACGGAGTAAATGGTCAGGTTACAGAAATTCCTTCAGAGAAGAATCCAAATTTAAAAAATCTTTGTGGTATTACCTTTCCCGTAATTGAAAAGTCAGGTGCTATTTGGATTTGGACCGGAGATAAAAACAAAGTGACGGAGACTCCATCATGGACGTTTCCTTATTATGGTGCAAAAAATTGGACTAGCTATTTTATGGTAACCGATTTTGAAAATGAAGTGAATCATCTGGTGCAGAATTTTATGGATGTACCGCATACGGTGTTCGTTCATTCAAAATGGTTTAGGAATCGAAAACTAATGAAAGTTCCAATTGAAATAACTGTTGATTCGGGAAGGGTTTTAGTAAAATATGTCCAATCAAAAGATTCTATTGGTTTCGTTGGTTTTATTTTAAATCCAAAAAATAACCCAATGATTCATACCGACGAGTTTATTTTTCCTAATATTACTCGTGTCGATTATCTTTTTGGGAACCAACATTTTATTATTAATTCTCAATGTACACCTATTAGCAAGGGTAGAACTCGGGTGTACACTTGGATTTGTTATCATCTTGGGTTTATTGGTTTTTTACTTAAGCCTTTTATGCAATATTACACAAGAAAAGTAATTACCCAAGACGTTGAAATTATGGAAAATCATGGAGTTAACTTAAAAAAAGAGCCAAGTTTTTTTAATCTTTCAAATTATAGAAATACTTCAGCTGACGAACTACACATTGCCATTGAGAAGTTAAGATCACAGGGAAAAGAAGATAAAGATTCCATAATGAAAATTAATTACAAAAAAGAAAGAGAATTTTGGATTTAACACAATTTTTAGAACGACATCCAAATGTGCGGTCATTTCAAAAAGAAATGGATCAGCATCAAATTTTTAAACTAATGAATTTGTCTCCGATGAGGCTAAAATATTTTGATCTTTTTTATGATCGAACTCCAGATTTTGATAATCTTCTTAAGGCCCAATCAGAAAAATCTTTTACTCTCGTTTTGAATGAGAAGGGGAAATTGTTGGTAGTCTGTTCGTTCATTCCAACAACAAGATACCGTAATGGAGAAAAAGTTAATATATGTTATATTTGCGATATGCGTACGATAACATCAAGAAACGGTCCATTATTATGGAGGAAATTTTATGCGGACTTTATTAATGAATCATTATTAATGGGAAACAAGTTTAATTTTACTGCGGTCTTATCCGATAACAGAGATGCCAACAGCAACTTAATTCATCCCAAGAAGGATAGGGGTTTTAAGTATGACCAAGTTATTACTTTAAATATGGTGAATGTTTTTGGAAGGAAACCATACTACTTTAAAAAAGGTATATCAAAGTGGAATCCAAAATCGGCATTAAAATTGGATGAAGAAAAAATACTTGAATTTCTTGAAGAAACTAACAGGAAAAAACTATTTGGATTTTGCTTTAAAGACTTTGAATGGAATCTTAGAAAATCTACGTGGGCAAATTATAGCATCGAAGGGTTTATAGTCGTCGAAGACAAAAATGGTAAAATATTAAGTTTGTGTTTTCCATGGAGTCCCGGAGATTTCAAAAGAATGAGAATTGACAACCTTTCTTTCTTTTTAAAGTTTGCAATAAGAGTCGTTAATTTGCTTGGGTTTAGCTTACCATTAAATAAAGAAGTTATAAATACATTGTATTTAACACATTTAGCTTTTTATTCTGAATTACCCAAAAAGGAAAGGTTGGCAATTTTAGAATCCTATGTTGAGTATATTTTAACTAATAAGAAAAAATTCAAATTTCATATGATTTCTTTTGCTGATGAGTTTGGTCTAATGGACTTGAAGTCAAATTTTAAAAAGAAATTTTTTATTCAAAAAACCAAGGTTAATCTTTTTACGGTGCGACCATCTCATATTTCCGAAAATAGATTTTCACAAGAAGATCTGAAAAATGGAATCGGTTTTGAAATGGCATTGGTTTAATTAATCATGGGGTTATCATAAACTGATAAATAAATATCAATCCATCGGCAATGGCGATAAACGAAAATACGATTTTGATCCATTTTGTATTTATTTTCGTTGCAATTAAAGGAGCCAATCTGGCTCCAAAAACACATCCCAACCCAGTAAACAAGCCAATTTCCCAGGGAATTCCATCAAGAAACAACACATGTATTAAACATAAGACTAAAGAGTTGATCGAGAGAAGAACAACTCCAAAAGCGATGGAAAGGTGTGCCGATAGCCCTTGAAAATACATCAAGTAACTGGCAACAATTTCGCCCTCGCCGATAGCAATCCACCCAGTAATGAGTCCTCCTAAAAAGGAAACCGAAAGTAAAATGAACTTTGATTTTAGGTTGGTGGCCAATTTTTCAATGTAGCCTTTTTCAAGGTTAGGACTATTGTTTTGTTTTAATGCATGCAACAATATAAGGAATCCTAAAAAAATTGAAACAGGTCCAAACAAGCCTTTAATAAGTAATGGTTTTGGTTTAAATATCAAGGAACTCACTAAAGTGCCCAAAATCAATCCAGGAATCGTATAATAAAACAATAATTTGGGAATTTTTTGTTTTTTTGTCCAAGCAATGGCTCCCGAGGTCATACCAAAACATTGGCTTACTATAGCTACTTTGAGTGCGACTAGGGGACTCAAATGAAATATAAAAATCATTACGGGAATGAAGACAATTCCGCCCCCAATGGCTGTGATATTTCCAATAATTGCTGAGAAAAAACCTACAAAAATAAAAATCCAATTTTGACGAGCCAAAGATAAGGGTTCAGTGATCATTGAAACGTAAACAGTGAGCCAGGATAATACGAAAACAAGTAACCAGTTGGAATAGTATTCAGAAACAAATTTTTTCAAATTCGACCTCATTTAAAGATATGTATGGTTCTAGTTTTAGATTTCCAAGTAACACATTACTTTTTCTAATTTTAACTAATTTATTGACGATATTATCAATCTTAATTGTCTTTAATCTTTTTAATTGGAACAACTGTCGAGCCAACGCATAATGATAATTCTCACTTAGCATATCTTCAATTTTTTTTTCTAGTAGGTCATTTGAGTTTCCTTGAACCTTTGGGCTTTCAAAAAAATAGACGTATTGATATTCATTGGCTTCCTGTTTTATCGAAAAAAAAGAATTTGCAATTCCAAAATCAGATTCTATGTTCTCAATAATTTCTTTTAAGATTTGAAAACTTAATTTTTCGCCAACCAAATCAATCGTTTTAAACCTTTCAATAAATTCGAAGCATGGAACTGAGTTATAGCTATCTACCACTTTTAAGATATCGCCCAGTTTGTATCTATAGAATGAATTGCTAGAGGTCAAAATGGGTTCCACGATTTGTCCTTTTTTAAGATCCCAGGAGGGTAAAATGTTGTCGGAATCAAGTTCTCTAAACTCATAGAAGTGACTTAGGTAGGCTAAAGGATATTTGTTTTCAAAAGGAATTGTTACCACCCCTTCTGTCGCCCAGAGTCCTTTACCTTGAATAGTGGTCGTTGGAAATAGAGTCGTTAATTTTGGAAACAATTTTTTACTACTTCCAGTTGTCCAACAGCTAATTAATTTTAGGTTTGGCCAGAGTTTGGACAAATTATTCTTCAAATCTGAACTAAAAATTTCTTTTAATATTTTTCCTTGTTTCGGGTTGAAAGGACATTTCACTTTTTTATGAAAATTAAGTTCTTCCCACCTCCCTTTGGATAGAATTTTTGATACTGTCTCTTTGTGGAGGGTTAAAAACTCAATAAGTTCAGTCAGAAAGATTGGACTCCAAACAGACAGTAAGCATAAATCCCTGGCATTTACTAAATAAACTAAAGTGGCCAGCAGGCTGTCCTCTAAAGAAAGCGCCAAATCTACCCTTTGGTTAATCGCAAAGGTTGATTTAAGTAAATGCTTTTTCCAAAATGAAAACAACTCGGAATCATCCAAAACGATGTTTTTATTTCGAAACTCATTAGGAAGCCATGATAAGGCCCAATAGTGTTTCCCATTTTTTATTTCTGGATATCTTGAATATAGGTCGTAGATCCATGGATTTAAAGCCCGATTGAATTCATTGATAAACTCCTTGGTGTAAGGAATCCATTTGATTTTTTCTGTGGACCCACTGGTAGGCTGAAATCTTAGAAAATTCTTGAACTCAATTGATAACGCCTGTTTGTGATTATCAATTTTTGTTAAATAATCAGAATAAGTGGTTACCGGGTATTTGGATTGAAAATCACTATAGGAAATCAACCCAGATTTTTTACAACCGAGCACTTTCCCTAAAATGGCAAGTTGGCTTTCCTTTAAAGAAAGAGAGTTAGCCTTAAATAAGATGTAATCAGACTTAGCTGAAAGCTTAATTAATGTGTGTCCTAATCTAGAATTAATCATTTTTTTGCCCCGAATTCTTACGGAAAAAACTATTAAATGTGTATCCAAAAAAAGAATTCTGAAGCAAGTTGTTATCTATATTTTCCTTAATTTTTCTATGCTTCATAGGTAGCTCCGACCAATGAATTGTCGGAGCTAAATGGTGGGCCGTATGAAATCCACCGTTGAAAAATAAGAAATTTTCAATTTTCGAAACAAAATTTCTAGAAAAATTATACTTACTTTTTAAGTCGCAATTTTCATGCTGAATTAAGTTCGAAAAGACTAAAAAAGTGTTTCCTGCCATCATTGGAAAAAGTATAAAAATAATGGCATTTAAAGGGTCATAGATAAAAACGAATATCAAAGTTGAATAAGAAACTATCATTTCATTTTGAACATTTTTAACCAGCTTAGCAGGTAATAACAATTTGTTTTTTTTCCATTTTTTTTTGAAACGTAACATGGTGACATAAGTGTAAGACAACAAGTTCACCAACCGATTTTTTCTTCTTGAGTTTGAAATATGAAAAACATCCTTTTTTGAAGGTAAAAATAGGTGATGATTCATATTGTGAATATAGACGATCAAACTGCAGGGACCCCCTCTTAGAATGCTGATCCAAAAGTCAACGAATCGATTTAGAAAGGGAACAGTGAAAATAGAGACATGACAATGATTGTGATTGATTTG
The DNA here is from genome assembly GCA_017302835.1 of Deltaproteobacteria bacterium. Classification (NCBI taxonomy): domain Bacteria; kingdom Pseudomonadati; phylum Myxococcota; class Myxococcia; species Deltaproteobacteria bacterium. The sequence continues at coordinate 34,619 of JAFLCC010000004.1, read as the reverse complement.
ATTCACTGACATGCTGAGGATGATTGAAAAAGGTAAAATGAATATTTTAGATGATAAGCTCAGCCTAAAGACAAAAGGAACAATATATAAAACACTTAAAATTAACATAAATAATAGACTTTGCAGATCTGATTTATTTCTTAAAAGTTTATTCATATTTTTCGAGATGATCCCAATAATTCCAAAATGTTTTTACTGGGGCATCAAATTCAGGAATTAATGTTTTAATTTCAGGTTTCATGTTCTCAACGATGCGAACGTCTGGGTCTAAAAAACGAACAGCTAAAAAATTAACCAAATGAATCAATAAGGTAGCCCGTAAATTTCGAAAAAATCCGTTCTTTTTCTCGATGAGAGAAAAAATAAATATTTGACTCAAATTTTCTTTTATAGGGACGGAAGAAATAACAACATTAAAATTTAGCCTGTGATTGCTTATAACGGCGGTGTTTCCACCCCAGCATTCAAGATAAAAAAATTGATTTTTAGATCCCAAAAGATTAACGAACTTATCATAAAAATTTTTATTTAAATTTTTTAACGAGAATTGCGCCCTTAAATGAAATTTATTTTTTGATGTAAACTTCAAATCGCCATCAATTTCTCTATTGTGAATTTTGCTTAAATGGTGAGGATCAAATCCATTAAAAATTAATGATTCAAAGGGAGTGTTTAATTTTTTGGTAAATACGTAACTTAAGGCTTCATTTTTTATATCAATTATTTCAGAAAAATCGAACTTTTCTTTTTCTCCAGGAAAAATAAAAATAACATTATATTTTTCTTTCACTGTAAAATTTTTCTTTCCTAAAGTATACTGTTCCGTCTTGCAACTTACCTTACAAATTCCGTAAGTATTGTATCTAAATAAATGAAAAGGACATTGAATTTCATCAGCAATGACTTTTCCTTTTTTTAAATGTGTTCCCATATGCTCACAGTGGCTCTGAACTAGGCCTAGTTTTCCGCTAAAGCCTCGAAAAAGAATCCACTCTTGATCAAATAAACAGATGGACTTTACTTGTCCCAGTTTAATCATAGAGGATGTTCCGATGGGATACCAAGAAAAGGGATATTTCTTCATAAATTTGTCATTGTTCCTTTAACCCAAATTTAATACCCTGTTTCCTTCGATTTTCCCGGCCATATATTGGATTGTAGGTCCAATATATTATCGATCTAAACAAGGAGCTCATGTGCGTTTTCGGATCCAAGTAACGTTTTATCATTACCAAAGGACTGCTCCATAGTTTTCTAGCCTCATCCAAAGCAACAGTTAATTCATCAGGACTCATTTGTTTGGGAATAAACGTTGAATGGTTAAATTGATAGTTTGGATGATTCCACCATTTTCCATCCCATAAGAGTCTGTGTTGTTCATTTAATGAATTATATAATGCCGTATTTGGATACGGCTTCAAAATATTAAAAGCACCAAAACAAAATTTATTAGCTATCGCAAAATCAACCGTTCTTTTTATTGTATCAAGGGTATCTGAATCATATCCAAAAGTAAAAGAAGCCCAAGTCTGCAATCCATAGTCTCTAAGTATTTCGATTTGATCTTGGTATGTTGGATTATTATATTTTGAAAGATTCGGGTGTGATTTTTTCATTTTTATTAATTCGAATTCAGAAATACTTTCAAATCCAATGACATGACCCATGCATCCACTTTTTGCCATGGAGCTCATCAAATCTTTGTCAAGGGTCATATCAATACTTGCCTGGCTTACCCACTTTAATTTTAATGGGATCATGGCTTGGCACATTTCTTTTGCTAATTTCCTATTAGCACAAAAATTATCATCTACAAAAAAAACAAGTTTATGTTTTCTTTTTTCAAGCTCTAACAAAACATCATCAATTTCTCGGTGAAACTGTTTTTTATCAAAAAATTTACTGATCGCGCAAAAATTACAAGAGAAATGGCAGCCTCGGCTAAACTGCATCAGAGTAATAGGTAGGTAATTTTTATTTTCAAAAATGTCTCTGCGGGGCAGAATTCTACTTTTTTGTGCAATTCCAGGCTTTGAATGGTAGATGGATTTTAAGTTCTTGTTTTTTAAATCTTCTAAGACCTCATGCCACTTCCATTCGGCATCACCAGTAAAAACCGAGTCACAATATTGTGCAACTTCATTAGGAGCAAGAGTAGGATGAAATCCCCCCATAATTACCTTTACGCCTCGTTTTCGAAATTCGTTAGAAATTTGATAGGATCGTCTTGCCGTCCAAGTTTCGACCGTTATCGCAACAAGATCCGTTGCTTCATCATAGGGAATTTCCTCAATGCGATCATCATAAAATTTAATCTCAAAATCGTCTGGAGTTAAGGATGCCAAGACAGCTATAGTTAATGGCTCCATTCGTCCTTCCTCAATATACAAGCTATCTATGCCAGTTCCAATTCTAGGTTTAATAAAGGTAACTTTCATACTTCTCCAACTCCATACCCATAAATAGGCGGATCACCTTCCTCAACATTTTTCACTATCTTTCCTGTTGTATCAAAAATAGGTTTATTGAAATTGAAATCAGTCTTAAGAACTGGAATTTCAGATTGAGCAATTCCTAAAGGTGAACCTTGTTTTCTTAAGATTTCATACTTCGAAACTAGATTTGCTCCCCAAAAAACAAGAGATGAATAGGGAGATCCCATGTTGGCCTTAAAATCATTAGATCGATACACTATATTTTGAAATTTATTGAATTCTTTTCTTGCCCAAAAACAGCCTTCTTCGAGTTCTGTCGGAGTCATTCCTTTGGGAGTAAAGGTTGCTTTGCCATAAGCATAATTGGGATCTAACCACCAAGGATCATTTAAGAGTTTACCTTCTTTTTTAAGGCGCGTATAAAGTTTAGCTCCGGGAGTTGGAGTTAACGGATTGAAGTTAGCCAAAAAAAATTTATTTTTAATTGCAAAGTTAACGGTTTCTTCAAAAGTATCTTTTGTATCATTATCGTAGCCATGCACAAAAGTGCCATAGATCATGACCCCGATGTCTCGCAATCTCTCAATCGCCGTTTCATAGTTTTGTTTTAAATTCCAACCTTTTTTCATTTGTGCAAGGTTTTTAAAACTTAAACTCTCAAACCCAACAACGACACTCAAGCAGCCGCTTTTTTTCATTAAATTCAAAAGCTTTGGATTTAATGCCACATCAATACTTACTTGACTACTCCATTTAATTTTTAGGGGAATTAATGCTTCAAAAAAGAGCTCAGCCTTACGTTCATCAACAAAAATATTGTCGTCAACAATAAATATATGTTTTCTGTTTAGAGTTTCAATTTCTTCGATGACTTCCGATATATTTCTTTGGCGAAGATTTTTTCCATAAAATGCACTGATTGAACAAAATTCGCAAGCATACTTACATCCTCGCGCGTACTGTACAAGAGGAATAGGCGCGTACCTTTTCCCTGAAAAAATAGATCTGTCAGGTTTAATGTATTTTAGAGGCCTTAAGGCATTTTGCCGGTAGACTGGTTTTAATTCATTATTTTTAAAATCGTTTAAAATTTCGTTCCAAATCCCTTCAGCATCACCGATGGCCACGGAATCGGCATACCTTAATGCCTCATGTGGCATAAAGGTTGGGTGATAGCCACCCATCACAACTGGAACTCCTCGCAGTCTAAATTGATTAGCAATCCAGTAGGCTCTTCTCGCAGTGTAGGTTTCAACGGTGATAGCAACTAAATCTGTAGGTTCATCAAATGGAATTGATTCAATACGATCATCATAAAGGACTCGGTCAACATCAATAGGAGTCATTGCCGACAAATAAGCAAAAACTAGTGGAGTCATTGCATCAAGAGAAGGCCTATCACCAATGTTAGGTCTAATAAATGTAATTTTCATTAAAGATGATTATATGAATGATTCAATGTATTTCAAGCAAATATATGAAATCCCGTTTTTTAAGTATAATAATTATTGCTTTAAAAGTTGTTACAATTCGAAGGTAGCTAATCGGATGAGCTCTCGTCCAGCTTTGCTAGACAAAACATCTTTTCGAAAAGCAAGAAAAATCTTGTCTTCATAGAAGGGCAAGCTTGAATTATAGGGAACCAAGTCAGCGCCGTCCGCTTTGGCTACCCGTTCAGGCAGGATTCCAATTCCCTGACCGCTCAGCGTGAGAGTTCGGATCAACTCTAAGCTTGTCGTGCTGATAAGATTCCACTCTTTAAAATCTTTGGTGTGAGTTTTTCCAAGTATCTCTTGCATTTGAATTAAATTCCTATCTGCAAAGATCCGCTTTGGAAGAGTTCCGCCACCGCGCTTTTTCCAAAAAAGGACGCGATCATCTCCTAGCTTTTTCAACACCAGGTCTGGATGCCGTATAGGGTTCACGACAAAACCGATGTCTACGTAAAAGGACACAACACCTTCTGTAATTTTTCGAGAAAAGTCGTGGATCAATTCGACTTCAATTCCTGGGGCCTGGACGTGCAGATTATCTAGAAACTTCGGAAGCACATAGCCTTTCGGAAAGGTTCTTGAGCTTGTGGAGCGTCCTCATCCGGAAGATCATATCTTCGACAATAACTACGTCCCCTTGCATTGGGATGGGATGTACCGACCGCAGGTTCCTGAGTTTCAGCTCTTTCATTGTGTTCAGGCGCCACGTTTAGGTCAAGGCGGGCGGACCACTTTTTCGAATACCATACTCGCTTTAGAACAAGCACCGGTTCATCTGCGTTCTTTGTGGGGGAAAGTCACAGGTCACTACCAGCGCAAAATGGAATTTTATGATAGCAAGACGGTTTCTCCAGTCATTGATTCCCATCCACACCAGGGTTATTCTGTTATCCGGTACAACGAGCCACCCCTTGCAGGGTATGGGCACTTCGTTAATCCGCCCGTTCTTGAGTTTACCGGTGTCAATGAAGTCGAGCTTGTGGAGTTTCATCGAAGCCTGCGGGAAGCGCTCTATTCGTCAAGCTGTTATTATGCTCACGAATGGTGTCAGGGGGATCTTGTCGTGGCCAACAACTTCTCGCTTTTACACGGACGGGAAGGCTTTGAAACCAAGGCCCCTCGCCACCTCAGGCGAGTTCATGTACTCAGTCAGCCGCCTCTGAACAACCCGCGGTTAGTGTCCTACCTATGAGCAGAATAAGCAGGATGAGCAGAATGAGCACGCAAATCGTTGACGTCGTTATTATCGGTGCAGGGCCAGTAGGACTCATGTGTGGCTATTTGGGCCAGCTTTGTGGTTTGAAAACGGTCATCATTGACAAGTCTGACGGGCCTTTGCAAGTGGGCAGGGCGGATGCTCTGAATGCTCGCACCTTGCAACTTTTTAAGGTCGTTGATTTATTTGATGAACTCTATCCCTTAGGAAAAATATGTAACACGAGTTCCGTGTGGTCAGAGGGAAAGTTTATTTCACGTCAATCTTCATGGTGGGAAGATCTTGAGGGGTGCTTGCATAAACACTTTCTGATGCTCGGGCAGTCCTATGTAGAAAATTTATTAGATGAAAAACTTAAGAAAATGGGATCGGCCGTGACGCGATCAACAGCAGTCAAGGACATTGAAATAAAAGGAATTAAATGTTTCACGACTCTCTCCAGTGGTGAAAGGATTCAATCCAGTTATGTAATTGGGGCCGACGGCTCTCGCTCTTTCGTTCGTGAGCACTTTAAAATACCTTTTGAAATGGTGAGGCCACAAATGGTATGGGCCGTGATTGATGGGACTATAGAAACAGATTTCCCAAAGGTACCTGAAATCATCGTTTTTCAGGCAGAAACATCTGATGTGGCCTGGATTCCTAGAGAAGGAAAAATAGATAGATTTTACGTTAGAATGGAGCATAAGGATTTTACCTTCGCAGATGCGGTTGAAAAAATCAATCGGGCGATAAAGCCTCATTCTTTAAGTTTTAAAGAGGTTTCATGGTACTCTCAGTTTTCTGTTAAGGAATCGGTTGCTGAAAACTTTTTTGTGCAAGATCGTATTTTTCTTGCAGGAGATGCCTGTCATATCCACTCAGTTAATGGAGGACAAGGACTTAACACTGGTATTGCCGACGCTTTTAATCTCATGTGGAAGATAAATAGGGTGATGAATCAGGGGGCTTCCAAAGATCTTTTGCTAAGTTATGAAAGCGAGCGCAAACCGATAGCCGAAAGTGTGATTGAGGCCTCAGGAGAATTGGTCCGCTCGACGAAGTATTCACAGAGCGGTACCCACGCTCTGGATTACATCAAGATCGTTCAAAAACGCGCTGGAAATATCACCGGAATGGGAATTCGCTATGGCGAGCAGGGACTCTCCGGTTCAAGACTATTTGATTTCGAAGTTTATCATGCTGCCATCAAAACTCGGCTTTACTCCCTTTTAGACTATACTCAATTTACCTTACTTATTTTTGGTGACTGTCGAGTTGAGCTCAACTTGCCTGAATTTGTTAACGTCATTCAAATTTATCCCCAAAAAGTTGGGGAAGGATATTGGGCGGAAAACTCTCCCTACAAGAATCAGGCGGTGCTGGTGCGACCTGATTCTTATATCGAGTCATCGACATCCTTGGATCGAATCAAGTGCCTGTTTAAGGAGTTTGAGCCATGATGAAAAAACCAGTGGTGATCGTCGATCCCTTGTCCCCATGATTCGCTAATTCACTTCTTACGAAGCTTTCGACTTTTTCGCTTTTTTGGGTCGTATTTGAAGTTCCATCCCAAGACTTTGCATGTATGTTGAAAATTTTGGGATTTTTTTTCACTTCATCTCAAAATGAGTCTCTTGTTTTTTCAAAATATCCCGATTTATCTTCTAATATGACCAATATAAAAACACTAAAGTTTATCTTTTTTATATTTTCATTTTTCTTCTTAACTTCATCGCAAGTGTTCGCGACAGGTGCAGGGATTACCTACAACGGTCGCATTCTCAATCCCAACGGAGATCCTGTTCAAGGAAATAGCGTTCAATTTAAACTGCAAATTCGTACCATTGGAAATGAGAACTGTCTGATGTACGAGGAAGTGCAAGTTAAAGACATGAGTGGCTCTGATGGGGTTTTCACTTTAACTATCAATGACGGTTCGGGCACTCGACTTGATTCTGCCGCCTATGGATTAGATCAGATCTTTGCCAATCGAGGTACTTTTTCGTTCCCTACAAATTATTGTGCTTCAGGAAATAGTTATGCTCCAAATCCTTCCGATGGCAGGAAGTTACAAGTTTATTTTAACGATGGCACCATCCCCGCTGGAGAGTGGGAACCGAGTCCTGCGATGGCCATTAATTTTATTCCTTCAGCTATTGAAGCCATGCAGGTGGGCGGATACAAAAAAGAACAGTTGCTGAAATTAGCTGACGGTGTTTCAACAACTGGGTCTGAATTAGATGCCACGAAATGGACCAACCTGCAGGCCTTGCTCGCAGGGAGTTCTTCTCAGTATGTGACTCCGGGTTCTGCGACTTTTACGGCGGCTCCGTCATGGAGCGGAACTCCGAGTGTGGGGACAGACTTGGTAAACAAAACCTATGTGGATGCTCAAGTTGCTGCGGGTTTACCCGATGTGGGAACTCCAGGAACCTATGGGAAAGTCACAACAGACGCCAAGGGCCGTGTGACCTCAGGAGCCGCGCTGGTGGAAGCCGACATCCCCACCCTGAGCACCGCAGGGAAGGTCAGTGGATCGGCGATCAACACCGGAACTGTCGGTGGAAATGCAGCGATCAACACCACGGGAAATTTAGTGACCACGGGAACTGTGAGTGGGCAAACGCTGTCAGCAACTCAGTTGCGAGTTTATAATGGAGCCAATTACTTGCAATTCACCTCACCCACTCTTTCAGGAATTACGAATTTTATTCTTCCCCCAGGAGACTCGACAGGGACGCAGTACCTGCGTTCTGATGGGGCGGGGAATTTATCTTGGGGCTCACCGGGATCAGTGAGTTTAACTCAAGCAGCGAATCAGGGAGTCACCATTACGGGCACAGGACCGATTTCGCTGGGAACCGTGCAGGATATCCGCACGACCGCATCACCCACCTTTGCAGGAATGATTTTAAATAACGTGGCTACGAATTTGACCCAATCGGTATCCGTAGGAACAAGCTACGGGATCACCTGGCCGGGAAGTGTGGCCTCCACAGCAGGCTCCGTACTTACTTCCACAACCGGAGGCCTGCTGAGCTGGACCGCCGCTGTTCCCGCAGCTAATGGAGGAACGGGGCAATCCAGCTACACGATCGGAGATCTGCTCTATGCTTCGACTAGCTCGGCACTTTCGCGATTGCCAGCAAGTACCAGCGGTTATGTGCTCACCAGCAACGGAGCAGGCACCGCGCCCTCATGGCAAGCTGCCGCAGGGGGTGGCGCGATTTCAGCCCTGACTGCCGCAGCCAGCACGAACAGCATCGATAACACAAATTACGCCCAGACATGGAATTGGTCCACGGCCACCACTGAGAACCCGATGGTATTGACAGCCAATGCTTTGACCACAGGAAGTCTTTTGAGCGTGAGCACCTCTAACGGCTCGCTCAATTCCACCAATGGCTTGCTAAACGTGGCCAATACGGGAGCCTCCACCAGCGGCGTCCTAGCTAGGTTGCAATCCAACTCCACCTCGGGGTCAGGGCTAACGGTGCTGGCCAATGGGAATGTGGGGATAGGAAATGCGGCGCCAGCAGCGAACCTCCACCTTGTTGGACCGTCCGGAACAACATTAAAAATCGTCGACGGCAATCAAGCCAATGGTAGGGTCCTAACTTCCGATTCGAACGGTGTTGCGAGCTGGGCAGTGCCCTCGACTGGTGGGCCAGCACCTTATACCGAAAATTTTGAAACCTGGGGCGGAACTAACCCAACGAATTTTCCGGTGGGCTGGACACGTGGAGGCGGAGGAGCGACACAACAATCGACTTCAAATGTCGTCAACGGTAGCTATTCTGTCCAACTAACAGGGTCAGGCTCTTATATCGAAACTTCAATTGATATCACTGGATACAAAATTTTGAAAGCCACCGTAGTTGTTGGTAACTCGATCGCCACAATTGCGATCAATGGAACCAATATTTGGAAGCAAACTGGTGCCCTTTCTTCAACGGTGATCGAAGTTGACATTTCTTCCTATTCTGGGACGGTCGCACTTCGATTTCAACAGGCTTCCATATCCGGTGGAAACAACTTTTATATTGACGAATTAAGTCTCAAGGGTGGCGGGGAGTCTCAGTGGTCGAAATCAGGGGGTTCTCTATATAGTTTAACTAACAACGTTGGCATTGGAATTACGAATCCACAGGCTAGCCTCGAGGTAGCAGGTCAAACCAGAAGCGTGAACCCCACAGGAGCCTCGCAGACAAATGGCACGGCCGCAATTGACTGGAACAATGGGAATGCTCAGACTTTATCGGTTGATTGCGCAACGACAACTTTTACAAATATGCTCGACGCAGGGACTTACATTTTGGCCGTGACTGAAACGGGCACCTCAACTTGTGTGTTTTCACAAGCAGGGTTAACCTTCTATTTCTCGCCTGCAAATGGGGCTAGAACCTCAGGTCAAAGAACTGTCTATAGTTTTCAAAGAATAGGAAATGATGTCTATGTTTCATGGATTAAAGGGTTTCAGTAAAATCAAAGTTATTCTTGTTTTCGTTGGATTATGTATAGGTTTATCAAAGGCAGTCTATGGTCGTTCCCAAATTCCTTTCGGGTTCTTTAAGGCATCAGCTCCACCTTTGATTTTTGGAGACGGCTTCGAGTCTGGATTTACTGGTGGGGTGCCGAATGGCTGGACGAGAGTAAGACGAAATGTTGCACAAAACACTGTCAATTATTCTGAAGGGGCAAACGCAGTCAGTCTTTCTTATTCTGTTGCTGATGAAGGTCATGGGGAGCTTTATCGAGATATCAATTTTACAGGTGTTGGAACTGTGAGTATTGAATTGACCACAATTTCAAATATTGGCCCCTGCTTCTCCCATCTCATATTGAAAGTTGATGGGACAACAATTATTGATTCTGGTGGAACGGGCGGCCCAGGGAACTATACTGCCGTAGTATCTTATAGCGGGATTCACAGACTTTCTATTTCAATGACAGCGTTGAATACTTGCTCTGGAACGACGTTTGATGATCTCAGGCTGTACTGATTGGTCACCCCAAGAGTCGCTTGAAAGGCGCTTCGTAGGTTGATAAAGTATCGGCGGATTCTCAAGTACCGCTTATTCAGAATTTGCAACACGGATGATCGATAGCAACCTCCTGTCATTGCATCATTATGGAAAGCCTATTGGTTTAGGTAAAATCCAAGCAGTCGCTAATAACCTGTAATCAACATAGTTTGTCCCGACTGCAGTTACATTCCACCCACTTAAATCTTGATTGAATGTGCTAGCTGATTGAAACATACGGGTCATATTCGTGACTGCTTCCGTATTCCATGCCCCGATGGGTTGGTTGAAGACACTGGCAAAAATAAACATAGATTCCATTTTCGTTACTGCCGACGTGTTACAGGTACCAATTGGTTGGTTAAACGAGAAGGCTTGTTGAAACATGAATGACAAGTCGGTGACAGCTGCCGTGTTCCAAGGGCCAATTGGTTGATTGAAGAAACGGGCCTGGTCAAACATGAATGACATATTCCTAACTGCTGACGTATTCCAGGTGCCAATTGGTTGATTAAACACATTAGCTTTTTGAAACATGGATGACATATTCGTAACTGCTGCCGTATTCCAGGCTCCAATGGGCTGATTGAAGGCGTTGGTCTCTCGAAACATATGTGCCATGTTCCTAACTGCTGATGTATTCCAGGCACCGTTGGGTTGATTAAACACGAAGGCTTGTTGAAACATGAATGACATATCCGTAACTGCTGCCGTATTCCAGGCTCCGATGGGTTGGTTAAACACAAGAGCATGTTGAAACATGTATGACATATTCGTAACTGCTGACGTAATCCAGGCACCGATGGGTTGGTTAAATGATTTGGCAGCTGCAAACATATGTGCCATGTTCGTAACTGCTGCCGTATTCCACCAACCGATGGGTTGATTAAACACGTTGGTATTTGAAAACATGTATGACATATCCCTTACTGCTGCCGTATTCCACGAACCGATGGGTTGATTGAAAACTCTTGCGCCGAAAAACATAGCCGACATATCCGTGACTGCTGACGTATTCCATATGCCAATGGGTTGATTGAATGCCGTTGCGTCCGAAAACATATATTTCATAGTTGTCACTGCTGATGTATTCCACGCGCTAATATCGTGATTGAAAACTGTTGCGTCGGCGAACATATACGACATAACTGTAACTGATGAGGTATTCCATGTACCGATGGGTTGGTTGAACGCATGAGCTCCTTGAAACATATATGACATAGTCGTCACTGCTGATGTATTCCACGCGCTAATATCTTGATTGAATGCCGTAGCATTCGAAAACATATAAGACATATTCGTCACAGTCGATGTATTCCACGCACTAATATTTTGTGTGGCTGAGAGGGTATCACTAAACATAAATGACATGTCCGTCACAGAAGACAATTTCGGTGAATCGGCGGCCAAAATAACCAAATTTTCACAACCTCTAAACATACGTGTCATTGAAGTCCAAACGTTATTTCCCCAGGCGGTAACATTTAATATTTTATTGCGATCGCCACCGCCATTGAACATTAGGCGATCAAAGCGGCCTGTCAGTTTGATTGTGTAGATGCCAGGAGCTGCATAGGTATGAACCCGATTCGGGTCACTCCATATGTTGATGACATTTGTGTTACCATCACCCCAATCTACAGTAAAATTATAAATCGGGCCCAAAATTAAAGGGAGGTTCACTTGGTTAGCTAGAGATGATCCTAAAGTTATATTCGCGGTATTCCAAGACATAATCATACTTGTAGCCTGAGATGATTTCCAAAAGCCAATAGTTGTGCGGAAGGCATGGGCTTTTGAGCTCATAAAAAGGATTCCGAGCGCCAAAATAGTAGTTGAAATCAAAAAGGAAAAAACTTTTTTGTTCATAATATTAGAAACCAACCATCCATGAAACATAGACTTGATCGTTAATTCGTTGAAAAGAGTAAATCGTGTGAGTATTAACTGGGCGAACCCCATTTGCTGGTTGAAACCTGTAACCAACAGTCGCAGAATCATCACCGGTAACTGCCGTGGCAAAGTCGCAGCGAAGGGTGTTATTACTTGTTACAGCAAGGGTATAAGAGCCTCCATCCCTGAGATTCTCAAAGGTCAGTGGTGTTGAACAATCAAAACTAGTTGATTGTGCATTTCCATTGGCCCAATTAATAGCTCCAGCTGCGCCGGAATAGGATTTTGCTGAGATTTGGCCAGCAACAGTCAGCTTTGAACCTGTTCCGGGAGTCACTGTTCCAATTCCAACATTCCCGTTGCCAAGCAAGGTCATTTTAGTCGAAGGTACACGGTCACCTCCACCAGAAACTCCTGAAGAGGCTGTTTGAAAGTGAATGCTTGAAGATCCAGTACCTGTTGCTATTCCTGAGGCTAAGATAAGGTTGCCTCCATCCCCATCAAGAAAACCTGCCTCTGCACCTCCACCCGAGATGGTAAAATTCTTACCACTACCTGTGCCGAATACTCCACGTTCCATTCCTATTGTCTCAGCAAAATTTCCACCGATTCCAAGAAGCTTTGTCGGTATCATGTCATTTGTCTTTATTCCAACTCTTCCAGAAACTGAATCTTCAAATATTCCACTGGTATCCAAAATCCCAGGAACCAGACTCCATTTAGCTAAAAACCCAGGAGTTCCCGTTCCTGTTGAAATTCCAGTGCAACCAAGAATTCTTGCCGCTTCAGGAACAGTTAAGTCAAGTTTGACTTTTTGGGTCACTCTAATTGGCTTGACTGATCTGATAAGTGCATTTCTCCCAGTCTGAAAGCTGATACGCCACTGTCCTTGCCACTCATCAGGTAAGGCCCCTACTTGTTCCAATTCCGCCAATTCAACTTTATCAACAAGTAAACTAAAAGATGAGCCTGGAATAAGTTCGCCATCTTTGGCCAATATTGGTGGTACAAAGGCCCCACTTTTACATCCAGAATAAAGGGTTCTAACGGAAATCTTCTGGCTCCTGGGCGGCTGAGTCGAATCAAACGCTAATCTTGAGTAATTCTCAAAATTTGGATTTACGTTCACATCATTTTTAAACTGACAAGAGCAATTGTTGGCTTTCAAAAATGTGGCTAACAAATTTGCGGTCAGGTCATTCATTTCCAATTTCTGAGATAGAAATTTTTGAGAAACATTTTGTTGAATCAAAGCATCGATAATTAAACCCATAACCACGGCTGCAACTCCGGCAGCTACAAGTGTACCAACTAGAGTTTGGCCAATCTTGTAATTTACAAAGTATAATCGCCTCAAAATTAGACTCCAACATCAATTCAAGTATAAAATAATACTAACTAATGATGGCATGGAGCAGGCCAATAAGTCAAATTTTGGAAAATAATTTGAGACATTTTTCTCATTTCAAGAAATCTAGTTTAGGTGTGATCGCTAATTCATCAATAGATTTTTCAACAAGTCTGCGTTTTGAGATTCCGCACCTTTATTTTCTTCGGCATCGCTGAGTAGAAGTTAATTATAGCACGATGAAGCCCTTCCAACAAAAGAAGCTGCACCAAGATCATAGATATAGAGGCCGGTATCTCCATTATAATAAGTAATCAAATAGTAAGTCGATCTAATGCCACCAGAACCTTCATAACGAACAACTGAATTTACATTATTTTCAAGTGGCCCGCTAAAGAAATTGGATCCTTGAAAAGAGATTGCTCCTCTGGAAACTGGTATTCGTGTAGATCTAACATTGTACATAAAAACATCAGTAGCATTTATTGCCGACGGAGAACTAAATTCTAAGGTATGATTTGAAAAATCTAATATCAGAGTCGACTTCACTTTATTTTTAAAAGTAACTTTATTTTGAAAGTAACAAAACTCATATTTAATCCTATCTGATTGTGAAAAAGCAAACATGGAAACTACAAGTGACGATATAATAATTTTTAGAAAACGATTGGTCATAAACTGTCCTTATTCTCAACAAAAAAGGCGCTGGGATTAATTTCCCAGGTTAACACTTAGAAACGAGGTCGTTAATTCCCAGATATCATAAAGTAAAACTTGAAATTTTTGTAGTGGATAGATTTTGTACAGAAAAAAAGACATGGCCGAATATTCAGATTCAAAATTATTGATTCTGAGAGGTGTTTTTGTTTAGTTTTTTCCATTTGAAACATCTTGGTCCCATTTTTGAAATTAATTAAACTTAATGGAGTAATTGTGAGACTTTTTTCTTTAAGACAAACCAATTTATATTTAATTGCAATATTGTTTTGTAGTGACGTTTTTTGTGCCAAAGTTTCTGAAATGTATAATCTGAATATACGTTCAAATCTATCTGCACAGTTTAAAAGAACAAATGCGCTATTTGGCATGGTGGTCGGTAAAGATACAGTCCCGATTAGCAAGCCGATTCTTCGTCCTTTTACATCTGATGGCTGTAGCTTAAGCCCAAATTCATTTTTCGAAGTTGATTTTACCGAGTGTTGTGTTGAACATGATGTTGCCTACTGGCTTGGTGGCTCTAAAGATGAAAAGGATAAATCAGATGTGCAGCTAAAAGCTTGTATTCAAAGTAAATTAAATTCAACATTCAACAATGATATTTCTGCCACTGTGGCTCAAACTTATTTTTTTGGTGTTCAGATGGGTGGTGTCAATTTTTTACCAAACTCATTCAGATGGGGATACGGATGGAACTTTTTAAGGCCCTATACTGGGCTTACTTCCGAAGAGCTATCACAAGCAGAAATATTTTATGGTAAGAACTTAGGTCAACTTTGGCAAAAACTTAAATTCGATGGTTTTAAAATTGAATTGCAGTTGTACACTTTAGAAAACTCTTTGGTTACCATACTGCCATCGGACAAAGCGATATATAATTATTTAAAACTAGTAATGAATCGAAAGGATATCATAATTTTTGGCAAGCATCTACGTATCGATTTGGATGCAGTTGTTTATGAAATAAAACTGGAATCATGCCCAAAGGCAAAAATAAAAATAACATTAAATACTCAAGAACTAATTAAATCTAAAAATGACGACGCTTACCTTGAAAATAGCACTGTGCTTATTGACAAAATTATAAAATCAGTTGAAGACCCCGATAAATGTTTGAAATTACAATTTTAGCCGAGCCGCTCACGAAAAAAATTAGACCGAAGCTTTCCATGTATTGATCAAAACTCACCTTGGCAAATTTACGACTGTCATCATCGGTAAGCGCTGGGATTTCAATCTTAGCAACAACACGATTCTAATAAATTTTTCAGCCAGCTCGACGGAGATTAAAGAAAAATTGAAATCCTTGTCTGTTGAGTCTCAAGAACTTAGTTTTGATCCCATTGCTAGCTCTATTTCCGGGACCATCGCAGAGAAAGGATTCACTTTGAATGCCGTTGTGGTTGATATGCCAAAAAATCCTTCTTCGCTTGAAGCATTGAAAAATTCTATGGGATTGGTTACAAAGGATTCCTTTATTGAGATTCTTAAAAAATTGAAAGTTTCAATTTTACAGTTCAATTCACGTGAAACCCGCTTCGTTTATGGGTCTAAGGTGTTATTTCTTCAAGCTCCTGTGGCTGATGCGGGTCTAGAATTCCTCCAGCGGGAACTTCTTGCTAATGAGGCTTTCCTTTTGAAAGTTGCCATTTCTGAGACTGCCGTTAAGTTTAACCTTCAACTGACTTTTAGTGACGAGGATATTTCAGCATCTGCTCTTGAAGATCTTAAGAGCTTGAAAGGCTGGCTCACTAATGATTTGAACGAGGTATTGATTCAAAAATCCAAATTAACGCTCATTACGGTCACTCGTAAAAACGGACCTACGAGCTTTAAGAATGGCGAGCTTACTTTGAACTTCAATGACTTTGATCCCGCAAAAATGACGATGATTTTAAATCCTCCTATTGGTCCTAAAAAGCCTTAACTTCGGCAAAGGGAGTGACCCTCACTCCTTTTGAAATATTTTCTGCGAAAAAATGACAATCTTGTACTCATTTTAAGTCAAGGCCTAGACCTTGTTCTTTCACAGAGTCGGGGCATTGAATCAAGTCGAGATTTTTACATCTTTTTTACGCCGGTCAGAGTTAGTTTGAAATGATTGAAAGTAAAATTGGAGGAATCTATGGATTTTGTCGTCGCAGGGGTGATTGGATGCACCGTTCTGGTTTACTTAATTTACGCCTTGTTTAACCCAGAAAAGTTTTGAGGTTGATATGGGAATCAACGATTACATACAGTTTATTATCTATGTTGCTTTACTCATAGCAATCACTCCTCCCTTGGGTCGATTTATGGCCAAGGTGTTTCAGGGAGAAAAAACTTGGCTGCACAAACCTTTGTGGTGGTTGGAAAATCTGACTTATAGGACTTCGGGAATTGATCCATCTGAAGAGATGAGCTGGAGGGCGTATGCTGCGGCCTTTATGATTTTCCATCTGGTTGGAATTTTAGTTCTGATGGCCTTCCAAATGACACAGGCCTGGTTACCTCTTAATCCGCAAGCTCTGCCAAATGTTTCTTGGCACTCGGCTTTGAATACTTCTGTAAGTTTTATCACTAACACAAACTGGCAAGGATATTCTGGTGAAGTGACAATGAGTTATTTAACGCAAATGGCGGCTCTTGCTGTTCAGAACTTCTTAAGTGCAGCCTGTGGCATTGCCATCGCCATCGCCTTGACCCGTGGAATAGTTCGAAGGTCGTCAGCGACCATTGGAAATTTTTGGGTTGATACCACACGGGCCATTGTCTATATTCTTTTACCAATTTGTGTAATCTTGACTCTTATCTTGGTTGGTCAAGGTATAGTCCAAACTTTTGCAGCTTATGTTGATGTTATGACCCTTGAGGGCTTGAAGCAGACAATTGCCTTGGGACCAGTAGCTTCGCAAGTGGCTATAAAAATGCTTGGAACTAACGGCGGTGGATTTTTTAATGCAAATGCTGCACATCCTTTTGAAAATTGGACGCCGCTATCTAATTTTTTGCAAATGCTTTCCATCTTTTCAATTGGTGGGGCACTAACATATACCTACGGAATAATGACCAAGTCTCGAAAGCATGGCCGGGTTATTTTTGGAACAATGCTGGCAATGTTTATCACATTTACGGCATTTTCTTTAGCATCAGAATTTACATTGAATCCTGTTTTCAACCAAGCTGGTATTATGGAAGGGAAAGAAACACGATTCGGCGTATTCAACAGTGTCTTTTTCTCTGCAATCACGACTTCTGCTTCTTGCGGCGCCGTGAATGCGATGCACTCATCTCTTTCGCCACTGTCAGGTGCTATTGCCATGGTCAACATGATGCTTGGTGAAATCATTTTCGGTGGTGTTGGAGCAGGTCTTTACGGAATGCTTCTTTTTGTCTTGCTGACCGTGTTTATAGCCGGATTGATGGTTGGAAGAACTCCCGAATACATGGGTAAAAAGATTGAGGCGAATGAAATGATGATGGTCATTCTCGCGATTTTGGCTCCATGTGCTTCAATTCTAATTGGAACTGCAATTTCTGCTTTATCTCCAGCAGCACTTTCAAGTCTTGCGAATAAAGGGCCTCATGGTTTTTCTGAAATGCTTTATGCCTTTACTTCAGCGGCAGCGAATAACGGAAGTGCCTTTGCAGGTTTGAATGCAAATACTTTGTACTATAATTTGATGTTGGCCGTTGCGATGTTTATTGGTCGCTTTGCAATCATCGTCCCAATACTTGCAGTTGCAGGAAGTCTGGCACAAAAGAAATATTCACCTCCAACATCTGGTACTTTTGAAACAGATTCAGGTCCGTTTGCAGTTTTATTGGTGGGAGTGATTCTTATAGTAGGAGCATTGACTTTCTTGCCTAGTCTTTCATTAGGACCCATCGTTGAGCATCTTATGATGATCAAGGGTCAAACTTTTTAAGAGGTGATATATGTCAGAAGTTAATCAAAACCCATTGTTCGACACAAAACTTGTTGTGTCAGCTTTAAAGGAATCATTTTTAAAGTTGGACCCACGAATACAAATGAAAAATCCTGTCATGTTTGTCACGCTTATCGGAGCCATCATGACAACGGTCTATGTTATTTTCAACATGGGTCTTGGATCGAAATTTTTTGAATTTCAAATTTCGATTTGGCTTTGGTTTACGGTCCTTTTTGCCAATTTTGCTGAGGCCATCGCTGAAGGGCGAGGTAAAGCCCAGGCAGAAAGTTTGAAGAAAACTCGAACTCAAACGGTGGCTCGGCTCATGAAAGGCAAAACAGAATCGAGAATCAGTGCCGCTGACATAAAGAAGGGTATGGTGGTTGTTTGTGAGGCAGGAGATATTGTTCCAGGGGATGGCGAAGTCATCGAGGGGATTGCCAGTGTTGATGAATCAGCTATCACTGGAGAGTCAGCTCCTGTTATTCGTGAATCCGGTGGTGATCGCAGTGCTGTCACGGGCGGAACGCGAGTTATTAGCGACCGAATCCTCATTCGTATTACCGCAGAACCTGGACACAGCTTTTTAGATCGAATGATTACATTGGTTGAGGGGGCTAAAAGGCAAAAAACTCCGAATGAGATTGCCCTAAGTATCGTGCTAGCAGGACTCACAATTATATTTGTGCTTGCAGTGATGACTTTGAAGCCAATTGCCGACTACAGTGCTTCAGCGGCAGGCCAAGATTTAGGTGCCATCGTTACGGTGCCTGTCCTGATTGCTCTTTTAGTTTGCCTTATTCCGACAACAATTGGAGGATTATTAAGTGCCATCGGTATTAGCGGAATGGATCGGCTTATCCGAAGAAATGTTATTGCAACAAGCGGTCGTGCGGTTGAAGCTGCCGGAGATATTGATGTTCTTTTACTAGATAAAACCGGGACAATTACTTTGGGAAATCGCATGGCAACGGCCTTTCTTTCTGTAAAGGGTGTAACGCAGGAAAGGCTTGCTGAGGCTTCTCAACTGGCGTCTCTTGCAGATGAAACAGCAGAGGGACGATCTATTGTAGTTCTAGCAAAAGAAAAGTTTTCCATAAGGGCTGAAGGTGTTCAGCCTGCTCAGGCCCAATTCATTCCATTTTCTGCTAACACACGAATGAGTGGAATTGATTTTCAAAACTTAGCAGGAAGAAGAAATATTCGCAAAGGCGCAGGTGACGCTGTAAAGGAATATGTAAGAGGTCTTGGAGGAAGCATTCCTCAAGATTTGGATGGAATTATTGATGGAGTTGCCAAAAAAGGAGGGACTCCTTTGGTTGTTGCAGATGGCAAGGAGATTCTTGGTGTTGTGCAACTGAAGGACATCGTGAAAGGTGGGATTAAAGAGCGCTTTTCTGAGCTCAGGAAAATGGGAATTAGGACTGTTATGATTACGGGTGATAATGCTCTAACCGCCGCTGCTATTGCTGCTGAGGCTGGTGTCGATGATTTCATGGCGCAAGCAACTCCTGAAACAAAATTGAAGCGCATTCGGGATGAGCAGGCCATGGGTCATCTCGTCGCGATGACCGGTGATGGTACCAACGATGCCCCTGCATTAGCCCAAGCTGATGTCGGTGTGGCAATGAATTCGGGAACGCAGGCCGCACGTGAGGCAGGAAATATGGTGGATCTTGATAGCAACCCTACGAAGCTGATTGAAATTGTTGAAATTGGCAAACAGCTTTTAATGACCAGGGGTTCACTGACTACATTTAGTATTGCCAATGATGTGGCTAAGTATTTTGCGATTCTTCCGGCCCTTTTTAGTACACTTTATATTATTCAGGGAACAAAAGAAGGGCCATTGGCTGTGTTGAACGTCATGCGGCTAGTGTCTCCACAAAGTGCAATTTTAAGCGCAGTTATTTTTAATGCACTTGTCATTGTGGCATTGATTCCACTGGCTCTTAAAGGGGTACCTTATCTTGCAGAAGGATCATCGGCAGTTCTGAGAAGAAATTTATTAATTTACGGTATTGGCGGCATTATCATTCCATTTATTGGAATTAAGCTGATTGATATCCTAATCACGTCTATTGGTTTGGTTTAGACCAAAGGGAGTTTTTATGAAATATGTAATGCCTGCAATTCGATTTAAACTGTTTATGATAGTTTTACTTGGTTTTCTTTACCCCTTTGTCATGACGGGAATTTCTCAAGCCATATTTCAACGCCAAGCAAGCGGAGATTTTTTAACTCGAGGTGGTCAAGTCGTTGGATCTCGATTGATTGCTCAGAAGTTTGAGAAATCTGAGTATTTTTGGTCAAGACCATCGGCAGTTGACTACAATCCGCTTCCATCAGGTGGATCAAATCTTGGACTGGCAAGTGCCGATTTAAAGAAAATCGTTGATGAGAGGAAAACCAAACTGAAGGCAGCTCATCCAGAACAAACGGTGGAGCCTCCGCACGACTTACTTTTTGCCTCAGGCAGCGGTTTGGACCCTCATATAAGTCCAGCGGCCGCACAGTACCAATTACAACGGGTGGCAAAAGCAAGGAATATCACGAATGAGAAAGTACAAAGCCTCATAGAACAAGCAAGCGAAGGTCGACAGTTCGGAATTCTTGGGGAGGCGAGGGTGAATGTTCTCGTCCTCAATATGGCCCTTGATACGGCTCAAGGCATTGAGTCAGCGCCGCTGAAGACAAAATAGTATGCAATAGGAGATTCAATTGAATTCTGATAACCGACCTGATCCAGATGCGCTCTTGAGTGCCATGGAAGAGGAAGAAAAAAAACAAAAACAAGGAAAGCTCCGAATTTTTTTGGGCATGTCGGCAGGCGTAGGAAAAACCTGTGCCATGCTTCGGGCAGCCCATCAAAAATTAAAAGAGGGAGCTGACGTCGTCGTAGGGATTGTTGAGACGCACGGAAGATCTGAGACAGTGGCTCTTACAGAGGGTCTTCCTGTTATTCAGAAAAAGAAAGTCAAATATCGTGGTGCTACTCTCGAAGAAATGGATCTTGAAGAAATTCTTCGTAGGCGACCTGAGCTTGTTGTTGTTGATGAGTTGGCACATTCTAACGCTCCTGGATCTCGACATGAAAAGAGATATCAAGACGTCTTAGAAATCCTGGATGCTCACATTGATGTATTCACCGCTTTCAATGTTCAACATCTTGAAAGTCGCAAAGACTCAGTCGAAGCCATTACGGGTATTCCCATTCGCGAAACAGTGCCAGACAGTATTTTGGAACGCGCCAGTCAAGTTGAACTTGTGGACATTGCACCGACTGAACTTCTCAAGAGATTGAAAGAGGGAAAAGTCTATCTTGGCGATAAAGCGGATCGAGCGGCGCAGAACTTTTTTAAAGAAGACAAGCTAACAGCACTTCGTGAAATTGCCCTAAGAATGACGGCAGAGCGTGTTGATCAGGATTTACAGAGATTTGTCAGTGTCAGAGCTGAAGGAAGCCCATGGCAGACAAATGAAAGGTTGCTGGCGGCGGTTAGCCATAGCCCTTATTCTGAAAAACTGATCCGTGCAACTCGGCGGCTATCCTATAATCTTGAGGCGCCTTGGATCGCATTGCATGTCGATACTGGAATTTCATTAAATGATACCGATCAAGCCCAACTGGTAAAAAACCTCAATCTTGCACGAGAACTTAAGGCAGAAGTGATCACCACCACGGAGGTGGACGTACCTTCAGCGGTGCGAAGAATTTGTAGAGTTAAAAATGTGACTCAGGTTATTGTAGGTCGACCAACCCGTAGATGGTTTCGGGATGTTATTGAAAGGGGAAATCTTTTAGAGAGACTTGTTCGCGAAAGTCTTGAAGTTGATGTACATATTATTAGACAAGAGGGAGTCTCGTTAATTAAACCAAGTCTCATCGATGAACTCTCCTATTATCGATCAAAAACGGGTATTGTAAAATATTGGAACACTTTTTGTTCAATTGTTGGAGTTAGTTTTTTGGGTGCAGCTCTAGATGGTTACATTGGATATAGAGCAGTTGGCTTTATCTTTCTTTTGGCGACAATTATTGTTGGAATGTTTGGCTCTATCGGAGCTGTGGTATTTGCGGCAAGCATGAGCACTCTTATTTGGGACTATTTTTTTATACAACCAAAGATGACATTCGCAATTAACAATACTGAAGATTTTTTAATGTGTATTGCGTTCTTTGTCGTCGCTTTGATCACTGGATTTTTGACCAATCGAATTCGTTTTCATGAGAAAGTGATGCGCGAGCGTGAGGAACGAACTAATGTTCTTTATGAGGTCCTTAAAGACATAGCAAATGCGACAGAGAAATCAGATTTTTTAAGTAAAGTTACTAAGAGAGTTGGCGCTTTGCTAGATGCTTCATGTGGAGTTGTTTTGAAATCGAGTCAGGGTAAACTTGAGTTTGAAGAGGCAAAATCTTATTCTGTTAGACTCAACGAAAAAGATCAGGCTGTTGCTCAGTGGTGCTTTGAAAATAAGAAATCTGCTGGCTGGTCTACTGACACTCTTGCACAGTCACGCGCGTTATTTGTTCCTCTTAAGGGAACTTCTGAAACTGTCGGAGTTTTTGTGTTTCAACCAACAAAGAAAGCTCGGAAACTTGATCTTGAGAAGGAGAGCCTTCTTCTTTCTATTGTTCGACAGCTTGGGGCTTCAATTGAAAAACACTTTTTGACAAAACGTTTTGCTGAAACTCAACGTTTGAAGGATTCTGAAGAACTTCATCAGACCTTGCTAAGCTCCATTTCTCATGAAATGAGAACGCCACTCACTGCCATTTTAGGTGCTGCATCGGCATTAGAAAGTGATGAGCTTACAGGTGGAAATAGATATGTAAAAGAGATTGCTTTAGGATTAAATGAGGCAGGTGACCGTTTAAACCGAGTTATTGAAAATCTTTTGGATATGAGCCGACTTAATTCGGGAGTATTGTCTTTGAAATTAGAGTGGCATGACTTCAGCGATCTGCTGAGTGTCGTATTAAAAAAACTTGAAAAGTCACTATCCCAACATAAGATTCAAATAAATTTCATTGATGAAATTCATTTGGTAAAGATGGACTATAGACTTATGGAACATGCCCTCTCAAATATAATTCTAAACGCAGCAATGTATTCTCCGACAGGAACACAAATTAAAATCACTCAGAGACGTGCTGACTCACATTTTGTATTAGAAATTGAAGATCAGGGGCCTGGTATTCCGGAAGAATCAATGGATAAAGTTTTTGATAAATTTTATCGTGTTCCAGGAAGTCCCACAGGTGGAACAGGTTTGGGACTTTCAATAGTGAAAAGCATTATTGAGTTACACAAAGGCCGCGTCAGTATTCATAATGTGAATCCGCACGGGGCTTGTTTTATCGTCGAATTGCCTCTGGAGGCTCAGCCGAAAATCCCAGGAGAATCTGCAAATGAGTAATGATGTTCGTATTCTTCTGATTGATGATGAACAGGCGATTCGAAACATCGTCAAGATGAGTCTTGAGGGAAATGGGTATAAAATAGCTGAGGCTGTTGACGGCAAGTCAGGTATGGAAAAGGTATCTGAGTTTCATCCTCATCTTGTGCTTCTTGATTTAGGGTTGCCAGACATGAATGGTCTAGAAGTGCTAAAGACTTTGAGAAAATGGACGAGAGTCCCAATAATTATTTTGACGGTGATGGATGGAGAGCAAGTTAAAGTTCAACTTCTCGATGCCGGGGCAGATGACTACCTAACAAAGCCATTTGGGGCCAAGGAGCTGCTTGCTCGTGTCCGCGTAGCACTTAGAAATATTGGATTGATAGAGGCAACTCCAATTTTCATCTCGGATGATTTAGAAGTTGATTTGTCACAAAAAAAAGTAATTGTATCTGGCAAAGAAATAAAATTGACGGCAACAGAATACGAAGTTCTTTCCAGACTTGTCAGGGATCATGGTAAAGTTGTTCCACAAACCCAGTTATTGAAACAAATTTGGGGCAGTCTTGCCGAGGACCAGAGCCACTACTTGCGGATTTACGTTAATCAACTGAGAAAAAAGATAGAAAAAAATCCTTCTGAACCAAAACACCTTTTGACCGAGCCTGGTGTTGGCTACCGACTTATTTGAGGTTTGATGACTTCATCAACCAGGGCCTATCCCAAGTCCAATTTTGTTTTTGCAACAATGTCATCTATACTTACGCCTTGAAATCCTTATTTAGACGAGCCAATCCCATTCAAGTTATTTCACCAGGCGATTTTTAAATTTGTCGGCAAGAAAGTTAAAGAGCCTATTTGAACTGTTGGAATGGGCGTAAATTTTAATCTCATAACTTGTCTGCGGGTATTTTTTTAAGACCTGGATGACGTTTTTGCTTCGTGTGATCTTATGAAAATCGGGTAAAAGCCCCTGCCCCGTTTTTAGCTCGACAAGTTGGGCTATTAAATCCCAGCTCGCTACTTCTGCAACTATAGGTAAGGGTCTCTTGAATTTCATTTGATAGAAAGCCATCAGATTTTTCACTTCAAGTCCAAAATCACCAACAATCAAAGCCTCTCCCTTACTGTAATTAAGGCTTTGAAAAAGCCCAAAATACCCCTTGTAGAGCGACTGGGAGGTAAAATTTTTCAGGAAGGGATCATCAAGACAGATTGCAAAATCACAGGTACGGGACTCTAGAAGATGTCTAATCTCTCGGCTGTTCCCAGTAAACAATCGGAGTTGAAACTCTTGCGCAACACAGAGTCGGCTCAATTCTTCAATAAAAATTGAGCTATAGAGACTTGAGGGCGCCGCTAATGAAATAATTTCCTGATTTTCGGTCGATTTTGGCGACTTCGAATTTATTTTCTTAATCTCCTTCCAGGATTTGAGGATTTGATCGGCCTGGGGTAAAAAAATTTCCCCTTCTGGAGAAAGCGCAAATTTATTTTTTCCATGCTGGAATAATGGGAATCCAAGGTCTTGTTCCAACCTTTTGATGGCCTGGCTCATGGCCGGAAGACTGATATGGTTGCGAAGAGAGGCTTCGCTAAAACTTTTTTTTTGGGCAATATCTATAAAGTAAGAAATCAGTTTAAAATTCATTCCGGCATTTCCATCTGGAAGGGTTAAGCTTTAATATATTAATATTTACATTAATATATCGAATAATAAAAGTAATATTATGAAATCTTAAATGCTGTTAGATATTTCAAAAAGAAAAAAAAGGAGTTCAAAATGTCAGAAAATATGGTGTCTTCAAAGAAATTATTATCAGTTCTTGTTATGGGAATGTTTATGTTGGCGGGTCCTATGGCTCGCGCAGCGGTGTCAGTCCCAAAATATCCTAAAATTGATTGTTTCAAAGAGGTTTGCGCAAGCTACTTCGAGGATTATCAAGGGGTCTATGTTAGTATCATGATCCCAGGCAATGCCCAGATCAATCTCGGACACGGATCTTACGGTTCGCTATGGGCTATCGCAATAGCTAACGGCCATGAAATTGGTAGAAGCATACTTAGTGAGGCTCGAGCGGGATATCTATCGACAATTCCTTTGGGACGTAATTTTTCGGGTCAATTTGAAATTTATATTGAAAATTCCAAAGGGGGCTACTACTCAAACTTTGGTCAAAACTTTCAATTTACAATTAATCGTCCTTGAAACGCTTTAGGATCGGAACAAGAGTCTGAGTTACCAAACCCAAGAAAATTCAGAGACGATTATTTAACTGATGGCTCATCGTTATCAAGGGAGCCATCTTTGTTTACATCCTTGCCAAGATTAGCTTCTGTTGAAAGTCCTTTTAATACACAGTTATAGACATCAGTTAAAGAGGTATCTATCTGTGGACAGATAACCGTGCCACTTGTTAGGCGATTACCTTCATTAATATCAGTAGTTGTAACAGCAGTAACAGCTGAAAAATTAATCTTTCTAATTAAATTAGCAATTTGCACTTGAATCAATATTGTTGTTGAATCTTCAGCCACGACAGCATTAGATCCAGCAATTGACATTTCTATTTCAGAACTTGAAGAAAATATAAAAGGTTTTCCATTGACAGAACCTGATATATAGACAGCCTTATTTAAAGCACCTGTTGGGGCAGAGTCTGGTAGTGAAAGTATTTTTTTAAATTTATACTTTAAGCGTCTAAATGAAGATAAGGGGATGCGGCCTGTTGTAAAGTTTGAAGGAGTATCGCTTAGCATATCGATATTGTAGGGTCCTGCAAATGATGTTTCTGCGTTTTCAGATTCACTAGCCTCTGCAGCTTCATTGGCTTTTAATTCGATTTCGCCAAGTGAGACCCAGAAGCTACTTATTGTGATGGAATTGGCTTGGCTGTCTGACATCAGGCTAGGTGGAAGTTTAGCTTGTGTTGTTGGGATCAATAGTGAAAATAACTTATTATAGAAATTGGTTGCAACTGTTGCAACGCTATTAGATGAAGTCATGGAAAGATTAACTAAGGGATTTCCCGTAGATGTTCCGGGATCTTTTTTGGCACAAGAAATCAGTATTGAGATAAGGGCGAGTAGTATTAAGTTGAAATTATTTTTCATTGTCATCTTCCTTTTTTTCAGTCATTGGGAATGTTACTAATTCAAAATGATAGACTTCTTGATTGTTATCAGAAGTTTTTCCTAATTGTTCAATTTGTTTTAAAGCTTCATCGAAAATTTCTTTAGCTTTTAAAAATTCTTTTTTAGATATAGCAACAGTTCGTCCCAGGATATATCTTTTGTCTCTTGGAACTTCATGTATTGATCGGTGAGCCATTTCAAGAACTTGCCTGTGAAATTCGCCTAAGCTTATTTTGTAAACGCCTTCTTTACAACTTAAGTCGACGGACGGTAATACATATTTTCCATTCTGATCTTTAACGATTAATTTTCTTTCCTCTAGAAATTCCATCGCCTCGGCAGCTTCTTTTAAGCTGATGCGTCCGCGTAGTCGTTCTTGTATCCATATCGGATCATTGCAAAAATCAGGAAGCAAAACCATTTCTCTGATGGCGACAAAAAACCATTTAGTTAAATACCTATGGGTATCAAATTCTTTTTGATTTGATTTTTTAAAAGAAGCAATTTTTGCCATTTCACTTAAGGCTTCTACGCGAAGAAGTGCGGATTCAGTTTCGCCAACGGTATGAAGTAGTGTTAAAAATTTTCTTTCTGTAGGATTTAATTTAAGATGGATAAGTAATTTTTGTAGAGCTTTTTCACTGAGTCGTCGCTTTCCATTTAACACCATGGAAAGGTAGCCAACGGACAGCTCTGACTCTTTGGTGATATCACGAAGGCTTAGTTTGTATTGTGTTTTAATATGAAGTAACCATTCTTTTAGAAAAGACCCAACGTCTTCGAATTCGAAGACGTTGGGAGTGGATTTAAGCGTAGGTTGTGTTAATTGATTTTTACCCATTATCGTACTACCGTTTTACTCCTGATTCATCAGATTCTAAGTCTCCGCTTTTGTCAGAGTCTTCACCTACGTCGGCATGCTTTTCTAATCCTTTTCTGATACAAGTATAAATATCATTTGCACTTGTGTCTATGTTATCACAAAGATGTGTGCCTGCGTGTCTGTTGCTGGAACTAATAGCTTCTCCATTTGTGACTGTGGACATGTTGATTTGTTTAAAAATATTGGAAAAGTTGATCTCAACCAATATTTGCGTTCCCTCTTTTGGAGTCACTGCTTTGGGGCCGCTGATTTGGTATTCGCTACCATCGTCAGAAGCAAAAGTAAAACTAACAGCAGATCCTCCGGAGCCAATTGTCCCGGCGATAAAGATACTATTTGAAGCTAATTCGTTTGGCGCGCCACTAGGTAGGGTCGTTCCAGTTTTTTCTAGTTTCATTTTTATTCTCTGAAAAGGCGTTGCTGGTATTGTTTTAACATCTAACGCTGGAGGAGCGTTTGATAATAGATCAACATAGTATGGCCCTTTGAATGAAACTTCTGAACTTGATGACTCTTCAGAAGAAGTAGTTTCGGAAGTTTTAAACTCAACTTCTTTAATAACAACCCATGATTTAGTTAGAGCCATACTTAGTCCTGATGAATCAGTTATATTTGCTGGAACTAAAGCCAAAGCTTTTGGAACTAACAAATTAAGTAGTGAAGGCTTCATGGCAACCGTTGCCGCTTTATTAGAAGCCGTCATGTTAAAGGAAGTTGAAACCGAAGCCGCTGCTGTTTCTGCTTTTTTGTTACAGCCAATTTGACTTAAAGTGAGTGCAATGCCTGCCGTAGTTAATGTTAATTTTTTTAATAATATATTTTTGTTATTCATAAAATTTTCCTTTGCTTTCGCATTTTTAAAGTTTAATTTCTAACTCTCGAGAAGTCCCTGTTCTAAACTTTGAACACATCCTCTTGTTCCTCTAATTTAGATCCAAGTACAGAATGCCAAATACTTCAAAAATTTAATATAAAATTAACATTTGTGAACAAAGATATTTATATAACCTACTAATACCTAATATAATTAATATGTTATATGAGTATTAAAATGATAAAGTAAGTTTTATATTTAAATTAGTTAACACTACTATGTCGATTTTTTTTAAGAATTTTGGCTTGAGTTGTGATTGATTTCTATTTTTGAGACATTTGTTTATATTTTCAACCTTCATTCATCGGAAAAACTATTATGAGTTTTTCTGAATTGGAAAAAAATTCAAATCTAACAGCAACAGTCTTGACGTTTGCTCTGCGTTATTTGAATCGTCTACATGTTGATTTGATATCTCATCAAACCAGCTACGAAGTTCCATTATTTTAATTGCTTGTTAATTCAGGAGCAAGGACCCGCCGGGGAATACTTAGGAAGGTAAGCCGAAATAGCTTTTATCCTCACTAGCCCTTAAATAATTTTTTACCTAAAAATTATTCATAGGTAAATGAATCCTTTGAATCTAAATATTCAATATCTTCAGAAATTTTATCTATTTTTTCCTGATATCCTAACCGCTCTTCATAGGAAGAACATTGATAAACGAGGAAATCAAGTTGATTTTGTATAGACTCTGGATCATCATCAGAGTTTTGTCTTTTAATGATTTCATCAAGCCTATTTCCAATTAGTTCTGAATACTCGTAATCAAGGTGATTATTTCCTTCAGTCGTAGAGGTTGTAACAGTATTTGTCGAAGGCGTTTGAGCAGCAGACAAGGGTAAAGTCTTAGGAGGTATAGTTTTTAGATAACCTTTACCTTTTTGATGAGCTTCACTTGTATGGGAATCTTTTATATGGAGGTCGCTGGCAATCCCCATGCCTTTTTCTTGAAAAGGCATGGTAGATTGTTTTATTTTAGTTTGGATTACCTCTTTATTATTTCTATTTTTTTCTTTTTTACCCGTTAGGGAGACAATTAATAGAGTCGAAATAGAAAAAAGTATAAAAAGTATTCTCATAAAATCTTAGCTCTTTCCTTTTCCAACTATTTTCCCGACTGGTTTGAGGGATTTAACCACGGTGCAATTGAAATAACCGAATCCGGTTTTTTTAGTGATCACGCTAGCAGAAATTCCCGCTTCGTAGGGCTCTTTGGGACTACTTTTCCTGTTTAATTGGGCTATAGTGATTGCCAACTGAGTGCAATTGGCGAGAGACTTTTTTTGCCATGTGAGCTCCTCCTGATTTTTTGATTCTATCGTGACGAGAGTTTTACTATGTTTAAGAAATTGTAGGCGTCCAGATAGGAAATACAAATTTTTTTTTGCTCCATAGTCGACACTTGATGCATCAAAGATGGTACCAGCCGCCTTCGCTTGATGAAATAGATTTGCCGTGGCAAATAGGATTAAAAAAGATCGAATAAGATTGTAGTTCATGAAACCCCCTGTAATCGATACACGATACAAAAGCTAAGCCAATAAAAACACTGAGCCAACTCCAAGCTAGAGGCAACCAAGAAAAATAAACTATTTGTTAAGGCAAAATTAAATCAGAAAATTTAGATAAAGTCTTGTTTTTATGAATCTATTTTTGAAATGTCAAAGAATTTTACAAATCCTATGAGTTTAACAACTGTAAATGTTCGCACTGAATCTAGCCACATCATACAGTGAGGTTAAAAAACAGGATCCATTCGGTAGGTCTTTCTGAGATTTTTACCCGCACAGGAGATATTCTAGTTCTCCAGATAAAGTAGCATTTTATGGCTAAAGTTTGCTAGGCGCCTTTATTGCTGTGAAACGACCCCATACCATTCAAAATAGTTAAATCGTTCTTACCTGACCTCTCCGATTTAGACGGCCTCCTAATTGAGTTCGGATCTGGCAAGGGAAACTTCTGCTCAGTTAGCTCTTTTTCAGGTTCACGTCGCTCATATTCCGTATCCATAAAGTAGTGCTCATCTTCACCCCAACGAAAAACCTTGGGTAATGAGCAATACATAATTTCGTGATAGAGCTTTCTAGATAACAGCTTTCTGATTAGACCAAAGAAGTAGGAATCCACAGTCACAGTAACCTGCAACGGTGGGTTTTTACTGTTAATGACCCTAATGATTTTTCTAGCAATTTTTTCTGGCGTCGATGGAGAGATTCTCCTATCTGCTTGAGTCTTTCAGTTTCGTTGACTTGCTCAACAACTCCACGCAGACAATAGCCAGCATTGTTTATAAGAACATCAATTCCGCCCAATTCTTCATTGGCTTCTTCTATAACGGCATCCCGCTCTGTTTAAAGAAGCACATTGAGTGGTCTTATCCAAAGATTTTCATCCTCCGTAATTCCTGCATCACCGAATCTTGCAAGCGAAGATCCCTTTGCCGTTGCAATCAAATGAAATTTTCCAGACCGAGAAAGCTCTTTAACCAAAGCCAGCCAACCTTTGACGGTGACTTCTTCCCATTCAATTTTTTTTGCAACACCTTCATGGGTTTTATTCAGGTCCAGTGTGTATTCCTTTGAGTTAGATTCGAGCTTAAATTTGTATGATCGACCGGCGAAAACTCCACCAAACGGAACGAGAAAACACGTTACTTCAATCTTGGGAGAACTAGAGTGATGACTATTGTTCAGGCAGCGCTGAAAAATATCATGAATCGTTTCGCTGTTATGATTGAAGTGAGTCGTATCGGCTTTAAAATATGTTTGTTGTATTTGTTGAATTGATTCAGTAAACATTTTGTCCTCCTCTCCAGTACCGCTAATGCGGGTAATAATTTAATTAAGTCATCCCTGTGTCGACAGCTGATATTCTGAAATTTCGCTGTCCTAGTTTCACACGTGGATGTGAAATCTTCTTTGTACTATCCAAAGTCTTTTTTGATTTCAGTTCCATAAATTCCGCCTGAAACTTAACCTGCATTTCCCTTGCCCCAAAGTAAGCCCTCGTAATCATGACCGGTCTTAACGAATCTCATGCTAACTTCTGAAATTGGAAAGACGGAGTTCACGTCGCTTACGATGTGCCGAATTTTTTCTTCATTGTCGTGGCCAAACCTGACTCCCTCATTATAAATTCTTGCGCCATCTAAATTTATAAAACCCTCCCTTCTTTAAGAAGCAATTCGGCAGGAAGCACAAACGGCGTTCTTACGTTTTTCAATCACGAGCCTCACTTTAAATTCGCTAGTCGCTTCGTGATGAAGTGCTTCTGCGAACCTTGAAGCAAAGTTTCTCATTTCGTCATCTGAGTTAAAGCCCATAAATTCAAATTGAAGATCATCTGTCTTATCCCTCTCCAATAAGCAGAAGCCATCAAAAAAAGTCCGCAAGCTTCAAGCTAGATTGTGAAAGTTTAAATGACTGATCTATTTTGCCGTGGATCACGGCAAAGGATTTAGCGGGATACCTGACGAACTCATTTTTGCACCTCCTTCTATAACGTCCAGGGCAGGCATTTGGATAAAAGAAGTTACAATTTTTTTGCATAAGCCCTGTTCTATCTAATATCATTTTGTTGTCGTCGTAAAAAATGTCTAGTGGTTACGGTGCCAAAGTTGGACCACGAAATTTTTTAACAGAAATTTCAAAAACATAATGCGTTTTTTTAAATAAAAGGCGGGTACATCAACAAACCTTCTCACATTTTAAAAGTAATCTAAATCTAGTAAATTGATTTCACAACAATACAAGGAGGTATATTATGGATTTAGAAGTATTAAAGAAAAAGATCAGCACTTTTCCTGATGAGGCCGATAAAATGTATTCGCGATGTGAAGATTAAATTTATAAAGAACATGAGTTTAGTTTTTATTCACCTTTTTTGTATTTTATAATTTCAATCCCAAGATGACTATATAATTCATTTAATTGTTGTGTGGGAGCTTCGTTCTCGGGAATAGCGATTTTTTTTGCAGAATCGATACCTAAGTGCCCAAACACTTGTGATTCAATATAATCAACACTAGGACCCGTTGGTTCTAGGCCGCCATAATCATTTCTAATTTGCACACGTAATCTTTTATCCAAATTACCTAAAAACTCGGGTAAAACGGCAGGCAGCTGGCTTCCTGGAATTTTCATTCTATAATCTATAACAGCAAATTCACTGGAATTTAGTTTTTTCTGATAATCATGAATAAATGGAGCCGCTAAATATGGAAAATCTTCTGCAAGTAAGGGCCGGCTATACCATATATGGCTATGATCTAAGGAGTCTCCTAAAGTAAATGTAACCAAAGTGTTTTCAGACTTAGTTAAAAGTTCATTAATATCAAATAAGTAGTGATCATTTCCATACCGTGTTTCAAAAAAAATTAAAGTATTACGATTTTTTACATAAGCAGACTTAGGACGTATTTCCGGAGAAATTAATGATTCATATGTTGATTGACTAAATCCTAAACTTCCAGCTTCAAATGCAACTCTGATATCTTTATATTGATTCGAATCAAGAATAGAACTAGTTCCTGTTTCAAAAATATTTTTAAATCCATTTTTTAAAATTGAAGTTCTGCGGATATTATGCCTTGAAAGCTTAAGTAGGGCATTTTTTTGAAAATTTTCAATTATTTCTCTATACTCTGGAAATTGCATGACATACTTTTTATATTCATCAAAACTTTCAAAGTCTGTATGCGTTTTAAAATCTTTTTCAAGACGTTCTTTTAAAGATTTACGAAGCCGGAGAATTATTCTGGCATTTTTTTTGTTTTGCAATTGACGGTTAGAATATTTTATTTTCTTCAGATTAGCACTACTGTCACCAAATAAAATTTCGATTTCAGCGTCCAATGCATTTATTAATGAAATTTGTCTTTTTTTCAATCCTGCTAATATGGAATTGGGTAAACCCAAAACATGTATTAAATTTTTAATTTGGGCAAATGGTAACTCAGCTAAAACTTTTCGAGCATGAAGTAAGCTATCAATACCTAGTTCGTATGGATCTAGCTTTCCCAAAAATTGATTTAAGTTAAATTCCTGATTGAAAGTTTTATCTTCTATATTTATTGAATATGAAACTACAGTATATTTTTTATCTTCTTTTGAGACACTCAAATCACTATTATATGTATCATTTAAAAATAATTTAATAACTTTTGCAGCAATTAACGCTTTTCTCAATGCTGAATCGCTTTCAACTTCATCATCATCAGGGCTATACTTCTTTGATGATTCATTTTCTTTAATGTAAAGTCTTTGATGGGTCCTATCCTTATTTGTTAAAATTCTACATTCTTGAGAAAAATCCAAATTCAAGGATTTGAAAATGACTGTATAAAGCTGATATTCAAAAGCTCTCTTTTTTAGGTTATCAACTAAGGATGAAGAATTTGCCGTTTGATATCCATTAAAGGTTTTATCACCAATTTTAAATATACTTGAACTCAACACTTGATCTTTGACTGTCGTATAAATAACAGAGTCGTTTGGAAAATAATGCTGGTTACATGAAACATTATTAGCCAGAGCAAAAATTGGCATACAGCTGCATATGAAGCTAGATAATATTAAATATAAAGAATGTTTAAATTGAATTGATATCATATTAGTACTTTAAGCAAGATTGTAACCAATTAGTTATCAATAGATTCTTTACAGCAGTTCCCGGTCAGAGTTAAAACTATGAAAATACTTAAAATTTTGACTTGGTTTTTAGATTTTAAAATCACTTTTTTTAGTTTTTTGTGGACCAGTTTATTCAGGCAAAAAGTCACACCTGACGTCATTTATTATGACACTAAATTTTGTTGTATAAATTACTCTTATAGGTCTTCTGGAGGATTAAAATTATTTTTAATAATTCATGATATCCATTTATTTTAAATGGGATCATAAAATATGCCGATTGTAATCGACTCCAAATGGCTTGTAGAAGTTGGGATTTAATCTGACAGTTGCCCTTTTGTTCATCAATTTATTTTTAACTTTTTTAAAAAAATCTGTACTGTCAGTTTAAGTTTTGATTGATGGTTTTTTCTCTTGCTATTCTTAATCCGTCAAGAAAAGTTTCCATTGGCGTTTTGCCATTGCAATTTTTTCCCTGATGAGTCCTCCTTTCATTGTATTCTCTGAGCCACTGATCTAGATCTTCCTGTAATTCTTCAATTGTATTGAATATTTTTTTTCTAAAAGCTATTTGATAAAATTCATTTAAAATTGTTTTATGAAATCTCTCACATATTCCATTTGTTTGTGGGTGGGCTGCTTTTGTTTTTGTATGATCAATATCGTTAA